>NZ_CBQR020000129.1 GCF_000455485.1 Gorillibacterium massiliense
ATTTGTTACCTTTTAGACATTTAGCGATGGTCCTTGAGCTTTCTGTAAGTTTCTTCCCTTTTTCCTTTTAATCATCAGTTTCTCTTTGTACTTGTTCATCGCATCATTCTCAGTTCCAAGTGCTGCTTCTAAATCAAAATTAATTTCTGCAAAGGGATTTGCAACAAATGGTCTAGCCACTTGTTTTACTTTCAGAAGTGCCTTCGCCAAATGTGGTTCAGCTATTTTATCCGCGCCCATTTTAGCAGCGATATAGGTTGCATATTCAAGTAACTTCATTACATAAAAAGGTATCCCCATCGAAATAAAGTACAGTTTATCTGCCATTAACGGATCAGCTAGATTCGCCAATTCAGCAAAAGGAAGCAATTTATCAACTTTTTGAAGAAATACTCTAAAAGTAAGAATCTCCTCAACGGTACCATATGCGAAAGCTTCAAACGCAACTTTATTACAGAATCTTCGATCCAATTGGGGATTGCTAATAAAAACTTTTACTGATTCCGGCATTCCACAGAGAATAACAGCAATGCCAATTTCTTCGGTAAATGTTTTAACCCAGTTTGATGCTGTCGCTAACACATATTCGGTGTCTGCATCAATTAGATGCTGGAACTCGTCAAAAATTATTACTTTAATCCCAAGTTCCTTGACAAAGTGATGGATACGACTGGTCAACTCAGATTCGGATCCTTTATGGCTGAAGGGATCCCCCATATCTTCTAGCACTTTCGATGCAAGCATTCTCGGTGTTGCTTTTGGAGGAACGACTACCCTTAATACTGGAATATGCGTATATTCTCGATCATCCGTTTCTTTAGTATCACGAGGATATCTAGCCGTGAATTCCCTGGTTACCGTACTCTTCGCTGCACCTGTTGGCCCAAAAATGTATAAACAATCTGGACTAACGGAGTCCTCCGACAAATCCATGATCGTTTCCATCTCCTCAAGCAGATTTTCATACTTTGGGTGATGGACAATGATCTTTTTGACATGCTCAACACGTCTTTTCAATTCCTTTGAATCAGGTGCTTTTCCATCTAATCGTTCAAAATCCAATTAACATATCTCCTTTTGCCCACTCCCCCAACTGTCTGCAATTTTATCTAGATCAATGTTGCCAACTTGCAAGGCACCAGGTTCGGGTTTTTCAATAATAGTTTCATCCTGATTATTAACTGATTTAGAAGACTTTATACCTCTGCTACTTTCCTCAGGATTTAGAATAGATATATTCATGGCTTCTGCAAGTCCAGGAAGTTGTTCGATAGGTACACCTTTAATTGCACTGGCTACAGTCTCATTGGCCGCTGCTTCCCTTCTTTTTCTTCTATGAATCCCTTGATATTCTAATTTGCATTCTTTTTGAATCTCTTCAACGTTTAATCTAGCCCTGCCTTGTAGCGAAGAATCATAGTCATTATAAGCACTACCATCTTTATTTGACAGATATGCTAGCAACTCTGCATGGATCAGGGTATTCTTGTCCATCTTTTTCCGTTCCAGGCCTCCACTCTTAATAAAGGCTTCAATATAACGTTTATTGAATTCGTCTTTTACATAAATAGCCCTTAAATCAGAGCCATAGCGAATCAATACTTCACGACTTCTACCTTCACGTTCCAATCGCTTTCTTAGTTCATTTAATTCATCGCTAAAAAAGTGATGCCCCATGATTAATATTCCACGAGGACCGACGGAGCGTGTATCACTGTTTGAAGAGAAGAGTAATTCTAAATACTGACGATTTGCAGGTAATCGAGGATGGATCTTCATTTCTTTTAAGCCTTTAGCCCATAAATGTTCTGGAACCCCTTGGATGTTCTCCCCTCTATTAAAATTGTTGGCGACCATGTCAACAATTGCTATGTGTGCGATATGATACAATCCTTTAATATCAACTACCGCTTTCGCTGCTGAGTCATATTGTCCTCTTTCTGTAGGATTTGAAAAAAGGGAACCAACTAATCCTTGAAATGCTTTGTGATTTAGATTTCCTAGTGCATGTTCAACGGAACCTTTTTGATGACCGGATGCTACTTCGCAATATCTAAGGCCGATACGAAGAGCTGAACACACCTCCTCTACCTCTTTCGCGTCGTTCACCTTTGCATTATCCAAAAGTATTGATTGAGGGACACCATAAGCCGTCCAATTTTTTTCAACCCGTGGGTACAACTCTTTTAATCCAGTCTTTGGCAATATGCAATGTAAAATTAATTGTTTCCAATCACCAGCATCAGGCTCCTTTTTAAAAATGATATGAAATCCCATCGGTTCTCCCACTGCCTGATCCATTCCGTACATGAGTACCGGACGAAATAATTCGTCAAGTTCAAAATCTACAATTAAACAGTCAATCGGAGTCCAGTCACATTCCATACATTCAAGTGGACGTGTTGCTCGTGAATTTGAATGCACACCATTATGCTTCAAATCCGCTTGATTTTCCCCCATGTGTTCTTTATCGCGCTCATATGTATCTACTGATTTCTTTCGTATTCTTCGATATGTCGATTCTGAAATAATCCCCAGCTGCTCGTGAGCTTCTCTGGTCAAATTAATATTTTTTATTTCAGCATCCAACACATCATATTCGTCTTTAATAGTAACGTATTCCACTTTCCTACCATATTTCAATATAATGCGAGACACTTCAGTCATTACTTCTGTAGAGACTCGTCTATCTTTTGGTCCCCTCGTTTGAGGAATTAAATCAAATTTGTTCTCACGCTTATACCATAGATCTAACCATCTATAAATTGACGCGGGAGAGATCGAGCCATTTGGCTTTAATTCCTCTGGATAGTTTTCAGCATAAATCTTTATCTGTGATGGCTTAATTTCCCTTTCAATAATTGGCTCAATCGCATTATACCGTTTCTCCATTATATCGATTTGAACATCATTATAATCTTTTGTACTGTATTCAATTACGACAGTGTCTTGACCTTCATTCAAAATAATTAACCTTTTCTCATTGTAAGCACTCAAGATTTCATTAAGAGACAGTAATTCCTTTGCGTCATAAGTTATATTAAGCAATTCAACGTCATCTTCTCTGTGCCGGAGCACTTCATATATGTTCGTTCCAATTCGAAACTGCGTGCCATACTTGAAATCTATGAGCATGAACTTCTCCCCTCATCAACTGAAAAATGTAAAATGGATTCGTCAGATAGCTTTACATTAACTAGATCTGTTGAAATCTCTTGTAGGTAAATCAATTGATAAACAGCCTTATAGAAGCTTTCTTCATCAATTTCTGCACAAGACTCCCTCAATTCAAAAAGATACATTTCTGTTTTTGACTGCAATTGCTTCAAAACATGGTCCATAATATTATCCGTTACTTCTTGACTACCTAGATGACGAAGTAATGAAAGATTGGTTTGTAAATACCTTGGGTTTATTTCCTCCTCTGTGAATACTTCGTAGTACCACCTATGAGCTTCGCAATACTTTCTACCGACTTCATACTTAATAATATTTGACGGATTGTTCTTAAACCGAAGAGCTTTCACCTCAATAATGAAAACACGACCATCTTTTAAGATTATTTTGAAATCCGGAAAATACCTATGTTTCTTACCATTCAATGTGTAATGAATACAGACAGGTTGATAAAAAATCTCATCAACTTGCAGATCAAAGTCAGCTAATCTAATGTAGTTCCTTTCAAGAAAACTTTCCCAATGAATCATATCGCCAGTTTTAAGAAATGGTTCTTTTCCACGGAAGCCTTTTCTTTTAGGCATAATTTTGCGTGCTGGTTTGTACGGCATTTGCTTAACTCCTCAGTTAGTTTTTCATAATTTATGATAAAAGTATTAACATTTTTGATGATACACAAACATCAGTCTTCAGTTGGATCTCTTTATAGTTCAAGATATGATTTGAGTTCCAACTCATAAAATCTACTACTTTGAATTCCCTTCAAATTTATTATCAAAGATAGGTCAGAGTTATTTTACAAATTGGTTAAGCCCCAACAATAGTACCAGCTCTTTCATAGGTAATAAAAACGAATAACAAAAATAGGTCCACTACATTAAAATCATTAGTTAAGGAACAGGTTTTCGATAAAGGACTGGACATAAAAACAAACGGCTCAGGGCTCTATCCCATGCCGTTTCGGATTCCATTTCTATGGTCATTCCTATTTTAGAGCTTAACTTAATGACAATTCCTTTACCCTCATTAAGTTACTTATTAATTCCATAACCTCAACTCTTTTAAACAAATAGGTCCTTTCTCCAATTTCCTTCCCACCTGTAACTGGAACAATTCCTTTCTTTATCAAAAAAGAAGCAGAGATTTTTTCTTTTAACCCTATTTTGAGATCTTTTAATTGTGTGACTGTTATGTAACTTTCATCAAATTGACGCACCTCATGTGGGAAAAATAATTTACCATAAATTTTATCCTTCTCAGCACATTTCAAGATACCTAGCAATACCCAGAAATCAATAGTGGTCGTTTTAACTTTAAGAATCCTAGCAACATCTGCTGTTAAAAGTAAGTTCCCTATGACATTCTTAGATTGATGATTTAAAAACTCGCTTACCTCATTCCGATCAAATAAAAGCGACTTTATTCCTCTCCTTGTACTTTTACCCCTTGGGGTAATTTCTCTACTCAAAATAAATTTAACTACATCACCATCAGTAAACCCATAAATCTGTGGAATTGCTTTGTCGAATGTAACTAAATCTGCATCTTCTTTAACCACTATTGAATTTTCTAAATTAATTGATAATTGATCTAACATATCTTTCTCTATCATGTTTTTATGCACATCATTTGAGAACGTAATTATTCCCTTATTCAATAAATCAGTGATGCACTTATATCCGACATTAAGATAATCCTGGGCTTCTTGTTTTGTTAAATACATCATTCTTTTTTTCTCGAGATATTGATCAGCACTAGTTTTTGTAACGTGTATCCATGTTTCTCCATCATATTCAACTATCATACCATCAACTTCGCAAGCTTTGATTAAATTAATCAACGTCCTTCTTGAGACGCCAAAATACTTCAAAGCATTTTGACCAGTTAAAATCAATGTTTCAAATTGATTAACGATTTTGGAGAAATTGGGACTAGCAAAAAAAGAGCTTATATTAATGAGGAGGTAGTTTATAAACTCCTTTGCCAAAAATAAATAACTGTTTCTTCGATCTCTCTTCAATTGTATATAAAAATTTCCAAAACTACTAAGTATCCTTTCAGCATTATCTTCACCAGATTTCGTTCTTTTTTCATTTAAGAACTGGTGAAAACCCAACGGCCAGTTTATTAAAATTTCCATAACTTGTTTTTGGATAATCGCAACTTTATGAATTGAGGCTTTCGAACTCGTGAATTGTGATCTAAATTGAATTTCTCCGATAAATGAAGCTAATAAGAAAAATATATCGTCGAATTCGATTAATACTGCATCAATAAAGAAGTTATTTAACTCTATTGGTCTTTTCGCAATGAGGCCAACTTTCTGGTACACCAAGGTGGAGAGCATTATACACTCGCTAGAAGCAATATTTGGTTCTGCTAACTTATGAGCGAAGCCACATTCACACTTTAGAATGTTTGCACTTTGCCATGTAATTGATTTACTACAATTTAAACATTTATCGATTAATAAACAACCATGATAGGGGCATGCCGAAACATTCATATGGTGCCAAATTTTTCGAAAATATTCTTTCTCCCTTAAACAGTAAGGACAAACTTTTGCTTTTAGAATGGAAATTGAAGATATATGTGCTTTTGTATCGAAAAATTGATAATATCCGTTCGTTGAATCAAGAGTAGTTAGCATCATTTTTTCCATATCTTTTTTATTAATCCAGAGTAGTGTTGTAATGAAGTTCAAGTCGTTTTGTGATAATTCTCTAACGTCCAAATTGTAATTTGTAGGCCTCCAACTCTTTAAATTCTTAAATTGATCGAATTCAGAATGTATGAAGTTAAGAGGATATACATCTTGTACTGCTCTAATAAGAAATCCACTTAAACTTTCGTCAGCGTACATCTTTGGGCTATGTAGTAGCTTTTTCAAGAGGTGATGTGCTCCTTCTTTTCATTAATGAATTCGATTCCAAAGCCATTTCCAAATATACATGATTTTATACAGTAAAAAACATTTAGTAATGTCCCTCCAAAAAAAAACGCCATCCTATAGTAGGCACCATAGGACGGCATCTTTGTAAAATTGTTCAATACGTTGTACGATGGTTGATTTATTAAAGTCTGAAACAACAGCAAAATACGTTTCAATTTCATCAGCGGTCAGTCTACGGCACAAATGAATGTATAGCATTGTATAAATATGCAGTTATCATTAATTATGGAGTTTTTTTCTCACTAATTCGAAATTTTTTCTCATTATTTATGACACCGCACACATCACATTCTATTTGCTAATAAACCGTACTAACTTACGAGCACTTACTATATCCGCAGTTGGTGCAGTTCTTACATCCTTCTGCGTTCACCAGAGCAAACGATCCGCAGCTTGGGCAAATGTCCTTACTGTCAGCTTCGGCGTGGTCGTGGTCATGACCATCGTGATCATGGTCGTCTACGGACGGGACGCTAACGGCAGCAGCAGCATGGCTCTTCACCTGCACCACCGGGATATCGTTGCCGCTGGCGATGTGAATCTCCAGCGCTTTCGCTACCGCGTCGGCGATGGATTCAACGCGGTTGGCGCCAAAGCCGATGGCGCCGGAGCCGCCGATGCCCTTCAGGTGCTTGATCAGCAGGTTCACCTTGTTGCCGTGGTCGCCGTAGCGGAGGAACAGGGTGCAGACGCGACCCAAAGCTTCCGCCATTGCGAAGACGTCGGAGCCGGCTTTGCCCACGTTCAGGAAGATTTCACCCGGCGCTCCGTTCAAATCGTTGATGGTGATGTACGCCATGCCGAACGGTGTGTTGATCTTATAAGTCGCACCACGCAAAATTTGCGGGCGGCGTTTGTATTCCTTATCGATAACCTTTGTACTCGGCGCGGGAGTCGCTGCCAAAGCGGTGTCGATAGCTTCCTTAGCAACAGTTTCGGCAGTTTTCTCTTCATTGGCGACCGCTTTGTCCTCTTTCTTGTCTTCCTTCTTCTCCGTGGACAGGACTTGCTCGTTGCGGCTGCCGTCACGGTAGATGGTTACGCCTTTGCAGCCCAGATCAAAGGCCAGCTCATACAGGCGCTTCGTATCTTCAACGGAGAAGTCATGGGGAGCGTTGGCCGTCTTGGAGATGGAGCTGTCCACCCAGCGCTGGATGGCGGCTTGCACCCGGATATGATCCTCAGCCGACAATGTCATCGAGGTGACGTAATAATCCGGTAGCTCTTTGCCTGGGTTCTTTTCCATCCATTCTTGGGCGATCGGAACGTATTGTTTGTCGAAGCCCAGACGGCTTTGACGGAAATATTCAAAGGCAAAATACGGCTCGATGCCCGTAGAAGTGCCCACCATCGTTCCCGTGCTGCCGGTAGGCGCCTGGGTGATGACGGTAACGTTGCGCATGCCGCCTTTACGAATGGCTTCGCCAACTTCGGGATAGACGCTTACGATGTTTTTCATGAAGCCGCTTTGCAAATATTTTTCCGTGTCAAAATGCTTGAATGAGCCCTTCTCCGCGGCGATTTCAGCGGAAGCCAGGTACGCTTCCCGAGCCATAAAGCCGTAGAGCTTATCCAGGAAAATCAGAGATTCCGGGCTGCCGTAGCGGATTTTCAGCTTGATCATCAACTCGGCCAATCCCATGGTTCCAAGTCCGACACGGCGCTCGCCCTGTTGGTTGATGCGGTTTTCTTCAAAATGATACGGCGTTTTGTCGATGACGTTGTCCAGGAAGCGGGTGGAATAGCGGACAGTGGTGCCCAGCTCATCCCAAGCCACATCGCCTTTGTCGGCGTCGTAGAACTTGGACAGGTTCACGGCGGACAGGTTGCAAACGCCCCAAGCCGGAAGGCCTTGTTCGCCGCAAGGGTTGGTGCAGATGATCGGGTTGAAGTACCAGCTGTTGGACATTTGGTTGTAGTATTCCATGAACACGACACCAGGTTCAGCCGATTTCCAAGCGGATTCAATGATCGTATGCCATACTTCACGGGCGCGCACGGTCCGGTAGCTTTTCACCGGCTTGCCGGCTTCTTTCCATTTGGCCAAATCGCCGTCCCAGGTCTCATTATAGGTCGGCTCCGTTGTATCTGGGAAAACAAGCTCCCATTCCAGATCCTCTTTTACCGCCTTCATAAAGCCGTTGCTGACGCATACCGATAGGTTGGCGTTGGTAATTTGACCCATGGTTTGCTTGACGGTGATGAAGTCGAGAAGATCCGGGTGCCAGTCGTTGATCATCAGCATCAGCGCGCCGCGGCGGCTGCCGCCTTGCTCGATGAGGCCGGTCGTATAGCTGAACAAACCGCCCCAGGATACTGCACCAGAGGAAGAACCGTTTACGCCTTGAACGATGGCACGACGGGGACGCAAAGAAGACAGGTTGATGCCGACGCCACCCCCCCGAGACATGATCTCAGTCATTTCCGACAGGGTGGACATAATGCCGCCCCGGCTGTCGTGAGGCGACGGAATAACGTAGCAGTTAAACAGCGTCAGTTCTTCGCTTGCGCCGGCTCCGGCAGCGATGCGGCCCCCGGGAACAAGCTTCCAGTCGTCGAGAATGTAGCGGAACTTCTTCTCCCACTCTTTCTTCTTCTCAGCCGATCCTTCAACGGAAGCCATGGCTTTGGCCAACCGATCCCACAGTTCGCCTGGGGTCTTTTCCTTGGTGAGGGTAAGCTTGTCCAGATTGGATTCAATCACTTCGCCGCTGCGCAGCTTTATCGTAACGTTTCGGCCTTGCCGGGCGATTACTTCGCCGACTTCCTTAGCCGGAAACTTCGGGTCATCTTTCGTCAAAGCGAGGACCAGGTCCCCGACTTCCGTGTTATTGGTATCGGCGTCCTTGCGGGCGTACCGATCCAAAAAAATCTTTTCGCTGAGTCCTTCAAGCGGCTTAACTTCTGTTGCTTCCACTAGTAAAAACCTCCTCCATAAAATTCAGCGTTCTCGCCAGTCTTCGCTAAAAAGCCCCGTGATCCTGCCTGTTTTCCCGGTTTTAGCCGAGTTTATCCATCTATGTAGCTTTACAATATTTAGTCGTAATCATCATTATACAGCACTATATCTTGTGCTACGAATGGAACGGAGCCCATAATCAAAAAGAAAACCAAACCTACATCATTCGCGCTCCTTTTTTCTCTGTCTCACTCGTTTTTTTAAGATTTAGTAAACTGTCGCGCCACATGCCATCGCCTCTGTGCGGAATTGGCTTGCTTCCATATATTAACCATCTGAGCGCTGACGAACCAATATATAGATCATAGCACTGCTTGATTTACTGGATATAGTGTGCAAAGCCCTATTTATCCGCATGTTTTGCCGAACCCTCATTTCCTACCCTGAATAACCTTCTTTCAAATAGGTTACCTTCAGGCGGCTGTGCCGATTTTTAATACATTCGCTGATGGTGCGCGAGCGGCATGTATGTCTGTTATGAAAAGAGTTTCTCATGCCCATACTAGAACGACATCCTTCATCAAAGAGAGGGGAGGAACTTTTATGCTGCCGACAGAATCGCCGGATAAAACGACGGAATTGCCTAACGGGCTGCAGATCCATTTTGACCGTTCCTGGCTGCAGGAACTGCAGAACCGATCCGATAAAAACGGTCCATGGGACGATGGTACCTTTTTTCAGCTTGCTCTCGAGGCCGAAGAATCTCGGTTGGTGCGCCGTTTCGACGAGCTCCAATGTCTGCGCCACATCACGGATTTGACGCCGCTGCCCCATCAGACGGAAACCGCACGCAAGGTTCTGTTCGAAATGCGCGGCAGAGCCATTTTAGCCGATGAAGTTGGACTTGGAAAAACCATTGAAGCCGGTCTGGTGCTTAAAGAGTATATCGTCCGCGGTCTCGTCCGCAAAGCGCTCATTCTCGTACCCGCTTCTCTCGTGCTCCAATGGGTGCGGGAACTGAACCAGAAGTTCGGAATCCCCGCGGCGGCGCAAAAAAAAGCCTACATGTGGGACCAGTGCGACATCATCGTCGCTTCTATGGACACCGCCAAACGGCCGCCTCATCGGGAGTTGGTGCTGGATAAGGACTATGACATCGTCATCATCGACGAAGCCCATAAGCTGAAAAACAAGAAGACGACCAATTACCAATTCGTCAACGAGCTGCGGAAAAAATATTGCCTGCTCCTCACGGCAACTCCTGTGCAAAATGATATGGATGAGCTCTACAACCTGATCAATGTGCTGAAACCGGGGCAGCTTGGCGGGCAAGGCAGTTTCCAGGACAATTTTGTCGTGGAAAAACGCACCCCTAAAAACGAAGATAAGCTGCAAATAGAGCTGGCCAAAGTCATGATCCGCAACCGGCGCAGCGATGGGAACGTGGAATTTACCCGCCGGAACGTGAAAAACATCCCACTCGTCCTCTCCCCGGAGGAACAAGCGCTCTATGACGGCGTCACTCGCTTCGTGAAAGAACGCTACGACGAGATGGGGCGAAACACCCAAAGCGCCTTCACCCTCGTTACCCTGCAGCGGGAGGTTTGCAGCAGCCGCGATGCTGTATTCGTGACGCTGGTTCACTTGTTCAAGAAGCTGTCGGAAAACTCCCCCATGCGACCCAAGGTGTGGGAGCTGGTGGAACTGATCCGCGGCATCGAAGCCAATACGAAAGCGGAAAAAGCAATGGAACTGGTGCAGAGCATCGGCGAAAAAACGATCATCTTCACCGAATACCGGGCGTCACAGGAATATTTGCTCAAATTCCTCAAGGACAACGGTGTTTCTGCCGTCGCGTACCGAGGTGGGATGAACCGCGGCAAAAAAGACTGGATGATGGACCTTTTCCGAGGCCGCGCACAAGTACTGGTGGCGACGGAAGCCGGAGGCGAAGGAATCAATCTGCAATTTTGCCACCATATGATCAATTTCGATCTGCCCTGGAATCCGATGCGGCTTGAACAGAGGATCGGCCGGGTGCACCGGTTGGGGCAAACCCATGACGTCAACATCTATAATCTATCCACCTGCGGAACGATCGAAGAACATATTTTACGGCTGCTTCACGAAAAAATCAACATGTTCCAATTGGTAATCGGAAAACTGGACCACATCCTGGAGCACATGGAAAAAACCGCCGAACTGGAGTCCAGCTTGATGAAAATCGTGCTGCAAGCGCAGTCGGACGCCGAAATAAAGGCAGGCTTCAATCGGATCGGCGATAACTATCTCCATTCGCAAGAGACCGCTGAACAGCCGCTCATCGTAAACGCTGCAAACGCTCCAGCCAAGGCAGTCAAAGGGAGAAGAAGGTGACCTCATGAACACAAAGCAGGTTGAACGGTTTGTCATGCGTTACTTGGAAGCGACAGGCTGCGGCATCATAGAGAAAACCCCGGATTCTGTGACCGTTAAGCTTTCCCCTGACGCCGATCGGGAACTGACTGGCCGCTCGTATTATTGGGGTTTCGTAGAGCGGACGGGAGCGCCGCCGGAAACGATGACGCTGCGCTTCCTCTTCCGCCCGGAAGCTCCCTCTGTGGGCGAGGATAGCAGAGCGCCGAGGGAAGCTGCCACGCTGCCTGCAAGAACCGACACCGGGGAAACCGGAGGAGCGGTGCCAGGCGCTGCCGGGCAGCCATCTGACAGCATCCTCGGCCGCTACTTCGGCATTACCTTGCCCAGCCCTATCGGACGTATCCCAACGGATACGTTGACCTTCGGCAGCCGCCGGTTGGAGCAGATCTTCGATTCTTCCCGGAAACGCGGTTCCTTCGTCCGGCTATTCGAAGACTATAAAGATAAAACCGGTCCGCTTTCCGCCCCATACGATACCTGGCTCTGCGTAAATTACAAGGTCGAGCTGGTCTGCGATATGAAGCGGGAGGAGTGCCATTCCTTAGGCATCAACCTGATCACCGGCGAGAAAAAAGAAAATTTCTACGAATCGGTACGCGGCAAAAAGCTGGTCCCCCGCATCCCGGCCAGTATCCACTTGAAACCGATCAAGTGGACCTTTAACCGGGCGGCCCACGCTTTGGAAGACTTTTTGGAGAAGCGGCTGCGCACTTACGATCACAGTTGGGCGGATCAGGCGAAGAAACGGCTGGAGGCAGAACGCCAACGCATCGACGGCTACTACTTGGATTTGCTGAATAGCTTGCCGGCGGAATCAGAAGAAGAAGCCGGACTCCGACAGCAATACAACGCCCGCGCTGAGGAAGCCGATTGGCAATACCAGCCGAAAATTCGCGTCTCCGCCATCAATTGCGGATTGTTTCATCTTCAGTCCAGCGCAGAGCTTTTCGGGAATGGCTGAAAAAACCGCGCAATATCGAACGACGCAAGCTGACTTAACTCGCTACTACCCGGCAGAATCATCATAAAAAAACGGCATTTCGTCCGCACATAGAAACATATATTTTACGGACAAGCGGCTACAATAGACTAACACAGGAAGGATCGAAGATGAGGGGTGAACCATGATCAAACTTAGGCAAACCATTATGCTGTTTGCGGCAGGAGCGTTTTTTGCCCTCTCTCCCCTGCCCGTCGCATCCGCTCCAGCAACCGTACCTGTCGTTCATGCTCCTCAAGCCGCAAGCCAACAGGCAAACGAATTGGAAAAATCCGTATCCGACTGGATTATCGCCCTGTCATCGGAAAAAGGCTTTGAAAAATGGACAGCCGCCGATTGGGCGATCCTCCCCCTTGGACCTGGAACCCACTCTTGGCTTGTTGCACTTACCGCAGACGGCGGTAAGGATGCCGGTTACTTGATCGTCTCTCAGAAAAGCGATGGAGGTTACTTGCTAACTGAGTATGGAACAGGAACCTACCCATTATTCAGTATGCAAACGCTGCGGCAAAGCCTGCTGCAGCGGGAACTTATCGATTCATCATCTACCGGAAGTTGCTTGGATAAGGCTGAACGTTACTTGACAGGATCTCTGGAAAGCTTCTGGAAGGTGGAATGCGGAGGAGAAACTTATTATTTCGACGCCAAGTCAGGCGGAGAGTTACCAGATCTGACCAATTATCTTGCATCTGCCGTAAAAAACAATAAAACGCTGACTTTCTCCCCTGCCCTCAATCCCGTTGAATCTAATGCCGAAAGACCAGTCGTCACCGACCGTTTGGAGCTGCCCGCCATCGACCCCTATGATCAACCAGGGTGGATCAAGGATAAAGGCCAATCCGGTACAAAAAGCGATTTCGACACTGCAGCCTCCAGGCTCAAGGAATCCGAACAAAGTTTCATCTATACGGTTAAGTTGTACGGCAGTCAGGCGCTATATCCCCTCGCCGTTACTGGCTATCATACTTGGTCCGATGGCTCCCAGTTCCTGATATTGGATCAAGATGGTCCTCGCTATGTGCGGTGGCCGCTGCCGGAAGGCGGAAGCTTTCATTAAAACAAAGAACACGCCGGAACGGTGAAGCCGGCGTGTTCTTTATTTGTGGCGGCTGTTGCGCCATATTTTAATGGACAGGGGCAGCATACCGAACCAGCGGACGCTCCATGGCTCTTTTACGGGCCGATGGGAGCGAGCTTCCTTCCTTACCGACCGGGGCGTGTTGGCGAACTCGACCACCCGCTCTGTTACGTACAGAAGCAGCTCATCGCCCTTTTTCGACTTGGATTTCGCCATGGCTATCTCTCCTTCCGATAGCTATAGCTTACCCCGGTTGGAGTTTTTTAAACCGCAAAGCGGCGGCAGGAATCCGTCATTTCGTCCCTTCTCCCGTTCTAGGAAGCTCCACTGCACTCTTGTCCCGGAGATTAATCAAAAAGGTCCGTTTGGCCTCACCCTCTGCGTCACGCGCCGTGATTACCTGCTCATAATCGGCGGAGCCTGGGCCGATTTCAAGAACCAATCCCTCTACCCCCCCAAATTTTGCATTCAAGATCGCGACAGGATCAATGTAGTCGTACCATTCTTTCACGTACCCATTCAAAGTGTTCACCAGGAATCTTCTTTGCACGACGCCGTTCTCGTCCCGAACTTGCACGATCTTCAGAATTCGGCCCAGTCCTTCTTCATTATCGCTAACGCCTTTGCTGACCTCGATGTCAGCTTCGTCGATGATACCAAACTTCTCTTTTATCAACAGGATCGGATCATAATAGGTCAAATCTTTATATGGATCGCGGACAAATACTCGTTCCCCGTGAAACGCTTTGGTTAACGTCTTATTCGAGCCCTCCTTTAATTGAAGGCGAACACGAACCTGATCCTCATCAAAGATGATGGTTCCTGTACCTTTTCCCAGACCTTCTTCTTGATATTCAAACACGCCGCTATTTTCGCCGTCAAAGCGGATCAAAGCGGAGCTATCCGTTATCCGGACTATACCCGTCAAATAGAAATAGATATTAACTCCTGAAAACGTTTCGTAAATGTTTATGGAGTCTTCAAGTGTATCTTGGTTGCGCAAGTTACATTCCGCATCGATCCAATACCCAAAATATTTCGCAAATTTATTCTCAGAACTGCTCAGGCTGGCCTGTGTCAACTGTACCGGTTCCGACGATACAGCCCGTTTGGCGCTTGTCGGTTGAGCCAGGTTTGAACTCGGTTCCAATGTTGATGTCGCTGTAACCGTATGCGTGCTGGTGAGCGGCGGTGTTGAAGCTGACGGCTGTGCGGATTTTTCTGTTCTGTTGCTGCAAGCTGCACAAGCCGCCAACAGCAAGACCATAACGATCCCTTTGCCCAAATATTCCCGTATCAAAATAAATCCCCCATTCACATGATTACTTGTGAATGAGGGATCATATTCGACATTTGGATGATATTTCCTTTTTTCTGAGTTAAATCTTTTCCGGCGTTTCCAAGCCGATCAGCGCAAGCCCGTTGCGGAGCGTGATCTGCACGCACTTGACCAAAGCCAGGCGGGCGTTCCGCAGTTCGATGTCATCCACCAGAATAGGGCAACCGTGGTAAAACCGGTTGAACGCCTGGCAGACGTCGATGACATAGCGGCTGATAATGGAAGGCTCCAACTTCTCCATCGCCTGCTCCACTCGTTCGCCGAAGCGAGCCAGTTCGGAAAGAACCCCTTGGGCTTCCGGGTTTTGCAGCAGCGCCGGATTCAAAGTCGCGGCGGTTACGCCTGCCGGCAGATCGATGCTCTCGCCGTTCCCGGCTTTCCGCAGCACGCTGCAAGCGCGGGCATGGGTGTATTGAGCATAAGGGCCGGTCTCGCCGTCAAAGTTGAGAGCTTCCTCCCAGGAAAAGACGACGTCTTTGATCCGGTTGGAGTACAGATCGTTGAAAATAATGGCACCGACGCCCACCTGACGGGCGACTTCGTCTTTATTTTCCAGATTGGCGTTCTTCGTTTCGATGATCTCTCTCGTCTTGGCGATGGCTTGGTTAAGCAGATCCTCCAGCATGACGACATTGCCTTTACGGGTAGACAAGCTAGCTCCTTCCAGGCTAACTTGGCCAAAGGGCACGTGAATGAGCTGATCGGCCCAATCGTAGCCCATTTTTTCAATGACCTTGAACAGTTGCTGGAAGTGCAGATTTTGTGCGTAGCTGGTCACGTAAAGGGATTTAACGAAATGGTACGTATCCTTGCGGTACAATGCAGCGGCCATATCGCGGGTATGGTACAGCGAGCTGCCGTCTTTTTTCAGCATAAGGGCCGGGGGCATATTGAACTCGTCCAGACGGACGAGCATCGTGCCTTCGTCCTCCTCCAGCAGGTTCAGCTCCTTCATCCGCTCGATGACCGGACCCATTTTATCCATATAGAAGCTCTCGCCGGTGAAGGCGTCAAAGCTGACGTTCAGCAGGCTGTATATCTTTTCGAATTCCTTCAGGCTGATGTCGACGAACCACTGCCACAGCTTGAAGGCTTCCGCATCTCCCCGTTCCAGACTGGTAAACCAGGCGCGAGCTTCGTCCTCCAAAGCAGGCTCTTTCTCCGCTTGCTCATGGAAATAGACATACAGGCGCAGCAGTTCGGTAATCCCCTCGGCCTCTACCTTTTCGGCGTTGCCCCATTTTTGATAAGCGACGATCAGCTTACCGAATTGGGTGCCCCAATCTCCCAAATGATTGACGCCTACGACGTTGAACCCAAGGAAAGCGTGGATTTTCCGCAGCGCGTTACCGATCACAGTGGACCGTAGGTGCCCGATATGGAATGGCTTCGCAATATTCGGAGACGAATAGTCGATGACGACGCTTTGACCTTTGCCGATATCCGCTGAGCCGTACGTATCCCCCGCAGACAAAATATCACCGATCAGATCGACGGCGAATTTGCTTTTGTCCAAAAACAGGTTCAAATATCCGGAAACGGCTTCCGCCCGTTCAAAAGCATCCTCGGAAAACTGTTCCTTCAAGCCTTCGGCAATCGCCTGGGGAGCCTTTCTTAAGGCTTTGCTCAGCTTAAAGCAAGGCATGGACAGGTCGCCCATTTCCGGGTTGGGAGGATACTCCAGCAGGCCGAATACGTCTTCCTCGGAAACGCCCTCCAGCGTATTTGCGATGGCGGCGGCGGCCAGTTTTTTATAACGGATCATCGTAAATTCTCCTTTTGCGATCATATGGACAAAGATCATATTTAGAAACAAAACACCCCGAAATGGGGTGCTTATTGGATATGTACATAAGCATGCAGGCGAAGTGCCGAACGGAACCGAAGGGCACCTTGAACCTGTCGATTCTTCGTTAAATCATACCATCCGCTCTTTAGGGTTGTCAAATTCAAGCTACAGCACGATCAGGATGATTTATTCGATATTCAAATCGTTAAGATAACAGATCGGTATTTCTCTTCTTTCTCTGGCTGCTTTATTGTAAATAGTGCAGAGTGGCAATATAGAGGAAGCGGGCGTAAAACATGATGATTTTTTTGTTTACAAGGATAAGAAATAAAGAGAGATTTGGTTTTCTGCTAGGATTAGGCATCACTCTGGTCCTGGCCATAGCAGCCAAATGCATCGCAAAACTGCCCTTCATGAGCATCATGGGGCAGCTGGTCATCGCCATTTTGCTTGGTATGGCTTATCGGGCCGGCATCGGCGTACCGCAACAAACGGCGGCTGGAGCTTCTTTTTCCAGCAAAAAGTTCCTCCGTCTCGGTATCATCCTGTTGGGTTTGCGATTGAACTTGTTAGATATCGTTCATGCCGGCCCAAAGGTTTTCCTGCTGGCGGTCTTCAACATCTGTTTTGCTATTTTTACGATTCATCTTCTATCCAAATGGTTTAAGGTGGAAAAGAAGCTGGGTCTCTTGGCTGCATGCGGAACCGCCATTTGCGGAGCTGCCGCCGTTGTTGCCATCGCCCCGCAAATAAAAGCGGATGACGACGAGACTGCCTTAGCCGTCGCCACGGTGGCGATACTCGGGACGATTTTCACCTTAGCCTATACGTTTTTATATCCTTACTTAGGATTCAGTCCGGACAGCTACGGTATTTTCGCCGGAGCGACTCTTCATGAGATCGCTCACGTCATTGCCGCTGCAGCTCCCGGCGGACAAACCGCCGTCGACCTTGCCGTTATCGTTAAGCTTACACGCGTCGTCATGCTCGTCCCGATTGCCATCGTCATCGGAATCCAGTCGGATCGAAAACAAAGGCGCGGAACCAAAGAAGATTCCGGAACAAAAGAAACTCAAAAAAACCTCCCAATCCCTTGGTTTATTATTGGGTTTCTGGCTATGAGCGGTATCAACACCATTGCGATCATCCCTTCCGGCTGGACGGCCCATCTCATTGACGCAGCCTACATGCTCATCGCCATGGCTATGGCGGGACTCGGGCTGGGTGTTAATCTCCGGACTATCCGTCAACTGGGCATGAGGGCTTTTGCCGCCGCCGGCATCGGGTCGGTTCTCTTGTCTCTGCTCGGTTTTTTGTTGATCCATTTTTTCATCTTATAATGAACGCATAAAAACCAGGGAGACGTGCAGCACCGCACGCCTCCCTTCTATTTGATCCTCTAGATCTCAGCTAAAGACAGAACCTCTCTCCTGACGTTCTCGCCTTCCACATACAAGACTTTACTTTCAAGTCCCGCGACGTCGCGCAGACGGATCGACACCGTTTTTTCGGATCCGGCATCCATTTCGAAATAATTGTCGCTGTATTCCGCGCGAGTGTCTAAAATGTTCAGCCGGACATTGCGGGCATAAAAATCCGTCTGCAACCGCAATACGATTTCATTGCCGCTTCTTTTGCCGTAGACGATTTTAAGACCCGAATCCACCAACCGAAGCTTGTTGATCTCATGAATGTCGGTGAAGAAGTACCGGTTTTCAATAATGCCCCGATCTGTGATGAATTCCATTTTGATATATTCGCTGTATGGGTCCTCTGCCCTGAATTCATCGGCGGAAAGACTGCAAAGCCGCGTCACACTGTCCCGATCAGCCGTACGCTCCCATTCCTTCACGGCAATAACATTCCCTGAAAAATCCCGATGAGAGACGACCAGCTTGCCTTTGATATCCTCCACCAACTCGCTGCATGCATAAACGTCAAAGCCGGAATCGGTTTCGTCGCATATGACGATCAGGTCGTCGTAGGCTCTGCGAGTATAGTAATAAGTCATTTTCGGCTTTTTGTACATGTCGACGGTAGCCATATGGGACGGGAAAAGGTAGTCATTGGTTCTATCGGCTATAGGATCGTTCAGCTTCCAATACAGCGTGCCCCCGCAAGTCCATTTCAGACTGCGAAAGTACTCGAGCCAGTACTTCAGTGCCATGGCATTGTAGACTTGGCTGTAATAGATGGTTTTTTCGTGATCGACATTTTCCATATAATCTTTGGTAAAAGGAAGGAATTCGATTAGCTCGTCCCGATGATGGATAGGTTCCCGCAAGAAGTTGAACTTGTAAAAGGTATCTTTTTCGGGCAGGCTGATGAAGCCGAATTCGCTCATGAACCGAGGTTTGTAACTCTTTATTCGCTTGTAATAATGATAACCGTAATGCCGTTTGCCGTTGATACCCGGATCTGCCGCCATGATATAGAGGTGGGTATCACCTTGATAGGGCGAATTGGGGTTGTCACCGCCTTTAAACGATTCGTCCGGACTGCTGGGAGACGAAGGAAAGTATATCCGGTGCGGATCCAGTCTCCGGCATGCCTCATCGATCACGATATAGCTTGGTTTATCGTTTTGGAATTCATAGGGTCTGCCTGCCCATCCGTAAGCTTGGCCATTCTCATTGTCGCCGGTCCAAATGGCAATCGATGTGTAGTTTCGATATTCTTTTAGCACATATTCCGCTTCCACGGCGACATTTTGGAGAAACTCATCGTTTTGTGGATAGATGCCGCAGGCAAGCATAAAGTCATGCCAGATCAGGATACCGGATTCATCGCAAAGCTCGAACATTCTATGGCTCTCGTAGATACCGCCGCCCCAAATTCGCAGCATGCTGATATTGCCTTCTATCGCGTAATCAATCAGCTCCTCGTAGTCTTGATCGGTGATATCCGTATATATCACACGAGCCGGTACCCAGTTCGCGCCTCGGATAAAGAGCCGTTTCCCGTTGACGGCGAAGATGAACGACTTACCATCGGTTTGATTTTCCTGAATGATTTCAATGGTGCGAATGCCGAATTTTTGGCGTTTCTCTTGAATGACCTTCCCGTTCTTTTTCAGCAATAGTTGAAAATCGTACAATTCAGGCTTTCCGTAAGGCCGTGGCCACCAGAGGGATGGATTTTCAACCGGTATCTCCAACGATTCGAAATCGGCAAAGCTGCCTTCCCTGACGAACACTTCCTGGGAATCCTTAACCAAGCGAACCGTCAGCGTGTAATCCTCCAAATCGCTGGTTCCGGCATCCGGCTCTACCTCAAGACCGATTGAGGCAGATCCGCCTTCGATCTTCTTAGTGTATAAGTAATAGGAATCGATTTGCGCATCGTTCAAGGAATGGATGACCACATCCTTCCAGATCCCCGCAGTCACGCAGCGACCGACGAAATCCCAGCCGTAATTCATCTGAGCTTTGCGTGCCATGATACGATCGCTATCGGTAATGGAAAAGATGCCTTTTTGATCCATCTGCTCCACGTATTTTACTGCTGAATAGAATCGAACCACGATTACGTTCCTAGCCCCATACTTCAAAACGTCTGCAATATCCGTCACGTGCGGGATGTGCATGTTTTGGCCGGATCCAATCTTCGCTCCATTCAGGTAGATGTCGCAGAAGGTATCAAGTCCCTTGAACTCCAAATTCACTCTTTCCGCTTTCCAAGCTGTATCGGCAAAAAATTCTTTATAGTAGACCCAATCCGCTTCCTCGATCCATTTCTCTTCATCCGGATCCTTGGAGTAAACATGTCCCCGAATGATGCCGGCTTTTCGGAGAGTTGCGTGAATCTCCTCCGGTACCTGGGCGTCAAGCCAGCCCTCCGGCACGAAACTATTGTCAAGGATGTCAGCCAATTGTCCATTATAGGGAATATGGCTTACTTTCCATTCTCCGTTTAATGATATCTGCATGACGCTATCCCTCCAGGGTGTATTTTCGAACCATCCGTTCCAGCTCTTCACTAATCTCGCATTGATCGAAGTGGAAGGATTCGGGGAGACGATAAGCCTCTTCCCATGGCAGTTCTTGAAGAAACGGCTTCAAGTTTTGCTCCACGCAAATCACCTGCATAATGGAGCGCATTCGGAATTGCAAGGGATAGCGGAACTCCTCGGAAATGGGCTTGAAGTAGGTATTGGCCATGTAATCAACCAGCGCTTCGCCCATCGCCTGCTCCTCTTGTTGGTTCCACACCTGCCGAATCCGGCCGGTCAATTGCCGCCAAGGCGTCTCTTCCTTGGGGTATACAAACCCCATGCAAGCCGAATCTTTGTACGTCCACAAAGCCCAAGATACTTCGTTTATCTCGCATTGCTCCACCATGTCTTCGATGATGCCGACCTGAAATGGAATCATGTCCGGGTTCAAATCGAGGCCAAACTCGCCGCACCACACCGGGCGCTTATACTTGCTGCGGATCGCCAAAAGTTTATCGAAGCTTATCTTGAAAATCTCCTTGCGCCGCCGCCTGTCCATTTCGGGTGAAAGTACTGCCGGTTCATCTACGAAGGGATAGAAGTGAAACTCGTAAGCTACCTGAGGATCCTCCACCGGTTCGATCATGGAAAAGTCAGTGGTAAACCGGTTTCCTTCGATGAAAATAATATGGTGCGGGTCATTTTTGCGGATTTCTGCAATCACTTTGCGGTAAAACTCGTTGAACACCTTGGCGTCCTTAACGAGAGAAGGCTCATTCACAATGTCATAAGCCGCTACCCAAGGGTTTTTCCGGTAGTGTCTAGCGATATGGCCCCATAGGCCGATTGCGGTGTCCCGCAAAGCGCTATACTCCCAGAACAGCGGCAGTCCGCTGTTGGTGTCGCAGTGCCAATCGGGGTTTTGCCCCCCCGGTACGCAGTGCATATCCAAAATCGCGTAGATCCCGTATTTTTCACACAGCGAGACAACATGGTCCAAATATACGAAACCTTGTTCATTGTACTGTTCAGGGTTTTGGTCATCGAGAAAATACTTATAATTGAAGGCAATTCGCAGGGAGTTTACGCCCAAACTTTTCAAATAGGCAAAATCGCGTTCATCCACAAATTCCAGCAAAAACCGGTCAAAAAACTTGTCGCTCCGCTCCTTGCCGTAGACATCAGCGAAAGCCTGTTTGATCATCGAATCCGTGCCTGCTAAACCGATCATGAAGTGCTCCAGATTCATCCATGTGCCCAATCCGAATCCCCGAAAGAGCAGCTTCTTGCCGTTTACTGTGAAATCCTCTCCGTTCACTTGCACGAAATTTGATATGTTTGTCATTTGGATCTCTCCTATCGGAAGGGCTCTAGTTTTTCATGCCGGTTGTGGCGACTCCTTGAATAAAAAACCGTTCGCCAACAAGAAACACTACCATCATTGGGATAGTAGCTAGCACCGTCCCGGCCATCAGCAGACCGTAATCCATCGTATGTTCTGTCTGGAAGAGCTTCAAGCCAAGCTGCAGCGTCTTCAACGAATCGTTCTGGATATAAATAAGCGGTGCCAAATAGTCGTTCCACATAAACGTAAACGTGAAGATCGCCAGCGTAGATATGGCTGCTTTGGATAGCGGCATAATAATACGCCAGTACACGCCCCACTCGGTCATCCCGTCAATACGCGCCGCTTCGCTCAATTCCGTGGGCAGAGACATGAAAAATTGCCGCAGCAAAAAGATGCCGAAACCGCTGAACACCTGCACAAGAATGTAGCCCGTATGGGTATCATAGAGTCCCAAGCTGCGGACGATATTGAACTGGGGTACCATGATCGAGTGCCATGGCATCATCAGATTGGTCATGAACAACAGAAAGACAGTGTTCTTGAACGGAACCTTCAGCTTGGCGAAGGCATAGGCAGCCATAGAACAGACAAGCACTTGCAGCGCCGTAATGATAACAGCCAGCTTGAAGGTGTTGAAAAAAAACCGACCGAAAGGAATGGCTGTCCAAACTTCCTTATAATTCTCCAGATACAACGAGCTGGGGATCCAGTTCATCGGATTTTTAAATAAATCCACATCCGTTCGCAAGGATGCGGAGATCATCCAAAGGAAAGGAAACAATGCCGCGATGGAACAAGCGATGAGCAGGACCATCAAGAGAGAATAGAGAATTTTTCCCTTTCTCGTCCTTCCAAGGGTGCTTTGCATAGCGCTTCTCTCCTCTCTAATAGGTCACCCATTTTTTCTCCATACGGAACTGAATGATGGATATGATCATGATGATCGCAAACAGCACGATAGACATGGCTGAAGCATAGCCCATTTTATAGTTGATGAACGCTTCCTGGTAAATGCGGAAAACGAGCACGTTGGTAGATCGTCCCGGACCACCGTCGGTCATCACCGACACGAGATCAAATACCTGGAATGAATTGATGATAGTGAGAATGACGACCATGAACAATGTCGGGGATAGGCTGGGCAGTGTAATCGAATAAAAACGCCTGATCGGCCCGGCGCCGTCTATTTTGGCCGACTCGTACAGATATTCCGGAATGCCCTGGATGCCTGCCAGCAAAATGATCATATAATAGCCGAAACTCTTCCATGCCGCGACGAGCACGACGGCGATGAGTGCCCAACGGGAGGACATCAGCCATTCCGGCGGATTTGCCATTCCTATTGTTTTAAGGATCTGGTTGATCGGCCCGCGGATCGGGTTCAAGAGCAGCCCCCAAACGATAGCTATGGAAACCATGGATGTAATTTGGGGAAAATAAAACGCCATCCGCAAATATTTCTTCAGGTGAAGGACGCCGTTCAGTGCAATGGCCGAAAGCAAAGCTAGCACCAGAGTCAAAGGCACGAACAGTACAGTATAGAGCAGGTTGTTCTTAAGTGAGATTTTAAAATAATCGTCCTTCCACATATCCAAATAATTATCGAAACCGATAAAGTTGGGCTTGATATTGAAGCCGCCGTAATCGGTGAATCCGAGGTACAAACCGTATAACAGCGGAGCAAAGATAAATAGTGCAAAAAGAATCAAAGCAGGAAGGATGAATAATGTCCCGATTGCATATTCCCTGTTTCTGCCGAGAAGCTTGAGCATCGAACATCAACTCCAGGTGGCTATCCCCGGCGGGAAAATCGGCCGCCATCGCCATTTGCGGCTTGCGGCGACCGACTCCGGTTGCTGCCGTTATTTTTTTAGAATACTGTCCCGTTGAGTAACGAAATTATGGATCGTCTTGTCTACATCCTGCTCCTGGAACAGGAAGAGATCCCTTTGCTCCATATAGGCCGTATTTACTTGATCGATTTGGGGAATCGGTTGATTGTCGATAACCGTATTTGCTTCAAAGAAGGCTCCGCTGCCTTGAAGGCCAGTTGCGGCAAGGAACGCTTTTTTCGTCTTGTCGTTGGAATATGCCGGCAGCACGCTGGAGTTAGCCATGATCAACTCCCCTTCTTCGCCTGCGGCAAATTGCACGAATTTGAAGGCGGCGTCCTGCTTCTTGCTGTTCGGATTGATCCCCATGAACGTGCTTAGGCCGCCGACGGAAGTCGGTTCCGCCGCCCCTTCGGGCTGCGGCATCACCGTCATGTCAAAGTTGATATTCGTCTTGCCTACCTCGATGTCCGCTTTCAGCATGTTGATGGTCCATTCGCCATTGACGAGCATGGCGACGTTGCCGCTTTCAAACTGCTTCAACCAATCGACGCTTTCTGCTTTCATTTGCTTATAGCTCATATGGGATTGATCTTTGTAAAAAATGCGGTCCTGGAAGTTGAGCCATTCCTTCACGTTGTCCAGGTTATCGTCGAGGATCGTGCTTCCCTTCTGAATGGCTTCCAGCGGGAAGAAGATCCAATCCGCATAGAATCCGCCCCATTGCTTGTCCGCTCCATCTCCCTTGGTCAACTGCTTAGCCAAATCCGCATATTGGTCCCAAGTCAATTGTTTCGGATATGCAATACCCGCCTTGTCAAGAATATCTTTGTTGTAGAACAGCGCATAAGCGGATGTTCGGTAAGGCAGTGCATAATACTTGCCGGCCGTAAGGGTACCCGTTATATCTTGAAGAATGGGTCCGTATGCACCGACGTCAAGGTTAGCCTGCTTGATCCGGTCGCTGATGTCGAGCAACTGTTTTTTTGAATAGTAGAGGCTGAGTCCGGCGCTTCCGTTGATGCTGTAGACGTCCACCGTCGAGCCGCTGGACAAGTTGAGCATCATCTTCGTATTGTATTCGTCGGAAGCATTGCTGATGGTATTCATGTGAACCTGCACATCGCTATTCGCCGCATTGAAAGCGTCCACAATCTTTTGCATGTAGCTTGCTTCATCGGTCCAGGTATAATATTCCAAAGTGACCTTTTCGCCGCCGCCCTGCGCACTTTGTTCGTCGGTTTTGGCTCCGGAAGCACAGCCCGCCATGATCATCGCAATAGCGGAAGTCGCGGCAATCGCCGCAGGCCATTTTCTTTTTCTCATGTTAACCCCTCCTGATTTGGTGATGTCACCATCGTAACGGAAGAATGCAATCCGCAGAAGGTTGATCTTTCATCAACGGTTAGCGACTGGGATACGAGATGATGATATGACCCATCCACAATTACCCGAGATCCCGCAATCTTTTGTTGTAATGTTTCCAAAAATAGAGTTTATGAAATTTCAACCTTCCTTTCTCAAGACAGGAGAATTACAATAAATGAAATTGGGCATTAATAGGCAGCCTGATTCAAAGGATTGAGCATCCATGTTTATCTTCTCGATGTTCGTTTTGTTTATCGCGATTGCCATCTTCTGTCTCACCCAGCAAAAATATACCAGGGCGACTCTATTCATGCTGTTCATGGGGTTGTCTTTTTTGCTTGTCGTCAGCGATATCATCACGTACATGGCCAAAGACGCCTATAATTACGGCAGCTTATACGATTACTTCGGAGTCAGCCGGAAAGTCCAAAACCAGTTGATGTTCCTACCCGTTACCCGTTACACGCTCATTCGCATTCATACCCTTTTCTCAGTGTCGTTTCTCTATACCGGGCTGTGCTCGGCTATATTTTTCGCCTTCAACGGGATCCGGAAATGGAACCGGCTTATCCTGCTTCTCTTGGCGGTGCCCTGCGTGGTACAAGTCATAGCGTACGACCCCGCCTTTTATACTCGCCTGTATTTCAGGCTTTATCCTGCTTTCGTATCGTCCCGGCAATTCATTGCCACTTATGAGTCGTTTCACCGGATATCCTTAATTCTCAATACACTGTACATCGTCGCGGGAAGCGCCCTACTCCTATACGCGCTGTTCGACGCGCCGAAAATGCGCCAAATCCGCAGCAATATCGCGATGATTCTCATCAGCTTCCTGTCGCTTCAAGGCATGTACTACTACATCAACTTCTGGGCGCCGGACGTTATGATCAACGTTTCGAAAGCGGCGAACTTCATCCGTTTCAAGCCGATCAATCTGGTGGGCAACCCGTCCATGTACGCGCTGCTTCCTTATATCTCAGCCTTTTGCTTGTTTATCAGCCTTTACGGCATCTATAAGTACGCCCGAATCCAAAACCGGATCAAAAACCAGGAAGCCGTCATTTCCCGTAATATTGACTCCGCGGTGCTGACCTCCCGGGTGTTCAGCCATTACATGAAAAATGAATTGCTTGCAATCATGGCGCAAACGGAATTTATCGAGGACATGTGCAAGGAGTCCCCCGCCGTAGTAGAGGAGATCCATGTCATCGAGCAGCGCTGCCGCAATATCTATGACCGGCTGGATGTCATCCATCAGAAAACCTTAAGGTCCAGAATGGAGCTGCAGCCCGTCTCTCTCCACGAGCTAATTGAGAAAGCCCTCGGGGAGTTGACCGTGGAGCTGAAGCAAATGTACGTTCACTATGAGCGAAGCCCGCAGCAGTTGATGATCATGGCCGACCCGGAATACTTCACCCAGGTTATAGAGAATCTTCTGTCCAATGCCGCGGACGCTTTGAAGCATGTTCCTGAGAAATCGAGAAGGATTGATGTGGAGACCAACGTCAAAAACAAATGGGTGGAGCTTACCGTGCGGGATAACGGAATAGGCATTGCCAATGAACATCTGGAAGAGATTTTCCAGCCCTTCTTCTCTTCCAAGCCTACCGCTACAAACTGGGGAATCGGCCTGTCTCTATGCCATGCCATCATCTCGACCCATGGGGGAAGAATCACTGCGGCCAGCAAAAAAGGGGAAGGCAGTTCATTCCATATCGTCATGCCGCTCTTTCGGACGATCAAGAATTAGGGGGATGAAACGAAGTGAGCGACGTTATCAAAGTGCTTATCGTGGAAGACGACAACTTAATCGCCAAGCGTTATCAAATGATCCTCGGCAAAGACCCGCAAATCGAGTTTATAGGCAGAGCTGCTAGCGGGTACGAAGGGACGATGCTTGCCGCGCTATATCGGCCAGATATCATCCTGATGGACATCGAGTTGGAAGACAAAGAAGCCGGACTCAGGGCCGCTTCCGAAATTTTAACCTATATGCCCGATATCAAGATTCTGATGCTCACCGTCTGCGAGACGGACGATATGGTGTTTCGTGCCTTTGAAATGGGCGTAACTAATTACTTGTTGAAGAACATGTCGGCAGATGCGATTCTCGACTCCGTCAAGGATGCCTATTACGGCATGCCTTCGCTCCATGCCAACATCGCCGGCAAGATCACCCGGGAATTCAAACGAATCAAGACGGTGGAGGACAGCTTGCTTCGCAACTTCCATCGCTTGACCATGCTGACCCCGACGGAATTGGAGGTGCTGGACCTGCTGATGAAGGATTATACCCGCAGCGAAATTTGTAAGCAGCGCCATGTGGAGCCTTCCACATTGAAGTCGCAAATCCACAGCATTATTAAGAAATTTGAAAAAGACAGTGTACAGGATGTGATCGCTATCCTTCGTGAACTGCACATCCCCGAGATCCTGGCTCAGCGGAAAGGGAGTCTTCCGATGTCCGGTGACTCGGGTTCGGGTCTTGAAACCTAATAAACGTGGCCAAACCAAAAAAAGACAGGATATCTTGCGGGGATGATCCCATAAGATTTTCCTGTCTTTTTATGAACATATGTCCCTTTCATCGAAATACTCTTGTCACATGCCCTCCGCAGCCGCATTCGTCGACATAACGCACTTCCCTTACCGCGATGCGCTCCTCACTTAGCCTGCTCATCAGTTTGGGAATGAAATCATCCAGCGGATTTCCGAAGCAGCCAGGGGTTATCAGATTGACATAATAGCCGGAAGCCGTACTCTTCACCGCATCCAGAGCGGCAGGGATGAGCTCGAGCGGATTTTGTTCGTAATAGTCATCCTCCAAATTGATGGACCAGTCGTTAGCTTTTATTTTCCGAATCACTTCCACTTCATCATTCCTCCTTTACCCGCATTCTTTTTGACCCATTTCAGCATCGGTAGACCAATTGATGTTTTGGAATCAATGAAACTACCTAATATTTTGAGTATTTTATTCAGTTTTAAGATAACTGATAATACTTCAAGATCGTCTTCCACATACAGACTGGCTGGCGGCAAGTTCCCACTAAGAGAGGAGATTGTTATGAGAGTTTGCGTTTATTGATACTCAACTGTCTAATAACTGGATTGTTCAGCGCCACACTAATCAATGCTTTTACTCTGGTCCCTACGATCAAACCTATAAAATCCAAGAAGACAAGGAGCGACACGGATGACACCGAATATTGAAATCGTAAAAGAAGAGGTTTTATCTAACAATTGGTACGTGTTAAAGAAGATGACCTTCAAGTATCAAAAAGGCGACGGCAGTTGGGAAACGCAAGCTAGAGAAGCGTACGACCGAGGCAATGGCGCCACCATTCTGCTGTATAACAGAGAAAAGCAAACCGTCATTTTGACCCGGCAATTTCGGATGCCTACTTTTTTGAATGGAAACAAAACGGGGATGCTGATCGAGGCTTGCGCCGGGCTGCTGGATATGGACTCGCCTGAGGACTGCATTCGCCGCGAAACAGAAGAAGAAACCGGATACCGAGTGACCAACGTTCGCAAGGTTGGAGAAGCTTACATGTCCCCCGGGTCGGTTACGGAAATATTGTATTTCTTTGTAGCGGAATATGCCTCTCATATGCTTACCGGTCATGGCGGAGGCGTAGCTAAAGAACAAGAAGAAATCGAAGTGCTCGAGCTGTCGTTCGGGCAAGCGATGCACATGGTGGAAACCGGCGAGATCCGGGATGCGAAAACAATTATGCTGCTTCAGTACGCCCAACTGCATGGATTACTTCAGCTCGAGAACAAGCCTCAGCATATTTTAATTGCTGGACCTTATCGCTCCAACACTGGAGATGATCCGGTCCTAATCGAGGCCAATATGCGGCTGATGAACGAAACAGCCCTGCGCGTTTATGAAATGGGACATATGCCGGTCCTCGGTGAATGGTACGCCCTTCCACTGATGAAAACGGCTGGGTCGTGCAGAATTGGCGACGAGATATTCGACCGGCTGTTTCACCCATCGGCAGTTCGCCTGTTATCTCATTGCGACGCTGTTCTTAGAATTGGAGGCCCTTCAAAGGGCGCTGATGAAATGGTAGCAATCGCTATAGCCAAAGGAAAAATGATATACCTTGAGCTTGATGATATTCCAGTTCTGGTTTAGTCTTAAGCGACCGGCGAAAGCAATATTTCGCTACAAAAGGGCTGTTCTGAGGAGCTGCAGATAACTCAGAACAGCCCGATTTAGTTCGAGCGGATTTTGTTCGTAGTAGTCATCCTCCATTACCCGTGTTCTTTGTGACTCATTTTAGCATCGGAGGAGTAACGGCTGAGTGACCGGCGTCACCAACTCATGGAATATTACCGCCAAAACAAAAAATACCTTCAGTAAACTGAAGGTATTGATTTTATGTATGGTGCGGTCAAGAGGACTTGAACCTCCACGTCATTGCTGACACTAGAACCTGAATCTAGCGCGTCTGCCAATTCCGCCATGACCGCATTTTGTTTGCCGCTTCACTTGTTACTGTTTGGCGACAAAAAATAATATATCATGAAGAATAGGGACTTGTCAAACATCTTTTTTTCAGCTGATAAATGCAATTGTTTATCATTTTTTCAGAAAAACGTACATTTGTTCTCATTTCACTTGCGGTTGGTAAACATTTGTAATACAATGGAAACAAATATACGAACGGAGGTTCGGCCCATGGCAATGAATGCAATTGATCTCTCCCGCCCCCCTGTCCCAACTGCCGCTGAGAAGCATCTGGTCAAGCAATACGTGCTTCTTCCCGTTTTGCTGACGATTCTGCAGCGGGATATGGATGCCATCGGCCAATCTTCTTTGCGTATCAGTCTCCCCCACATACAAGTCATCCAGCGGATGATGGATTCCATTAAGGAGGATCTCATTCGCGTCAGACAAAGCCTGGGCCGGGCAGGCATCCGCATTTATACGGAGAAGAAGAACGCCAATGGCGTAACTTGCAAGTTCATCTGCCGCGGGTATCATGAAACCGTCGCATTAAGCCGTGAGGATACCCGTTCAGAAGTCAGTAGGATGGCGAACAAATATGCCGGCACCCCTTCATCATCTGCTAGTTAAGGCGTTAAGATTAGCTTTCTTCCCTTGCTCGTCTCCGCCATTCAATCATGTTCCGACAATCCAGGCTTTCTCGCCTCATCCCAAGGCTGGAACGTATAGCTGCGTTCAAGCTTCACCAGCTTGCGATTTTGCTTTCGGATCAGAACATGCTCATCGCCCCAGGCCATGACGATGCCTTTTACATCGTTGGCTTCATCCGCATCCCGAATCACCCGCACCTTTGTCCCTTCCAGGCGGAAACGATCCAATTCTTCGTCGCTGATCATCTATCGCACCCTCCTTGCTCTTTTATCCTTGCTATGTGATGGCTTGTCTTTTCTCAAGCCCCTTCTATTATCCCGTTATCCGCTTAAGCAAGCAAGTTCACTCCGTCGGAATCAAACGAATACATAATTCCTCTCCACACTATGCCATAAATAAATATAACCATTTACGCCCGTTGACTTGGGATCATCCCGTGGTTATGATTGACCTATCCTATACTAAAGGGGAAATTTTGATGTCGGTGCGTACTCTTAACCTGTGAGCTTCATATCGTTGACCTGAATCGTGCGACTGCATTTCCGGCGTAATTAGCTGGGTTTGTTTCCTGTACGCTTCTTTCCGTCAACGTTCACGGTTAAGAACTGCGAACATCACCCCGCCGGGAATCCGCCCGTGGAGATGAAGCCGTGCTGCCGCACGGCTTTTTTATTTCCGCCCGCGTGATTTTTCTCCAGGCAAAGATGACGCTGTCGCGTTCTCTTTGCCTTTTTTCATGCCCAGATTTCAAAACTCAACCATCATTTGAAAGGAGCAAACCCATGAATCCCAATACCCTTGCCAAACTCGATTATGAACGCATCAAAGAAAAACTGCTGGGCTATGCCGTTACCTTCGTCGGCCGGAAACATATTGAACAAATGGAGCCGATGGACCACGCTGTAATGATCCGTCGGAAACTGACAGAATCCGGCGAAGCGCGAGACGTAGCCGCCTCCAGTACCGGTTTGCCGCTACCGACGTTAACCGGCATGGAAGGGCCGCTGGCTCTTCTGGGAAAAGGCTACATTCTGCCAGCCCGAGACTTAGAGGCCATCGCACAGTTCATCCGCAGTTGCGGCCACTGGACGAATTTTATTACGCGCAAAGAAGATATCGCCCCAACTTTATCGGCCTACGTTTACTCCATTCACGATTTAAAACGGTTAATGGAGGACATCGAAGTTTGCATTCGCCAAGGCCAAATTGAAGATATGGCAAGCGCCGAGCTGAACCGGATTCGCAAGCGCATCCGTACTGCAGAAGAGCGGATCAAGCGGAAATTAGACACACTGCTTAGCAAGTACAAAAGCAGCCTGCAAGAAACCATCGTCAGCCAACGTAACGGCCGCTATGTGTTTGCGGTGAAAAAGGAATTCCGTAAGCTGGTGCCTGGCGCCGTACTCGATGAATCCGCCAGCGGCCAGACCGTATTCATTGAGCCCGCCGATTTGGCGGAGCTGCAGTCCGAGCTGGCGGCTCTGCGGGCAGAAGAAACCATCGAAGAGGAAAAAATCTTGACCGAACTGACCGGACAAGTCGAAGAGAATGAAACCGAGCTGAAGATGAATGTGGAGATCATCGGCCATTACGACTTTGTCTTTGCGAAAGGCAAATACGCCCTAAGCATAAATGCACGGGTATGCTCCATTAACGAGGAGGGCCGCATTCACCTGCGACAAGCCGCACATCCTTTCCTTCAGACTAAGCCAGTCCCACTCACCATTGAAATCGGCGGCAACGGGGCAAGCCGCTACCGCTCGCTGATCATAACCGGGCCGAACACAGGAGGCAAAACGGTGGCGTTAAAAACCGTCGGCTTGCTCACGTTAATGGCGCTGTCGGGGATGCCCATTCCAGCTGCGGAGGACAGCAGCGTCCCTGTTTTTTCTAACGTGGAAGTGGACATCGGCGACAATCAAAGCATGGATCAGTCGCTCAGTACTTTCTCGTCCCATATCAAGACCATCATCCGCATGCTGGACTCGGCGGATTCCCGTACCTTGATTCTTATTGACGAATTGGCAACGGGCACCGACCCCGGCGAAGGAATCGGGCTTTCTATCGCGGTATTGGAGGAGCTGTACAGGAAAGGCGCGACGGTTATCGCGACCACCCATTACAACGAAATCAAACAGTTCGCCCAAGTGACGCCCGGATTTGAAAATGCCCGGATGGAATTCGATCTGGAGACGCTCCGCCCTCTTTACCGACTGACCATTGGAGTGGCGGGCAGCAGCTATGCTTTTCATATTGCCGGTAAGCTGGGCATCTCTCCCCGGATCATCGAGAGAGCTCGCAGCATTACGAACAGCCATGTATCGGCGAGTCTGCCAGAGCTGCCCAAAGCGGTTGATCCCAAGGGAGAGTCAACGGATACTGAAAAGTCAGAGAATCGGAACAAGCCACCTATCACCCGCCCCAACCGGAAAGCAGCTGTCCGGCAAGCCGAAAAACGCATCCGCCAAGAAGCGTTACAGGCGCATACCGGCGCAGATCCGGACCTTTTGCCGAAGAATGGCACTCCCCTTACCGGCGGCAGCAACGGCAGCGATGATAGCTCTACGAAAACGTTCAAGGTTGGCGACGTCGTCTTCATTCCTTACCTGAAACGCTCCGGCGTGGTGGTGACGGAAGAAGACAAGAAAGGTGAGCTCATCATCATGGTGCAGAAGCAAAAAATGAAAATTCGCGCCAAGCGCCTGAAGCCGTTTATCGACCGCAAAGAGCTGTATCCGGAGGATTATGATATGGACATCGTCTTCGAAACGAAGGAAAACCGCAAAAAGCGGCATTTGATGAGCCGCAAGCACGCAGATGGCGTCACCATCATCACCCCGGAGCAAGATGAAGAATCATGACCAATAATAAGAAATGGAGTTGTTAAACGATGAATCAAAACGAAGTTATCATTCGCTCCGAAAAAGTAAGAGATTACGCCGGAATCGCAGCCGTTCACACCGAAGCGTTTCAGAACAAATCCTTTACGGGGGAAGCCGTTCTTGTCGATATGCTGCGCAGAAGACGTCGCTTCGATCCGGAGTTATCCATTGTGGCAGAAAAAGACGGGGAGATCGTCGCTCACTGCCTCCTAACTCCTTGCACGGTGTGGGTTGAAGGAGAGGAGGTTCCCACTGTATTTTTCGCCCCGGTTGGCGTTCGCCCGGATCACCAGGGCAAAGGGATGGGAGGTCGAATTATCGAGGAAGGCATCCAACGTGCCCGGAAGAAAGGTAATGCTCTCGTTTTCCTTTTAGGACACTCGAGGTACTACCCCCGTTTCGGCTTCCATACTCATATATTCGGAACGAGCCGAATCGCCATAACTGTGCCAGCCGTATCCGATCTAGCCGTCGGTTTATCGGAACGCCGGGTGGTGCCGGAAGATATTCCTCAACTTATGAGCATGTGGGAACTCTGGTATAGTCAAGGAGACTTTGCCGTTCAACCGGAACAAGATTTGACGGAATGGATCAGCCTCGCTTCCAAATTTCAATATTCTGTCATCTGCTGCGGCTCTGAAGTGATCGGATTCGTGAAATACCAAACCCGCAAGCCGTCTGAGATAACCATGCTCCTATCTAAGGATAAATCCAGCGCTTCCGCCATATTGGCCTTCATCCAAGAAAAAACAGATGAGCCGGTCGAGAGTGTCCTCCATTTAGAACTCCATCCAAAAATGGCGGAAATGATGATTCCTTTTCCCTTCACGATCGAGCAATTCCACTGGGAAGCCGCTATGGCCCAGGTCCTTGACCCTGAGCATGCAGCCGCTGCCAGCTACATTCGGGAAGCGGAGAAGAAGTCCCGCTTGGCCGGTCCCGTTCATTGGCCGGTTGAATTTGATCTAATGGATTAGCCAGCCAAATCTCAGCAAAAAAAAACGAAGCGCCGCCAACAGCAGCGCTTCGTTTTCTATATCTGCCCGCTTTCATGCAGGCTGTCGAATATGAGCCCTGTAACGTCCGATACCCGGTTGCGGTCCTCATAGGTTAACCAGGCTAGTTCTTCAATTTCCGAAGCGGGCTGCAATTCTCCTCTATACTCCGCCGAGTAGCAAGCCATTTTCACCCGTTTGCCATGCTTTCCATGTGCCTCCGCCTCGAAGGTTCCGAAATAGGAAATAGTTTCTGGTATAATCGAGACGGATAATTCTTCGGCAACTTCCCGCTGCAGGGTTTCCTCATCCGTTTCGCCGGGATCGCGCTTGCCGCCAGGCATGTAATAGGTATCTTTCCCTTTAGAGCGGGCGCAAAGAACTTTTCTGTCGACGATATGAACCCAAGCGATTTTATCAATGGCATTATCCATTCCGTTTCCCCCTATCCTGCAAGAGGCTCAAGGGCTCCTACAGTCATTCAATTTCTTGTCAGCTTGTCTTTATCTTTCCACGCGCTGAGGCCGCCGGTCATGTTCACCACGTTATAGCCTTTTTCGCTTAATAATTCGCAAGCCAACCCGCTGCGACCGCCGCTTTTGCACATGACGATCATCTCCTGCTTGGGGTCCAGCTCATCAAGACGTTCCAGCAATTGTCCCAATGGTATATGTTTGGCGCCGGCTACATGCCCTTCAACCCATTCAGCGGGCTCGCGTACGTCCAACATAAAGAGAGGCTTCCCACCGTTCATTTCGGCTGCGACTTCTTTGGGCGTCATACTTTTCGATATTTGAAAGGCCACCTCATCTCTTCCCTTCATCTCAAAAGTAATCGATGCATTATCTTCTATAATGCCTGATATTCGCTGGTATTCGCAAGATCAACTGGCCTATCCGCTCTTTTAGAGAACAGCCGAAAACGCAAAAACACTGCAAGGCTAATATCAGCTTTGCAGTGTTTTCCTATGCGGCTATTTTATTTGGACAAACGCTGAAGCTCCCGGGTAATCTGCTCGTTCTGCTGCTTTAATTGGGCGATTTCCCCGCGAAGATCCGCATCTCCGCCGGAAGTCTTTTTCGGAGAACCATGCTTGTGCATACCGCCCATGCCCAGCATCATGACAATCATCATTACCGGGCAAACCAATGCCACTAGCCAAGACCAGTTCATATCGTGCCACCTCCTCCTACTTCGTTGAACTGAACACCTTCAGGATACCGCTGTATTTTGTGGAAACGATGAAGAAACGTTGTCGTTTCTGTGTGATTCTGACCTTGCTCCCCATACTTTTCACACATACTGCTGCTATCATCGGTTTCTACAATCGATGGTTCGCAGATTTCAATATCTAGAAGGACGGTTCTTACCATGAGAACGCTCAAATTCATAACGAATCAATTAAAAATCGGAGATTATCTCCTAATTGGTTGTTTGTTAGTCACCGCCTCTGTCTATATTTTTCACGAAAAAATGCATCTATGGGGCAACAGCGGAAGCGTAGGTGAACCCTATGCCATTATTTCCGTTGATGGGAAACCCGATCAAACCGTGGAATTGACTGAAGAAGAGCGGTACATCGAGATCAGTACCTCTCGCGGGTATGACCGGCTTCGCGTTCGCAATAATGGCATTGAAGTCGTAAAATCCGATTGCCCGGAAAAAATCTGCTTCACCTACGGTCTCATCCAAAAGCCCGGCGAAACAATCATCTGCTTGCCTCTGCGCATGGTGGTGACGATCAAGAGTACCGGAAAACCCGTCCAGAACCAGGTTGACGCCGTAGTGAACTGAATCCCGCTATTCAACTTCTTCCCTTTCGGTTTCGCAGCCAATAGTACAAAACGCCGCCAAGAACGCCTGCTGCCATCATGATCATGCATGCCTTTTTGAAGATGCGTCCTGCGACCAGAACCATATCGCTGCGGTAAAAAGCAGCCGAGACGATCATACAGCCGATGCCCATTCCGATCAGCAGAAGCGCGATCAGCCACTCACTTTTTTTCATTCTCAAGCCCTTCTTCCCATGCACCGGTTAGCGGAATGTCCAGCCGAAAACATGTCCCGCTACCTGTGTTCCCTGATACGGTTACGGTGCCACCATGCAACTCAATCAGCTTCTTTACGATAGGCAACCCTAAACCGGTGCCGCCGAACTGGCGGGAACGGGATTTTTCCACCCGATAAAACCGGTCAAAGACATAGGGACGCTCCTCTTCCGGTATTCCGATTCCGGTGTCGGTAACCGTCACGATGGCGTGTTTGTCTGTTTGTTCCACCCTGAGTTCAATGCTGCCCAATTCCGTATATCGAACCGCGTTGTCCAGCAGGTTCAACATCACCTGTTCCATTCGCAGCCCATCGGCATAGACAACGGGCGGTGATGAAGGGATATGCACATTAAGTTGCAGCCCCTTTTCTCTTGCCTTCCATTCCGCTTTTTCCGCCGCCTGCTGCACAAGTTCCCCTAAATCGATCCATTCGGGAGAGAGATGGATTTGGCCCTCATCCATTTTAGCCAGTTCAAACAAATCGTCGACGAGGGCTTGAATGCGCTTCGCTTCCTGGGCGATGATTCCCAGATACCGGTCCCGCTCCTCTTCCGTATCATAAAGCCGTTCCCGCAGCACATTCGCGTATCCTTCCAGATAGGTAATGGGTGTCCGCAGCTCATGGGAAATGTCGGCGAAAAATTGCTGCCGGTTGTCCCGGTACCGCTTGAGGTCCTGGGCCAGATCATTGATCGCCGCCGCCAGCGACCCGATTTCATCCTTGCTGCCGACGCTCACGCGGGTATCCAGTTCCCCCGCGGCTATGCGCTTAGTAGCCCGCTGCATTTGAATGAGCGGCCGGGACATCATTTGCGAAATAATCCAGGTCATGCCGAGCGCCAGCAGAAAAGCGCCGATCCCGGATAAAATCAGCAGATTTTGCACCGCCGCCACAGAGCTATCCCGATGCTTGGTAGACGCCATAACATATAAGGCGCTCTGAATGCCTTCTTTGCCATTCAATGGCCGCCCGACGACTAAATACCGATTGCCATCTGGGTCGGTATGCTCAAAGCTTATTTCCTCTCCCGCAAAGATGTTTTCCACATCGCGATTATGGATAAAGGTACGATCGGTGGGATCATGCTCCCCCAGATGAATCATATTGCCGTCCTTCTTGAGATAAAAAATGCTGACATCAGAAAATTCCGCAAAGGTCCGCAACATCTCATCGGAGGTGCCAGACCCGGATTCCGCCATCGCAGCAAAATGCGCTGCCATTTCCTCGACTTGGAGCTTCATCTCCGCCGAATAAAAGCGGGAAAACATGCGTTCGACCGCTAATCCCAGCGACAGCAGCACGACCACCAATACGGCGAGGATGGTAAGTCCCAGTTTTATGCCGATCCGGTTCTGTTTCATGGCCGTTCACTGACGCTGTGGAATTTATAGCCGATTCCCCATACCGTTTGAATCGGGTTATAGGCTAGGCCGGCTTTTTGCGCTTTTTCCCGGATATTCTTGACATGGGTGTCAACGACGCGTGACTCGCCTTGATAATCGCAGCCCCAAATCCGTTCCACCAAATCCTCCCGGCTAAATGCCCGCAGCTTGTTTTCCGCCATAACGGCCAAAAGATCAAATTCCTTGTGGGTAAAATCCACATTGCGGTCGCATATAACAATCTCCCGGCTATCGGGAAAGATCCGCAAACCGGGAAATTCCATGAGAGTTTCTTTGGGTAGAGCGAATTGAGCCTGCGACAGCGATGAGCGGCGGAGCAGAGAATGAATACGAGCCAGCAGCTCCTCAGGCTCAAAAGGTTTCGTTAAATAGTCGTCCGCACCCAAGCTCAGCCCGGACACTTTATCTTTCGTTTCCGAGCGCGCCGTGAGCATGATTATCGGAACGGTTTGGGTTTCCCTGATCGCCTTGCATACCTGCCAGCCATCCATATCCGGCATCATGACATCGAGCAATATCATATCGAAAGACTGGGCTCCGGCCATTTCCAGCGCTTCCCTGCCCGTCCTCGCTTCTTTTACATCAAAGCCTTCTTTGGTCAAATAGATCCGCAACAGATTGCGCATGTTCCATTCATCGTCAACGATCAAAATCTGAAGCTTGGGCACGATCGAATCCCCTTCCCTGACAAAAAAAGCGTTTCTTCTATTGTAGCGAATAGATGTGAGGAAACAATGGGGTTTTCATTTGCGGAAAAACGTACAGAAAAAAGCGGCCCCAGGAAATCTCCCAAGCGCCGCTGTCTTCCTCTATTTAGTGCCGAAACGAAAGCGATCCGACTTAACCGACGTGTTCCTTGGTATCATTGGTTTCGTACCAATAATCCAATACTTTGCCCGACATGACTTTGCCGATGATGTATTCCTCTTGACGGCTCGAAAATTGGGCGGTCCAATCGACCTCCAGCTCCCGGCACAGCTTGACGATGGTCAAAAGCTCCGACCACGCCACATAGCGTTTGTACCAGAAAAATTGAGGATGTTCAATCATATAGGGATACAGATCGTCAAAATCCGTATGTTTGCAATCAAGAGCGCGTTCAAAATGAATCTTGGCTTCCGTCAGCTTTTCAAGCAAATATTCTTCGGCAATCGTACCATTCCCCATAGTGCAAGCCTCCTCTCTATAAAGCTTAGCCATATTATAGCGAAAAAAGGCACTGGAGAAAAGGTGAAAATCACTCCAATTCGATGAATCCAGGCTCCATGCGAAGAATTCTCGCCAGGGAATCGACACGGATGCCCGTTTCCCGAATGGAAGGAGCGCCAAGCTGAAACGCCTTTTCCACAGCAATCCCCACGCCCACTAACGCCGCTCCGGAATGCCCGATAATGCGAATGAGCCCCCGGGCCGCGTCGCCATTGGCGATGAAGTCGTCGATGATCAATACCCGGTCATCTTTAGTCAGGAATTGCTTGGAGATCATGATATCGGTGACAATGCCCTTGGTAAAGGACGGCACCCGCTCCAGCCAACAGTCGTTGTCCGTTGTCAGCGTCTTTTTGCGCCGGGCAAAAATAAGCGGCACCTTCATCTCGTACGCCGTTGCAAAGGCGATGGTGATACCCGACGATTCCACCGTGACGACCTTCGTCACGCCTTCCTCTTTAAACCGTCTGGCAAATTCCTTGCCCATTTCCATGATTAGTTCCGTATCGACCTGATGATTGAGGATTGCGTCCAGTTTCAACACATCACTGGTCAAAACGATGCCTTGCTGTCTAATTCTCTCTTTTAACAGTTCCATGAACCGGCTCACCCTCCACAGCTTCCTTCTTTCGCTATATCATAGCAAAATCCATCCCTCCTGAACATAGCTTGAGCGCTTCTATCACAAATCGGCTTTATTCCGACAAACGGAGGACACAAACGGAGGACGGCGGCATATGCAGGGTGTAACCAGAGGCGTCTTCGTGGGGAATCACGGCCACCTGAGTCCCGGGCATTTTCGCCAACACCGTCAACCTCTTCCTTTTCAAGCCCGTAATATGCCAGGTCTGCGGCACTTTGGAAAAGGATTCGACGATAAACGTTCCATTGTCATAAGCAAACAAGCCCACTTCTGCCGGACCGACGAGTTCAAAAGGCAGTACCTCTTCCGTGAAAACGTTGCGGATACCGCTTACGGCAGCTTCCGGCAGCTTCCACAGATCGGCATAATTATCGGGAACCGCCAAAGTGTATAGTTTCCCATTTCCGTAATAGTCATATACGAGCAGTGGAATGTTCATCTGTCCGTTCCAGGCGACAAGCTTTTGCCAGGTGCTGTTGGTGCTGAAATCAAGGACAGGCAGGGTAACGGCTTCCCCCGAAGAGGAAAAGTGATTAAAGGAGCAGACACCCGTATCCTGAGCGAAGAGACTTGCCGCCATGCTTCTCCCCGTCGCACGCAGCACGGTCAGATCTTCCACGCCCTTCCCAGCCATTCGAGTTAGGAAGCCGGAGGTCATAATGATGGTCCCGCCGCCCCGCAGATGCGCTTTCATTTTTGCAAGCACCGTTTCGTCTTTCGCCGCATTGGCGGTAATCAAAAGTGGACTGCCGTCTTTTGGAAAGGTTGGCGTCAGCTCCAGGGGAATGCCCATCATGCCTAAATAGTCGTATAGGTGATCCTCCCCTTTAGCATGGTGAGGCTCGTAAACCTTCATGCCTACTGGATTCCCCAACTGCCCGATAAGAGCATCCAGCTTATCCAGTTGATGGCCGAGTGCCGGTATATAATAACTTTCTTTCAAAATGCTATAACAAAACAGCGTCATCTCTTTCGCTTTAGCAAATAAGGTCAAATACGCTTGCTCCAAATAATACTCGGTATAGGTGCAGTCGAAGCTGTCAAACCAGCCGCCTCCGTTTTTCCCTGGGGCTAGATTTTCCATCCAACGGAGCAGGGAGTAAGAAGCGTAACGGGGAATATGCTGCTGGGTGATGGCTGGATCGCGAGTTTCCGTGCCGGTATAAACACCATCGAAGATCAGCGGCTGCTTTTCCGTGTTGTATCCTGACGACTGATAGGACTCGTTCCAGTTGGGATATTTGATGACGAGCTTGACCCTGGGATTCACCGCAAGCGCCGGTTTACGGATGAGATTTTCGGAAACCTCCGCCATCAGTTCTAGCCGGAACTCCTCCCATGAACGGTCTCCCTTCGCCTGCAGGCAATCGTCGCAAGCACAGTTGGTAAAGAAGAAATCATCGAAGATCACTTCGTCGAAAACCGCCGCAGCTGTCTCCACCGCGGCTTGAAAATCCTTCCGCGACGCCTCGTCCGTGTAGCAGATCGCCTGCAAATGCCGCCCGTAGCCCGGACGGTAGCGCTTTCCCAAAATCGGTGTGATACCACCCGCCGTCTCGATTCCTCTCTCTTCGAAAAAAGCTTTCAGCTCCAGCAGCCGCTCCTTACTCAGGCTGACATCTCCCCGGTGATTTTCCAGATACACTTTCGAAACCTTCAGATGGTTGCGGAAAAAGATCAACTCCCGCTGGATTTGCTCGAAGCTTGCATCCAAACAGGTTGCGGTGCAGTAAATCGCCAGCTTGAAGTGCTCATATGCGTTCGTCAAAAGGGGATCGCTCCTTCATTTGTTTTTGCCTTCGCCGAACGCCCTTGTCTCCCCTTCATCTTTCATATATGAAACCTGCTCCAATTCGCAAAAAGAGAGATTGGCGTCGCAGAAAGCGGGTACCCAATAGGTATTATAAGTGGTATACTTGGCGGAAAGTTATACTCTATCAACTAAAACCATTAATAATAAAACTATTCTACTAGCGGCCGTTCTCGGCCGGCGGGAGCGATCGCCATGTCCGTCCTCCGCTTTTCTGCGTTGCCCCTCCCCCATTACATCCGCAGCGGCTACAGCCTGGCCGGACCCGGACGCAAACATCCGGAACGCTGCGCCATCGGCGAGTTCGATCTTCTGGTCGTAAAAACAGGCTGCATGTACATCGGGGAGGAGGATCGGCGCTATGAAGTGGCCGAAGGCCATGCCCTCATCTTGCGGCCAGATCTGCATCATTATCCGACGGAAAGCTGCCGGGAACTAACCGGGAGCTTTTGGCTGCATTTTCAAACCGAAGGCTCATGGACGACAGCCGAGGATGACGAAGATGGTGTGGGCAGCGCCGACCGATTTGCGGGATTCAGTAACGGCCGACCCGAAGGCAGGGTTCCCGCTTTTAGTCTGCGCTTGCCTCAGTTTACCCGGCTGACTAAGCCGACGCGGATGTACGAGCTATTGCAGCAGCTGAACACTTTTGAGGGGCTCTTCCACCTGGACGCTGTCCGCTGGAAGCAGCAGCTGCTGTTTCAAGAAGTTTTGGAGATTTTAGCGGATTCCCTGGCAGATCTGCCCCCCCAGCCGCCAATCGGCGCCGCCGATTTAGCTGCCTCCTACCTGCGTCTGCATTACCGGGAGGACGTAACCGCCCGAGATTTAGGCACTGCCCTAAATTTCCACCCGGTTTACATCGCCCGCTGCATGCAGAAACAGTTCGGCTGCTCACCTACGGAATACCTACTCCGTTATCGTCTGGAGCAGGCGAAACTGCTGCTTTTGCAAACCGATCTTTCTATTGGCCGTATCGCTGCAGCCGTCGGTTTTCAGCAGGCGGCGTACTTCACGGCCTGCTTCCGCAAGTGGGGAGGAGAGTCCCCCCGGGAATACCGCCGACGGATGTTCAATCAGCAAAATGGGAAAGAGTCACGCATGATGCTTCGAAAATTTTCAGCAAATGTTCAGGAATAGAGCAACTTTACCAGAAGAAAGGCGTCTATTATTTCAGAGAGAAATGTTGATCTATGTATAGAGAAAACCGTAAAGGTTAAGGGGTGGTCAGAAATGAATAAGTACGCCAAACGCTATCTTTTTGCTGTTCTGGCGCTTAGCGTGGCCGCAACGATCGGCTTTATTTCGGGACGGTTGATTCATCCGGATCACTTTCCTGAAAAGGCGCTCCCCACACTGTCCCCAACTTCCGCCGCAAGCGCCAAACCTACTCATCCCGGTGAAACGTCGACGCCCGGGAAAGAAACGCAAACCTTTTCCGGTAGTGACATCGGTGCAGGCGAATCTTATACAAGCGGCCAACCCAAGCTAATGGCACTTATGTTGAATGATTCCATCGATCGAGTCGTCAGCCGTTACGGCAAGCCAACCACGGAAAGCACAATGGATGATGCCGATGGCAGCATCAAGGTGTATCAATACAACGGCTTCTCCGTCGGCTTCAACGAAACGAACAAGGTCCTTTTCATTGAAACTCACCTTATTGGCATCGATCCCGGATTAAATGGCTTCCGTGTGGGAGAATCTCCGGACAAAGTCGTGCGTTCTCTGGGCAAGCCTGATACGGACACAGGCTATGTACTTTCGTATAAAACGGCATCCACCATCTTGAAAATGGATGTAGACCCGCTTACCCAAACCGTTCAATCCGTCAAACTTTTTGGACGTAGTTCCAGTTAGCAATCGTATATCATAATCAAAGCTGCTTTCATCCATCTTTGCAGAGGATGGAAAGCAGCTTTTTTATCGAGTAAATAGGTTACCGGATAACGGCTAGATGCCTCGCGCTAACGGAGAAATAGGCATGCCTCGTCCTTGCCGGACATACCCTGTTAATAGCGCCATCGTCTTTCCATGAAATGGCGGCGGCAAGAGAGGCGGGATAGCCGGTGCGAAAAATGCTTCAGGCTCTGCAGGTCGCCTTTACGTACATTGGCACTGTGGTCGGCGCCGGCTTTGCGTCGGGGCAGGAGATTTTGCAGTTCTTTACTCAATATGAACGGATCGGATCATGGGCGATCGGCATCGCCGCAATGCTTTTCGTGCTGGCCGGAATCAAGCTGATGGTATTGGCTGCGGAAACGGGCTCCCGTTCCTTTGAGGACTTGAACCGGCTGCTGCTCGGAAAAAAAGCTGGTACCGTCTTCAGCATGTTCATGCTGGTGGTTCTGTTGGGAACGTCAGCCGTGATGGTAGCGGGAGCCGGATCGCTTTTTACCGAGCAGTTTCATATTCCCTTTCAGCTGGGAGCTTTGATCACGGTGATCTGCGGGTATTTTGTTATCATCGGAGGAATTAGAGGCTTGCTTACGGTGAATACCATTGTCGTTCCCATTATGCTGCTCTTCACGGTACTCATCCTGATTGAAACGTGGAAGCTGCCGACAGCAAGCAATTGGCTGATCTTGAAGGGTGACTTCAATCATTGGCGGGCTTGGCTCTCCCCCGTGCTTTACTCCGCCTTCAATCTGGCAACCGCCCAAGCCGTGCTCGTCCCGCTGGGAGCCGAAATCCGCGACCGCAAAGTGCTCATATGGGGCGGTGCCATTGGCGGAATCAGCATCGGCGGCATGCTCATGATCGCCCACTTCGCCCTATCGGCGCATATGCCTGGCATCCGGCAATATGAAATCCCCATGGGGCAATTGATCGGCGGTCTCGGCACGGTCGTGCAGCTCATCTATTTATTCGTTATTCTCGGAGAGATTTTCACAACGTTGGTTGCCGACGTTTTCGGATTATCGCTGCAAGTCCAACAAAAATCTCAATTGAACGGAAAACTCGTCATTATTTGCCTTTTGGTCACTAGTTTTCTTATCGCTCAAGCCGGTTTCAGTTCTCTGCTATCCCTTCTATATCCCTTATTTGGACTGATAAGCTTCTTTTGGCTCGGTACCCTCTTCTATCACAACAGCACCCTTAGGCCGGGAAGCGCGCAGCACTAACAGCAGCCGGATATAGAGGAAACCGGCATGGAGCAGCACGAAAACAAAACCCGAAATCAAATACCCGATATGAAAAGCCGGATAAGGCCGAGAGTCCCTCAATACCGCTACCAAGTCGACAAAAAGAAACAGGACAGCAAAAGCTAGGAGAAACAGCAAGCCGTAATCGAGGACCGTCCAATGGAGCCGTGTCCCTTCAGGAAAGCGCCCGCTTTGGGCCGTATCAGATCGTCCTTTGCGAATCGACAAAGCCGTATAGACGGCAGCCGCGATAATCAAGAGACCTACGATCCCGCCAAATATAGCAAGTGTTATGAACATGTTAAAATCCCTCATTCCTTCAATTTTTCAAGAAAGGATTGCCAGACTTATCACCAAAAAACCGACGATGGCAACACCGCATGCGGCATAAGCCCAAAGCAGGACATCCATCGTCTTGTCTTTAGGAAGGGGGACCGTACGCCATAAATATCGTTGAAAGATGATCTGGAGTCGGTCTCCTGTTCCGGATTCTTCAGGCTGAAGCTTTTCCCGCCGGGCGGATATCATCGCTTCCTTTACCTGCGGCCGGTTCAGCGAGATTTTTGCGGAAGAGGGTGGGGTCTCCGATGAGGCTGGTGCGGCCCCTGCGCGGATTGTTCCTCTTTTCCGACCAATGTTATACGTAATTTCGCGCTGAACCGGTTTTTTCCCCTGCACGGGATGCTCTTTCGCCGATTTGTCTTCCATTTGGCACCATCCTTATTTCCGCTTTCTTCCTATATAGTATCCGGCGGCTTGTCCGTACGCAATGCAGTTTTTTGATGAGGCTGCTTTTCTCTTGTATAATGCGGGTAAAAGGTTGATTTGGACTGGGGAGGGATACCTATTGAATAAAACGGTTTTGATCAGCGGCGGAGGTCAAGGAATCGGCCGGGCAACCGCCCTTAAGTTCGCTCAGGAGGGTTACGCGGTTTCCATCTGCGACACCTCGAAAGAAGCCGGCTTGGAGGTCATCCGCCACATTCGGGATGTCGGAGGCGACGGCATGTTTATGTGCGTGGATATTGCCGACGAAGAAGCCGTCAAACGTTGGCTGCGGCTGACCGTTCAGGATTTGGGCCGAGTCGATGTGCTGGTCAACAACGCAGGCATCAGCAAAAACGGTTCCATGCTCGATCTTTCCATCGAAGATTTCGATCGCGTCATTGCCGTTAATCTGCGAGGCACTTATCTGTGCTCACGGGAAGCGGCTCGGATCATGAAATCAATAGGCGGCGGCAGTATCATCAACATCGCTTCCACCCGAGCGCTCATGTCCGAAGCCGATACCGAAGCCTACTCTGCCTCCAAAGGCGGAATACTGGCCCTCACCCACGCCATGGCGGTTAGCCTGGGCTCATCTGGCATCCGCGTCAACGCCATTAGTCCCGGCTGGATCGAAACCGCCGACTGGCAGTTCTCCGCCAGAGCTACCGTTCCCAAGCACAGCGAGGAAGACCGGTTGCAGCATCCCGCTGGGCGCGTGGGAATTCCTTACGATATTGCCGACATGTGCGTCTATTTGGCCTCCGAACAGGCTGGATTCATTACGGGCCAAAACTTTGTCATCGACGGCGGCATGACCAAAAAAATGATCTATGTATAACTCTAAAATGAACTCAAAAGCCGATATCCCGCCTGCAAGGCAGATATCGGCTGTTTGCTACACCGTCTTATGGGATTCGTAAACCTTCGCTAATTGCCGCACCACCCGGCTGAGAGAATAGGATTTTTTCGCTTTTTCCCATCCGGCCCGAGCCAGGTTATAGCGGAAAGTAGGGTCCTGACACAGCTTCTCCAGAGCGCCGGCCAGCGCTTGCACATCGTCCTCCGGAACAAGCAGCCCGTTGCGGCCGTCTTCAATTTGTTCCTTGATGCCGCCCACATCCGTTCCTACCAGAGCCAGCAAGCACAGCGCCGCTTCCGCAAAGACACTGCCGAAAGCTTCAGCCCGGGAAGGAAGCACAAAGATATCGGAAAATGGCATGAACTCTTCAGGATGCAGCATATAGCCGTAGAATATCGTTTCTTCATAAAGATCGAGTTGAACCGCCAACTGCTCCAGTTCCTGCCGGGAAGGCCCGTCTCCGATGATGTGAAGCACGAACGGATAACCGCGGCGCTTCAATTCGGAGCATGCCCGAAGAAGGATATCGAGACCCTTCGCGGGTACCAGCCGGCATACGGTGATCAGCTGGGTTACTTGATTTTCATGGGGAACCGGACGGAACCTGCGCTCATCAAAACCATTGGGAATGATCCCGATTTTCTCTGAGTCTTGGATATAATCACTCATATATTTTTTAAAAGACATGGAGACCGTCAAAATTTGATCTGTTTTTTCCTCCAGTTCCCTGTAAAGAGAAGTAAGGAATGCGTGCTCCGGGCCATCCTCTTGAATTCTGCCGTTCAGAATAAGCTCCCGTTCATAACTGGAGTGCACGGTGACGACAACCGGTATATGTGGGAAAACTTCTTTCATGGCAAGAGCGGCGATGGGGTGATGGGCGTGAATCAAATCATAATCCTTCTTGATCCGCATCCGCGTCCACCAGAGATAGTCCCGATAGGTTTGCAAATACTTATCGATGATAGGGTTGCCGGCATAGACCGAGCAATCGAAAGTGCTGAATTGCACTTCACCTGTCCCTTTGTTGCGAATCCGCTTCGGGAGCGAGAACATTTCCATCGTCCAACCCTTTTTATTAAAGCGGTCCTGAATGTACGGGACCATGGATGAAACCCCGCCAGGCTGTTCCGGCGGGAAAAATAAAGCTTGTAAGATGTTCATCGGCTTCCTCCAGTCAATAGCTTGCAGCGCCAAGTGGGCAAGCCGGCAGCAGCGAGCCGCGCCTTTTCTTAATTGTACCTTTGTCCGGTTGTTGTGAAAAGCCTATTTCCACACCTCACCGAAACAGAATAACCCCTCTCCAAAGGGAGGGGCGTAAATAATAGCGCACCCGACGTCAACCGATATGAAACAGTTCGTCCATCGGCGTTTCCAGCGCATCGCTTAACTTCTTCGCCGCAGCTGGTCCGATGGTCTTCATGGACCGCTCCAGCAAACTGATGTAAGCATTGCTCAATTGGCTCTGTCTCGCCAGTTCCCTCTGTGACATTCCTTTTAAAATGCGCAGTCGTATAAAAGTTTCCGGATTCACGTAGATCTTGGTCAAGAGTCCCCCTCCTCGTGTTCCCGTTCCGTTCTCATTATAGCGGGAAAATTTTACAATTGCAATCACATTTGTTAACCCGTGCATATGGTTCATACAACCTTGTGAATAAGGGAACGATTGCTGCGGTGTTTTTTCCATGATATGATTCATTTGTTTACAATTGTTTACCAAATCAGACGATTCAGCCTGACAAATAGTTGTGTACGGAGGGGAAATCGTTATTATGCCATTCTACGATGTATTAAAGGATCTGCGAAAGGAAAAAGGCTACACGATCCGCGAGGTTTCCGGAAGATCCGGAGTATCCCCCGCTTACATCTCCCAATTGGAAAACGGCCAGCGCGGCATCCCTTCGCCCGATGTATTGATGAAGCTGTCAGAAGGGCTCAATACCTCTTATTCCGAGCTGATGCGCCACGCCGGTTATTTGGAACAAGTGGAGTCTTCATTGGACAAGCCGTCGGCTCCAATCAATTTGCGCCGCTTTTTGCGAGATAACGAAGTCGCTTTAGACGGCGTTCCTTTGACCGCAGAGGATAAAGAGTGGGTCGAACGGATGCTGACCGCGCTTTTCTGGAAAGAGAGGCGCCGCACCGATCGGGAGTAGGCTTTCGTTCTTTTCAACTGGGCTACCAGAATAATGCTGATGATCACCAGTAAAAACCAGGAGCTGATCTTTCCGAATCCTACGAGCCGCCAAGCTTCGGCCTGGTCGGGATATTGCCATGCTCCGAAGAAGGTCGCGATATTTTCCGCAACCCATATAAAGAAACCAATGAGAATAAACGATAAGGTCAGCGGCATCCGATATTGCCGGCTCCCCACCGTAAACCTTACCCAGGTACGGATAAAAACCAGCAGCACCGCAGCCGTCAACCACCAGCGAACATCCGGCAAGAGATGATGGGTGAAAAAGTTGGCATAGATCGCCGTGCCAAGAATCGCCGGCAGCCACCCCTGCGGCCAATGATCGATGTGAAGCTCAAGCCTTCTCCACGCTTGGCAAAGATAACTGGCGACACTGGCATACATAAACCCGCTATAGAGAGGAACTCCGAATATCTTTGTCAGTGCCGGCTCGGGATAAGACCAGGAGCCCATGTGGACCTTAAACAGCTCCAGCGCCAGTCCAAGCAGGTGAAATAGACAAATGACCTTGATTTCATCCCACGTCTCTAGCTTGAAGGCGTACATCAGCACTTGAGCCGTCAAGAGTACGAGAAGAATAAGATCATAGCGGTATAAGTAAGGGATATCGACGAGTTTGGACAACGCCAGCGTAATAAATACTGTAGCCGCAAAGATGCAGCTCAGCGATTGCAGCCAGGCAAACCGAAAGAGCTGGCCTGTAAAATGCGATAAGCTTTTCCCGCGAATAAGCTGCATTGCTGCCATGAAAACGCCCCATTCATTTAATGATGACTCCGCCAAATGGCAAAATTTCCCGCAATATCCGCTTCACGATGCCGTCCTCAGCCGTATCGCGTTCCATTTCCCGATCGCTTTTTCCGGTTTGCAGCAGCACGCTACCGCTCCCCCGCAACTCCCACTGATAATTCATATGCTGGCTAGCCAAGTGATTTCCGTATACGCACAAATCCACCTTTGCTGACTCCGGGTAAGCCACCAGGCATCCGGTATCGACAAAAACGGGAACCTCCGGCATAAGCTTCAATTCGTGAACCGGACCTTTGGTTAGTACGCCGATGGAGCCCGTTCCGAAAAATTTCATTTTTAAAACGTCCCGGGTGACCAACATGTTTCTGATCTTCAGAATGACGCTCTTCATCTGAATCCCTTTGCTATAAAAAAGAATATTCCGGATATCGAAGAGAAAATCGGCCTTATCCTCCACATTGATCGGTTTCATGTAAAACCCCGGGGGCAAGGCAAGAACCAGTTCAGCCGGACCGGTTATATTCGCCTGCAGCAGCTTTTTCTTGCGGAACATGCCTTTCAGATTCATGAACCGGTCCTCCCGTAAAGAAGGCGCTCCTCGAAATGCGATGATCATTTTAGGATGCAGCACGTGGATGACCTCTCCCTCTTCCAGACGGATAAAGACTCCACGCGATTGTTCGCCGACTACCGGATCAGCCAAAACCTCCATCCTTTCACCCCGCATCTACGATATCAATAGTTGTCACGCCCTGCGCCGTATCACCAAACGCAAGAGTCTTCCCGAAAAGAAAAGCAGCAGCACGATGCCTACAAAAGCAACGATTCCCGAGCGAAGCTGGTTATAGCTGCGTATTTTCTGCTGCTCCGATTTTTTCAAATAATCAACGCTTGCGGCCAGTTCTTTATTTTGTTCCGCCAGCTTTCGGTTCTCCTCAACGAGCCGAAGCTGGTCCTGCCGAAATTGCTCTGCCGTTTCCTTTGCCTGATCCAACTCGGCCAGCGTAGAAGAATATTGTTCCTGCACTTGGACATAATTGTCCTGAACTTTCTCATAACTATCCTGCACCTGTTGATAATTTTCCTTAAGTTTATCCACCTCGTCGGGAAGTTTGAACAGTTGACCCACATTGCTGAAAAATCCGGCATGGGCGCGGGGTAAGACATGGGGATTCAACAGCGGGATCGAAATACAGAGCAGGAGCAGGATAACGGTTTTGCCAAGCAGATTGAATTTCACTCGAGTCCCCCCCTGTTTGATTTATCAAGGCCTGTCCATCAAATCTTATACGTAACTTTACCCGTAAAAGTTCCTGAACGCGCACTTGACCCCGGAATCCGCTAGATCCAAAACTCAAGATTAAGAAAATCTAAAAAAACTCAACCTATCTTCTTTAGTTGAAGCATTGTTGCATTTTTCGTTGTGACCCATAATGTTGTCGAAGGGAATATTAAATTTTAAAGACAAAGGGGATTTGTACATGTCTAAGACTCAAAAAGTTGTTCTTGGTCTTCTCTCTGGCGCTTTGGCTGTTGGCGTAACCGCTTGCGGAACCAGCAGCAAAAAGGATAGCGAAGGCACCAAAGCACCTGCAACCAGTACCGCACCGGCTGCTACAAACAAAGCTTCGGATGAAAAGGTTACGATTACGTTCCAAAACATCTATCCTGATCCGAGCACACCTTCTGCAAAAACCCTGGCCAAAATTGTAGCCGATTACACGGCAGCTCACCCTAATGTCAAAATTGAGTTGGACTCCCTCAACACCGACCAGCAAAAAATCAAGTTGAAAACCCAAGCCGCTTCCCAAGAGCTTCCGGACATCACCATCGTCAACCCGGCTGCACAAATGGAGCCCTACGTTAAGGAAGGCCTGCTTGCTCCGCTGAACGACATGCTGGATCAAAACGGCTTAAAAGACACCTTCCAAACCGGCATTCTCGATTTCTACACCTTCGACAACAACACATACGCTCTGCCGGACGGCAACAACGTCGGCGTGATGTTCTACAACAAAGCCCTGTTCAAACAAGCGGGCATCGCCAATACACCAACCACCTTCGATGAACTGCTGGCTGACGTAAAAACCTTAAAAGACAAAGGCATCCAACCGATGGTTATCGGTGAAAAGGACTCCTGGACCGGTTCCTTCCTGTTCATGAACGTTCTGCTCCGTACCAATAACGGCCCTGGTTTCCTGAAAGACGTACTGGACAAGAAGAAGACCTTTAACGATCCGGCCTTCGTTGAAGCCGTTGATTCATTCCAAAAGCTGGTTCAAGCTGGAGCTTTCCAAGCCGGCGCTACCTCCGTCGACTATAACGCTGGTGAAAACCTGTTCAAAACCGGCAAAGCTGCCATGTACTACATGGGTTCCTGGGCTACCGGTTCTATCGATGGCTCGCAAGTCGGTAAAGACGTCGGCGTCTTCAAATTCCCGACCATTAATGGTAAAGGCAACGTTGACGAATTCATGCTGGCTCCAGGATCTGCATTCGCAATCTCCGCTAAGAGCGAGCACCTGCAAGCAACAAAGGATTTCTTGAACTACTTCATGCTGAACTACCCGAAAGTGAAGTTTGACAACAAAGACATCGTCGGTGTTGCACAAAAGGTTGACGCTGACTTGAAGGCTGCAGGCTACTCCGATCTGGCTGTTGAAATCAACGGGATGTTCAGCGCAGTTAAAGGCGGCGACCTGGCGTTCGACAACACCATGAACCCTGCAACTGCACAAGAGCACCTCAATGCCATTCAAAACCTGTTCGTACAAAAGACCGATTCCGCGGCTGTAGCTAAACAACACCAAACCGCATTTGAAGCAAACAACAAGTAAGAGGCTTTCAGCCTTGGCAAGGATGGAGAGGAGACACCGTCTCCTCTCTCTTTCCTGCTCTACATTAAGTCGAAGGAGGCGGACGTGCCTTGAACGTGTTGAAAGTATCGAAAGCGACCATTGCCGTCTTTGTATTGCCTTGTCTGCTCTTCTATCTAGCCCTTGTTTTCGTCCCAATCATCGTGCTTATCTATACCAGCACGCTGGACTGGAACGGGATTGGCGCATCCAAATTCATCGGATTTGACAACTTCGTCACCATGTTTTCAAAGGACAGCGTATTCTGGCCCGCCGTACGGCGCACATTGACGTTTGCTGTGTTTTCCATGGTTGAGATTCCAATCGCATTAATGCTTGCCATCCTTTTGAATCGCTTCACGAGAAAACCGAACTTTCTCGTATCCAGCTACTTTATGCCGGTTATCCTGTCGGTCGTCGTCATCGGCCAACTGTGGAAAACCATCTATAACCCTGCTGAAATGGGCGGCATGATCAACCAGATCCTGGACAGCGTCGGACTTCATTCGTGGACGCACTCGTGGCTCACGGAGCCCAAATTCGCAATCTATGCTATCTATTTCATCGCTCTTTGGCAATATCTAGGCTATCATCTGTTGATCCAATTTACCGGTATCCAAAACATCCCTACCGAAATCTACGAAGCCGCCAAGATTGATGGAGCCGTAGGCTTTAAGGCGGATCGATATATTACATTTCCGTTGGTCGTGCCGATTTTCAAAATATCCATCGTCCTTGCCTTTATCGGTTCGCTGCAATCCTTCGACATGATCATGGTCACCACCGGTGGGGGCCCCGCTCACGCGACGGACGTTATCGCCACCCACATGTACAACATGAGCTTCCTGTCCATGAAATACGGCTACGGTTCTTCCCTGGCTGTCGTGCTGATTGTCATCTGTCTTCTCGCTACGGTCCTCATCAACACCATTTTCAGCCGCTGGGAAAGAAAAATGTCCTAACAGAAAGGAGATCCGTCTATGTCTACAACTAATTCATCCAGCAAAGCGATAGACCGTCCCCTTTCTGTGGGCCGTCTCGATAAAATGACGCCTGGAAAACTCGCTGCCTACGTGCTATTCGCGGTTTTGTTTCTTACCCAGATCTATCCCTTGTTTTGGCTGCTTACCTATTCCCTCAAAAACAACGATGAAATTCTGTCAGGAAAGTTCTTTGCTATGCCAAAGCATTGGCTTTGGGAAAACTATAAGGCCGCCATCGACGGCGGACACTATGTTCAATACTTGCTGAATAGCTTAAAAGTAACTTCGATTACGATGATAAGCGTCATCCTTCTAGCCGGCATGGTGAGCTTTGCCATCACCCGTTTCCGATTCAAGTACGGCAATCTGATCATGCTCGTCTTTCTGATGGGGATGATGATTCCGCTGCAATCGACGCTCTTGCCCTTGATGATCATTTTCAAGAACGCGCATATCTTGAACACGCATTTGTCGCTTATTTTCCCTTACATCGCCTTCCAGCTTCCCATCGCGGTGTTTATTCTTAGCGGCTTTATGCGCTCGATCCCTCACGAGATCGAAGAATCGGCGGTCATGGACGGAGCCAATGTGTTCCGCATCTTTATCTCAATTATCATTCCGGTTTCGATCCCGCCGATTATGACCGTG
>NZ_CBQR020000130.1 GCF_000455485.1 Gorillibacterium massiliense
TTCGGGGTATACAGTTTTGTCAGCCAATATTCGGTCAATTACGGTGCCATCGGCGCTTATCTCGTGCTTGGCGCTGCCCCGGTCGTGCTGATCTACTTCCTGCTGTCCGATAAAATTACAAAGGGCATGGTCGCGGGTGCAGTCAAAGGCTAATCCTCAAGCGAGCAAACCTGTGATATGATAGGTCAATATCGATCATTGGAGGGCTCTAACCATGATTCGCCGGTTCAAAACCCTGCATTCTGCCTTGTTCCTGCTGTTTCTTGTCAGCATGCTCGGGCTGCTGCTGATCATCAGCGGCCTGTTCATTAAATATTCAACGGACCAATACCAATCGAAAATCGGGGAAATCTCCCGCAAAAACATGTCACAAACCGTCGGGCTCATCGATTCCTTGCTCGGCGGTTATGATAGTTTGAGCAAGTCCATCATCGGCAACTTTGACTTACAGCGGCTATTAAGAGAAAGCCCTGAGGACAATTCCGCCGTCAATGTCATTAATGAGCGCTCCATTACCAACATATTGGGGGCGCTTTATTATTCTCGAAAAGATATTATCGGCTTGTACATCATCCATAACAACGACAAGATCTACAGCTATAATTCAGCCATGAGCACCATCGATGTGGACTATAAATCGTCCTCTTGGCTGCAGGAACTTCGCACATCGACTGGAGAAATGATCTGGCTGGGCGTTCAGCCGAAATCGCTCATCGACCTGTCGGTTAACCGGCCGGTCTTTTCCTATGGGCGGCCGATTTACGATCTATACAAAAACCGCCAAGTCGGGGTCGTTCTGGTTGAGGTATCGGCGGAGCCGTTTCTCTCTGCTCTGTCCAATCTGAGCTACAGCTCCAAGAGCGAGAGCTACATCATAACGGAAACGAAGCATCTGATCGCTTCCAGTTCCTCGCTCACCGAGTTCCCTTCCGAATTGCTGCAATACGACCTTAATTTCCACGGCTCCGCTCCCCTGCTGGCTTACTACGGGAACAAGCTGATTGTTTCGGCCAAACCTGCAGGCGCCTGGTGGAGCATCGTCAGTTCCACACCGAAAAACAGTTTGAACGTAGAATTGGAGAAAACCTACCGGCTTATGATCTTTATTATGTCGGGTTTGGTACTGTTATCCATCCTGCTGGCCACCTTTGTATCCCGCACCATTTCCAATCCGCTGAAAAGGCTCATTCGGCAAATGCGCCAGGTCGAAACCGGAGATTTCCGCGGGATCGTCAATATAAATTCCTACGGAGAGATCAACAGCGTAGTGGCTTCCTTCAATCGAATGGTCGGGACAATTGACGACTTAATCGAACGGGTGAAACTTTCCTCGATCAGCGAAAAAAACGCCCAACTGCTCGCTTTGCAATCGCAAGTTAATCCGCATTTTTTATATAACACCCTCGATATGATATATTGGATGTTAGATGAAAAACAGGAAGACCAACTGGGTGAGGTCGTTTTGGCATTGTCTCGAATGTTCCGCTATAGCAGCCAGTGGGAAGAAGGCTCTACCGTTACCCTCCGGGAAGAGATCGAGCAAATGACCCACGTCCTGACCGTTATCCGCTGCCGATTAGGCGGACGTTTGGAAACGGACATACAAATAGCCGAGGAATGGCTCAATACACCCATGCCGAAAATGACGCTGCAGCCGATTATCGAGAACGCGGTTAAGCACGGACTGGAGCAAGCGCAACATACAGGAAAAATCACCGTCCAAGTCGAGAAAGTCGACCAAGACCTCCATATTCTGATTTCGGATAATGGTGTGGGGATGGATGAGATAACCTTGCAGACTTTAATGGAATCTCTCAATGAACCATCCCTCGTCCATCGGTCCCATCCGGAAGCGGCAGATGGAACAAACGGATCCGGAATCGGCATGCAAAATCTGCAGCGCCGCCTGGTACTGATGTTTGGCGTCGGTTATGGCCTGCAAATTGAAAGTAAGCCCGGACAAGGCACTCTGGTCAAGGTCATCATTCCATGTCCGCCGGTTTAAGAAGGAGGCACCGCCATGAATATTTTAGTCGTGGATGACGAGCCGATAATTCGCAACGGAATAAAACGCACGGTTCGCGACTTGCCAGTCTGCGATCACGTTTTTTTAGCCGAATCGCCCAAAGAGGCCTTCGCGGTGCTGCGGGACGAACGGATTGATGTCGTCTTGACCGATATCCTGATGCCCGGCATGACCGGACTGGAATTGATGAATATGAGCCGCAAGCGCTACCCCCGGATCAAATGGGTGGTCATCTCCGCCCATTCTGAGTTTGGTTACGCGCAGGAAGCCGTCCGGCTAGGCGCCAAGGATTATCTGTTGAAGCCTATCGGCAAAGAGAAGTTGACGGAACTTATCCATTCCTTAGCAGAAGAACTGGATCAGGAAAGCGAAATGACCAAGGAGATGCAGGTGTGGAAACACAACGTTAAGTATTTGCGGGAGGCTCTCTTCCAGCGTTGGATCTCCGGCCTCGATACCGGGAACATGGATGTCCAGACTTTCATGGAGCCCTACCCCGAATTTTTCCTGATTATGGTGAAAATGGACAGTGACCGGCAGGTGAATCTTGAGCATTTCATCATCGAAAATGTGATGTCAGAAATAATCGCGCTTCATGGAACCGGATTTACCACCAGCTACGAACGGCTTTGCGTTTTAGGACTCGTCATGCTGAATGAACCGGCCAAACAGAATGAAGTGATCGATCTGCTGAAAACCCATCTGAAGAAATACCTAAAAGTGCCGTTCCAGGTGTGCATATCTGCAAAAATTACCGACTACCGCACCGTTCCCGAGGAAGTTCAGCGAATGCTGGACGAATCCGTCACCCAAATCTACAACCATAGCGTTCCAGGTAGCGAAAAAGCCGTTGAGATGGCCCAGCAATATATCCGCATGCATTTCAGCGATGATTTATCCTTGGAAAAAGTTGCATCTGTCGTGTTCCTGAACCCCGTCTACTTTAGTCAGTTGTTTAAGCAAAAGAACGGTCAAGGCTTTAAGGAATATGTGATTCAATTGCGGCTGGAGCAAGCGAAGGTGCTGCTCGCCAATCCCCAACTGAAATTGGCGGATGTAGCCGAACGCATCGGCTACCAGGATATGCGCTACTTCACGCAAATCTTCCGCAAGCGGTATGAGATGACGCCAACGGAATACCGCCAGTCCATAGGCATGGATTTGCGTACTCGCAATCAGACGAAATCTTGAGGATCGATCGACAAAAGCCGCGAGCCGCGGCTTTTTCCATAAATGAGATCATAAGGAGCAATCATAGACATGGAACCCCTATCGCTTCCAATCGAATTTATCACCCGCATTCGGGAACAACTCGGCCCGGAAGCCGAAGCTTTTCTCGCCAGCTATGCAGAAGCCAGAACCCAAGGGCTGCGCTGTAATCCGCTGAAAGCGGCTCCCGATGATGCAGTTTGGAAGAACCTGCGGCAGCTGTTTCAGCTCGAAGCCGTACCCTGGTGTCCTACCGGCTTCTATTACCCGGAAGAAGCCCGTCCCGGCAGGCATCCTTATCATGCCGCCGGCTTGTATTACATTCAGGAGCCATCCGCCATGGCTTCCGCTGAGCAGCTGGCTCCCGAGCCCGGGGAGACCGTTCTGGATCTGGCGGGAGCACCTGGAGGCAAATCGACGCAGATTGCCGGCATGCTGCAAGGCAGAGGGCTGCTTGTCGCAAACGAAATCCACCCGGGACGCGCGCGGATTCTTTCGGAAAACATTGAACGGATGGGCATTTCCAATGCCATCGTCACCTCGATGACGCCGGACAGCCTGGCTGTGAGGTTTCCGTTCTTTTTCGATCGGATCATGTTGGATGCTCCCTGCTCCGGCGAGGGCATGTTCCGCAAGGACCCGGATGCGGCGGAGGAATGGAACGCCGGTTCCCCCGCTTTTTGCGCTGCTCGGCAGAAAGACATTCTGAAGGATGCCGTCAAAATGTTGAAGCCCGGCGGCATACTAGGTTATTCCACCTGCACCTTCAACCGGGAAGAAAACGAAGAGGTCATCCAGTGGCTGCTGGCTGAGTATCCGCTCTTCCGCCTTCTCGCAAGCGAACGGATATGGCCGCACAAGGAACGGGGCGAAGGCCATTTTGTCGCATTCCTGCAGCTAGGCGCGAAGCCGGACGAAACGATCGGAGCGGGGGAAGCCCGCGGCGGTCTTGCGAAGAACCGCGCAAAAGG
>NZ_CBQR020000131.1 GCF_000455485.1 Gorillibacterium massiliense
GGCGCTGTTCCAGGAATTTGCCGCCGCCAATCTGCCGGGCTGGCAGCCCGGCCCCGGCGAGCCGCTCCTCTTCGGCGAGCAGCTGTACCATCTTCCACATGACGAAAGCCGGGCATTCACCGCGGAACGCCTGGAAGGCGTCCGCGTGCTGCGGCCCGGCTTGCACCTTGCGGAAGTGAAAAAGGGCCGGATCGAGCCGGCCCATGCCCTGGCTCTTGCAGCGCGCCGCGAGGATGCGGCGCGGGTGTACGACCTCGAGCCGGAGGCGGCGCTCACCGCAGCGTACCTGCGGGGAGAGGCGCTGCCGGCCGAGGGACGGGCCGACGGGTGGACGCTTGTCACCGTCGGTGGCTACCCTTTGGGATGGGGCAAGATCAGCGGCGGGCTGCTGAAAAATCACTATCCCAAAGGCTTGCGGCAGTTGAAGTGACAGTGCAACAGCCGAACAGCCTCCTCAACGGCTCCTCTTCCGCAGCGATGGAGGAGCCTTCCTTACGTCTAAAACCAGCATCCGCCAAATATGACGTACTCCCATAGTCCGGCTAAACATACCGGCATAGCGCCCCGCACCATCTGCCATCAGCCTCGCGGTTCCCTCCCCCTGCGTCTGGCAGCCGCCAGCGTTTCCGCATCCGCTTCCTGGTATCCGAGTTGCACCGGTCGGTCACCCCATGGACAACCTTCACGCTTTTCGTTCGTTTTCCACTGTCGATCTCAATGTCCACCATCAACTGCCGCTTATCCTTCTCCCTCTCGGCCATATCCACAAGACCACCTCCGAAAGACAACTACATTCTTGTATCATTATAAGCCACCAAATTTTTGAAGTAAATCTCGTATGTTATGTTTTATGACGTGAAAGAACAAATATTTAGATGATGTGTAATGTTTATTGACACGAATGAGTTGAATAGCATATGATATCCCTATTAGGGCACATCTACATGTCAGCAAATCCAATCAATCATCATCTTTCCGAAGGGGGAAGGGAAATGAACAGCCATTCAGAGCGGCGATCTGACGGAAGGACGATCTTGCTGTCCGCAGAAGGGTTGGAGGTGGATAAGAACGGCAAACGAGTCATTCGCGGTTTAAATTTTCATCTGGAACAGGGTGAAATGCGTTTTGTAATCGGACCGTTCGGAGCGGGAAAGACGACCTTCCTCGAAACGATTAGCGGAAAATATAAACCAGCAAACGGCAGGCTTTTGTTTCAAGGCATCGTGGATTTAGGAACCTTTTACGATCAGCAGATTGTCCGAATGGGCGTCGTCCTGCAAGGCCAATCGCCTTCTATCTTCACCTCGCTTAATTCCTTTGAAAATCTGTTCCTCGCCATGCGGCAAAATCGCAGACTGCTTCACTCATTGTTAGTGCGCACCACATCCGAGCAAAGCGAACGTATCGTATCGACATTGAAGCTGATCGGGTTGGATAAACGAGCTGGTTTGCCGGCAGGACGCCTGTCCCACGGCGAGAAACAACGCCTCGAGATCGGGATGCAGCTCATGCATGATCCCGACCTGCTGCTCATTGACGAGCCGTCCAGCGGACTTACCAGCGCAGAGAAAGAGAACATGAGAGAAATGCTCCTTAAAATCAATGAAAAGAAAACCGTGCTGGTCTGCGAGCGAGATCTGGAATTCGTGCGTTCCTTCGGCAAGCCGGTGACCGTCATTCAACACGGAACCGTCTTGGAAGAAGGCCCTGCCGATGAAGTCCTCGGCAACGAGCGAATCTATGCGCTATGCGCCGGTATAAAGACGACGGAAGACAATTTGCCCGCTTAACCCTCCGCTCGCCGGATCAAACAAAAAAAGGACGCTGCGATACTTCCGCCGGCGTCCTTTTCCTATCGTATTCGAAAGCTGTTGAACCGATGTCTTTCAATGATACGGCTCATTATCAATAATGTAATCCTCCAGCAGCTCATTCCTGTACATCAATGCCAAGTTCAATCCGTCGTAATCCTTTTCTTTATCCAGTTCCTTCAGCAATAGCGAGGAGATAACCTCCGCATCGTCGGCATGCTCCCGCTGGCGGAAATCGATATAACCGGTAAGGCGCCGATGTTGGATATCTATAGTTGCCGTCCCAATGGGCAGCCCGCCAGCCGATTGCTGATAGATTTCGTAGATCAACACATCTCCGTCATCGCGTATCAGAACGACGCTGAAATCCTCTTCATCAGGTGATCCTATGGTGCTTATGCTTATCGTCGGCTCATCGAGCAAATCTTCGTGGGTCAGTTCGATGGTATCCAGCGTTTCCCCTTCAAATTGATGCTGAATGGCAAAGGTATCCACCGTCTCTTCGTCAAAATCAGATACGATCAGCCCCGTCACAATCTCGATCTCTTCATCATTCGGGAATCGGTTCCACTTAACGCTCCCGATTACATCCGCCTCTTCCGCTCGTAAAAACACTTCCGCTATCCATTCATCATGGACGCCATAAACATGATAGTCGATGCGGTTGCGTTTTTCATTGACCACGACGAGCTCGAACATGTCACTATCCATCTCGGCAGTATACTCATCTTCATCCTGAACTTCCTCTTCGTGGTCGATGGCGACGATCCGGTCAAAGCTGCTGTACGTCACAACGACGTCGCAAGTATCCGCATTGACGGCGCCGGAAAAGGACTCCACATAGGATTGCAGGAATTTCACCACCTGCTCCTTCTCTTCCGCCGCCAGAGATTCTTCTTCCAGCTGCACCGAACCGACTGCCCGGTCGCCTTCCCGATAGATCAAGGCAAATGTACCGGCAAACCTTCCATTCACCATGACATCGCTCATCTCACCGCCAGCGGTCCGTAAATCAGGCCGCAGCTCAATGGTCTTCATGCTTCTCGCCTCCCTGTGGATGGTCAACTCCCCTCTAGGATTTCCAGCGTCAAGCAAAATTATTGCTCTACTGCCTGCCTAAACCATCTGTTACGAAATGTCCGGACCATTACCTCACACCGAGTATGTTGACTTATAGCCATAAAAATAGGCCATCCGCATTCCAATCCATGCAGATTAGCCTATTTGATATACCAGTGAGCTTTAAGCTTTAAGGGCGTAGGTATAAATCGCCTGGGCGACCCCATCCTCATTGTTGGAAACCGCCGTCACCACGTCTGCCCGTTCTTTTACCCCATCCGGAGAATTCAGCATGGCGACACCAAGACCCGCCCATTCGATCATTTCAATATCATTATAATAATTGCCGATAGCCATCGCTTCTTCAGCCGCTATGCCCCATCCTTCACACACATGCTTGAGAGCATCGCCTTTGGACACGGACGGGCTCATAATATCGATGAACTGGACACCGCTGCGAATTTTCCGCAAGGGGGAACCGATCGTCTCCCAATCCCGCTCCACTTGGTCCATAACCTCTTCCGGTCCGAAAAGGGTGAATTTCACGACCATATCGTCCACTAGCTCCACATTTTCCACTTCAAGCGGAGTAAGCTCAAACCGGCTGTACATGGCCCGCTCCTTGTCCGTTATCCGGTCAACATACAATTCATATGGCGAGCACAAGTCAAAATGAATACCTTTGTCCCGGCAGTAGGCGATCACCGGACGGATTTCCTCTAGTTCAATGGCGCAGCTGTACAGCACTTCCCGCCTGGCATAATCAATGACAACCGCGCCGTTGTGGGTGATCATAACTCCTTCCAGCCCAAGCTGCTCCAGAACGGGAGCCGCGCTGTTGCCTCCTCGTCCGGTGCAAAGCACGACCTTTGCCCCTTGGCTGTGCATAGCTCGCACCGCTTCACGGGTTTTCTCCGTCAGACGATGATCGTCAGTAATCAAAGTTCCATCTACATCAAGAGCGATCACTTTGTAATTCATGGTATCTTCTCAATCCTTCCAATTCGTCCCCGGTTAGCTCCCGGTATTCTCCTTTTTTTAGACGGTCGTCCAGTCTAAGGGTCCCCATGCTAAGGCGTTTCAAATAAACAACCGTTTTGCCGGTAGATTGGAACATCCGCTTGACCTGATGAAACTTTCCTTCATGAATCGTCAGCTCCACTTTAGCTGCATGGCCTGCCGCCGGATTTCCTTCTTCCAAAATATTCAGCTCGGCCGGAAGGGTTATGTATCCGTCATCCAGTTGGGCGCCTCGCCGGAACGCTTCTCGGTCAGCGTCCGTCACTTGTCCATCCACTTCTGCATAATACGTTTTAGGGACGTGTTTTTTGGGTGAAAGCAAATTGTGGGCCAATTGCCCGTCGTTGGTCAGAAGCAGCAAGCCTTCCGTATCCTTGTCCAGCCTGCCTACAGGAAACAGCTCAAAATGCCGGTAATCCCGTCCGATCAACTCCAAAACCGTCCGGTCGCGGTTATCCTCGGTTGCGGAAACATAACCCGGCGGCTTGTGCAGCATGAGGTATACATATTCGCGAAAAAGCACAGGTTCGCCGTTCACTTGCACGCTGCCCGCCTCGGGGTCGACCTGCATTCCGCTGTCTTTCGCTGGCTGGCCTCCCACCGTAACGGCGCCGGCTTTCACCAGTTTGCGGATTTCACTGCGGGTACCAAACCCGGCATGGGCAAGCAGTTTATCCAGTCTTTCCGTCTTCTTCATTCTCTTCCTCCGGCTTGTCCCACTCCTCCACCTGCTTGCGCAGGATCGGGTCAATAATGATGATATCAATCGGGCGGAATGGATGCGAGCCGCTATCTCCCTTTTCTACCGCCAGTCGGAGAGCCTCCAGATATGACTCACTTTCTCTCCTCAGTTTGCCCAAGTCAATGCCAAGGGCATCTGCGGGATAAGGGGCAAGCTTATGAAGCGCCTGGGTGAACAGCTTTACCGCCCCGCCGGTGTTTCCATTCCAGTGAATGGTACAAGCCGACGGCAATCTGGAAGCAGACCTTGGTACAGCAAATCATGATTTTCCTGGAGCCACAGCTCTTCCAAGACCTCATGACACTCGAAATAGTCCCGGTCGCCGTTGAAGTGCCAAATAAACGCGATATAGAGGGGATCATACTCCCGGCTATTTTCAGCCATTTTGTCATCCATTCCTCCACCCCGCTTCACATAGCATTAGGAAAGAATCGCGGCCACTTCCTGCTGGCTTTACCCTTGTTCCCGCTTCGCCTTACTGAGGGACGTCTGAACTGCTTCGGCCAGCTGCTTCAACCCCGTTATGTCTTCCTTCTCCCAAAGCTCGTTAAAACAGAATTGAAAATGGGCCGCTTCCCTTACCCGCCTGTAGAAATACAGCTCCTGAATTTCGTTAAGCATCGTGCTGACAAGATTGGAGCGGTCCTCAAACAGCTTCTGGGATTCGGTAATATCCTCGCGGATACTGGACATCTCCGTATCTAACAGATAGGCGGCTTCCGCCGCTTTGCTCAGCCGCTCTTTGACATCCTCTGGTAGATCTCCGCGGTACTTATAATTAAGGGAGTGCTCAATCGTCGCCCAAAAATTCATCGCCAAGGTACGGATTTGAATTTCCGCCAGCACCGGCTTCATGCCCAGGGAGGTCTGCACCGGATACTCGACGATGATATGATAGCTTCGGTAGCCGCTCTCTTTTTTATTGGTGATGTAATCTTTGGCGTAGAGGATCTTCATGTCATGACGCTGCTTGATCAACCCGGCCAGCCGTTCAATGTCCTCCACAAACTGGCACATGATGCGGATCCCGGCGATGTCTTCGATTCCCGTCTCCAGTTGATCCATCGGCACATTAAGCCGTTTCGCCTTGTCCAGTATGCTGGAGATCCGTTTCACCCTGCCGGTGACAAACTCCATTGGCGAGTATTCCTCGCGCATTTTCAGCTCCGAGCGCAGCAGCTTCAGCTTGATTTTCAGCTCCTCAACCGCCTGTTCGTACGGTAGCAAAAACTTGGACCAATCCCTGCCATCCATCCGTACTTCCCCTTCCAAATATGTTACTTATGATCTGCCCCAACCGCCTGCGATAAACGGGTGAAGCCATCTCGTTCAAGCAATTCGAGTAAGCCGCGGTTCAACTTGCGGTTAATGCCCGGTCCTTCGTAAATAAGCGCGGTATAGACCTCCACCAGACTCGCCCCTGCCCGAATGCGATCGTATGCGTCCTGCGCCGTAAAAATCCCGCCGCTCCCCACAATCGGCAGCGCGCCTTCCGTTAATGAATATAGCTTGCGCACGACTTCGGTAGATCTCGCCGTCAGCGGCTTGCCGCTAAGTCCGCCGGTTTCCTTGGCGTTAACATTCGTCAGACCATCCCGGCTGATCGTCGTATTGGTGGCGATGATGCCGGAAACTCCACTTCCCATAATGGTTTCCGTCACTTGTTCCAGTTCGCCGTCGGTGAGATCGGGAGCGATTTTGACAAGAACCGGCTTCGGTTCCGTTCCTTTTCTCTCTTTCTCCATATTGCCCAATATGTCCCTCTCGTCCATAACGGCAGCCAAGAGGCGTTTGAGCTCCTCCCCGTGCTGAAGACTGCGCAGGTTGGGGGTATTAGGCGAGCTGATATTGACTACAAATAAGTCGGCGTAAGCATATAATGCGCGGACGCATTTGCGGTAATCCTCTTCCGCCCGCTCATTGGGGGTGATTTTATTTTTCCCGATGTTGACGGCAATGGGGATCGTTCTCTTCGTTGTTTGTTCAAGGGTCGCCCGCATGGCCTCGGCGCCTTTATTGTTGAAGCCCATCCGGTTCACCAGTGCCAGATCCTCCGGCAGACGGAACAATCTCGGCTTATCGTTTCCCGGCTGCGCAACCGGCGTTACGGTCCCCACTTCGATGAAACCAAAGCCAATGGACGAGAAACCGGGAATGGCAACCGCGTCTTTATCCAGACCGGCGGCAAGTCCGACGGGATTCGGGAAGTGAATACCCCACAGATTCGTGGCCAGGGCATCGTGAGCAGGCACGCCGTACATCGCGTTCATCAACGGGAGTGCTCCGGGTATTTTGGCGCCAAGCTTCATGGCGTTCATCGTGAAATGATGGGCATCTTCTGGCTGCATCCGAAACAGCACCGGCTTTAGCAACGATTTATACAGCATAGTTCACACTCCGGTCGATAAGTTCACGGGTCATTTTTGCAAAAAAGGCACCCCGAAACAGTTTATTCTTTTACAGTGAAAAAGAAAAGGCGAAAGGCTAAAAAAAACGACGAAAACGTTTTCTAAATATGATAAAATAGAAAAAAAGCCTCTGTAAGGACGGTCGATAAAGATGACGAAAAAACAACAAAGCTACACACAAAAGCATCACAAGGAAGAACCAAACAAGAAGGCCATTATTTGGACCGCTTCCATTGCCTGCTTCTTTCTTGTGGTCATGATCCTGCTTCTTATATTCTTTTCCTGATCCTTTTATTTCCGTACATACCTAATGCTAATCGAGCCAGCGATATATTTTGCCCGGATTCGACTCTATTCCTTGACGGGGTAGGCGGAACCGGGTTTTTTCTCGTAAAATGTCTGACGGCAAGGTGCCCGTGGTCACGGTCACTTTCGTTCCGAGAGGCGTCATATCATACAGCTCTTCAATATCATCCTTAAGCATGCGAATGCAACCGTGGGATTCATCTTTTCCCACTGTCCAAGGGGCATCGGTGCCATGAATGGCGTAAAGAGAATCGGATAAGGCCATACCCCGGCTTCCGAAGGGACCGTCGGATCTGCCGTTGGGATTGCGGACTTTTTCGCGGATATCAAAAACACCCTCAGGCGTTTTATCCCCTCCAAGTCCGACGGGATAGCTGCGCAGAATGGTTGTCCCGCTGACCAATGCCAGCCGGTGAACGGATTTATCGATGATGATCTCCAAGGTGGAACTAAGCGGATTCGTTGATAAAGTGGGATTCGGGCTAGCAGACCCCGCCGCTACCCCGCCAGATCCAGATGAATTCCCCGCCCCTGCTGTTCCAGGGTTCTTTTCTGTCCCGCCATTTTGCGGAGATGGGCCGCTACCGGGCCCATTGCCTCCCTGTAGATCTTGGATGATCCCAGGCCATGCCAGTTTCATCTCCGGAGATAAACCGGGCAGCCGGTTGTTCGGGTAATCGCCCGCGAGGGCATCCGCCGAAGACGGCAGTTTGCCCTTATCCTGCAAATAATGAACCGCGGCTGAACGCAAGACCGCCAACTGCTCCCGCTCCACTTTCCACGCCTTCACCACCACAGATGCTTTTCCATCGGCGGAAGGTTGACAGCGGCAAGAGGTGGCGTCTTGATAAAGAACCGTTGCCGCCGAGCCTTGATCCGACCAGGTTTGCGACAACAAAATGCGCGGCGGTATCGGCCAAAATGTCCAGAGGCCGTCTTTACTGGACGAGGCTTGCGCCAGCACGGCATAACGAACCGGCGACTCCCGTGGAAAGATCATGTCGCTTAACGCTTGCTTCAAGCCTTCCGGATTTTCGATGCCCTTGGCATAAAACACCTGCCGTTCATCGCGCTGGGCAACGGCATTGGCATCTGCCGCCGTTTCGGCTTTCACGACTTCGGATTGTTTTGCCGTATCCTGATCCGGTGTTCCAGGAGCGAAGGCCGTTCCGGCGATCAAGAGAAGCCCTATCAGCGCTAGCCTGGCCATACGGCCGACAGATCTGCTCTTTGCTCTGATCGGATCGGCTTGCATCTTGACTAGCAGCTCATCAGGTGCATCTCCAGGCGAACGAGGCAGCTCTTTCTCCTCATACGCCTCAAATATTTCACCCGCTTTTTTATAACATTGAAGGGCTTTCCCCTTGTTTCCTTGCTCTTCATATTGTCTGCCTAACAAATACCATCCCATCTTGTTCTCGGGATGCTGCTTAACGAAATCTTTCAGATACTGCGGATCGTTCTTCATTTCGGCAGCCTCCGTTCCTGCTTCTTATATCGGCTAACGGAAAGCGCTTTTGAAGCCGCTATCATCTGTCGGAGATGATTGCAAAATAAAAGCCCCCTGCGCACAGGGAGCTTAAACGTACGATGCCTTATTTATTGAATGGCGCATCTGCAACTTTAATGGAATCTGTAGGGCAGCCGTCTTGTGCATCTTGCAAATCATCGTAAAGGTCTTCCGGAATCTCCGTGTTGCCATGATTTCCATCGCCTTCATAGATGACTTCGGCAATACCCTCATCGTCGTAATCGTAGATGTCTGGAGCGGTTGCGCCGCATGCGCCGCAAGCAATGCAGGTATCTTTTTCAACCCATGTGTACTTTGCCATTATCGTTTACGCCTCCTAATTTATATCCTATACAAAACTATAATATAAATCATTGCAAAGTTCAAATAGAGGTTTTATTGAAAAACGTTCTCAAATTGAGATCATTGCTTAATTGCAACAAAAAGATTATGCAGGCTGTCGCCCAGATGATAGGCACCCCGATTAACCCGGTACAAGTAATCGAGCCATTTTTCATATTCTCGGAATTCATCGCATTTACGGCACGCTCCATAACAGCGCTTATTCCGTCTGTTGCCGCATGTTCGGCTTTTTTCACCGGAAACGGCTGCATCAACCGCTCCATATCATCCGGTCCAATGGAGTAGAAGATTCCCTCATCCAAACCCAAACCTCCGTCTCCGAAAACGGCAGCGGGAGGCTGCTTCAGCAAAAATGGCCGGGTCTCGCTCCACCATATGTGAGCAAGCGGATCGTCAGTAAAAATTCCATACGGTGATAATTGTCCCGTTCCAACCGGCCGGCTTCATCATACCAATTGTAATGATCGATAATCATCTGTCGCTTTGACATCGTTCATCCACCCTATTTCAATAGAAGAAGATCATTCTTCTTCCTCTTGCTGCTTCTTGCCCGCCTTTGGCCGCAGATGATCCATCTGCAAGGAGGTACCCCGTGTTTTATGGTTGCGGATTAGCGCGGAAGGGTCCTCGCTCAGCATCCCTGCCGTCAGAATCGCGCTTTCACCGAATTTGTCTCGAATCTGATCCATGGTCTTGTTGAGATTTTCCTTCTTCGGCTGGCGTTCATAATCAAAAAGATCCATCTGGATAGCGGCTTCCGAACGGGGCTGCAAACTCTGCAGCGTAATGCCGAGAAGCCGAACCGGCTTACCCTCCGGCCAATGCCGGGCAAACAGACGGCAAGCTTCCTTATAAATTTCGTCAAAGCTTTCGGTGGGAGCGTCCAGCGTAATCGCCCGGGTGATGGTCTTCATGTCCGGGTCGCGGATGGTGATGGAGATAGTGGAAGCAATCAGCCCCTGCCTTCTCATTCGCCGCGATACTTGATCCGCCAGATTGAGGAACACCCGGTTGATGTCCGCTTTTTCCGTGAAGTTGGAAGGCAGCGTCGTCGTATGGCCGACGGATTTGCTCGCTTCCATGATCGGATTGACCGGCGAATCATCCTTGCCGTGAGCCGCTCGCTTCAGCCATGCTCCCATGATGCCGAATTCCTTTGTCAGCATAGTTTCATCGGAAGCCGCCAATTGTCCGACTGTCCGAATGTTGAGCCGCTCCAGTTTCTCCGCCGTCCGCTTCCCTATTCCGTATATCGTATCGCAGGGCTTATTCCACAGCACGCCCGGCACATCCCGCAAACGCAGCACCGTGAGGCCGTTGGGCTTTTTCATATCGGAAGCGATCTTAGCCAAAAGTTTATTCGGCGCAAGGCCGACAGAGCAAGGAAGCTTAAGCTCCTCGCGAATGCGCGCTTGAATAGCCTCCGCGATTTCCAGAGGCGTACCGAACTGCTTAGAGCCGGTGATGTCGAGAAAGCACTCGTCAATGGACACCGCTTCAAGCAAGGGGGTATAGCTTCCGGCGATCTCCATAAACCGGCGGGAGAATTGCCGATAGAGGTGAAAATCAGGCGAAATCACCATCATCTCTGGGCACAGCTTCAGTGCTTGCCCGACCAGCATCCCCGTTTTTACTCCTTTAGCGCGAGCAGCATAGGAAGAAGTCACAATGATCCCCCGGCGCAATTCGACGCTTCCAGCGACAGCGAGCGCTTTTCCTTTGTATAGATCAGGCTCGACTGCCTCATGTACGGAGCAATAGAACGCGTTCATATCGATATGCAGGATGACTCTCCCGTTTTTTGGATAGTAGGCGGAATTGTTCTTCATCATAATTTCAGATTACCGCTAGAGCCGCCCTGGGTCAATGAAGGAAGTACCTCGAAAGGTTGAGTCCGCCGCCACATTCTGTGCTATAATAAAGCAAATTATGAGACGATCAGCAGGGAAGGAGATCTGAAAGAGATGTCAGAGCAAATTTCGATTTTTGACACGACGCTGAGAGACGGCACGCAAGGTGAAGGCGTCAGCCTGTCTGCTGAGGACAAGATCAAGATCGCCCAGAAGCTCGATTCCCTTGGCGTTCATTATATCGAAGGCGGCAATCCCGGCAGCAACGGCAAAGATATTGAATTTTTCCAAAGAGTCAAAAACCTCAAGCTGAGGGCCAAGATTACGGCCTTCGGCAGCACCCGCCGCAAAGACAGCGCTGCCGATCGGGATGCGGGCTTGCAAAAGATTATCAGTTCCGGCGCATCCGCTGCCACGCTGGTCGGAAAATCATGGGACTTCCATGTTACCACCGCCCTGCAAACGACGCTGGAAGAAAACTTGGCGATGATTCAGGACTCCTTCCGGTTTTTGAAAAGCAATCAATTGGAAGCGATTTTCGATGCGGAGCATTTTTTTGATGGTTACAAAAATAACCCGGAATACGCCCTTCAGGTGTTGAAAAGCGCCGCAGAAGCTGGCGCCGATTGGCTAGTACTGTGCGATACCAACGGTGGAACGCTGCCGGATGAAATCTATCAGATCGTGACCAAGGTAAGAGAAACCGTGGATCGCCCAATCGGCATTCACACCCACAACGATTGCGAGCTTGCCGTTGCCAACACCCTCGCTGCTGTAAAAGCAGGCGCCCGGCAGGTACAAGGCACCATCAACGGGTACGGCGAGCGCTGCGGCAACGCCAATCTCTGCTCGATCATCCCGAATCTGCAATTAAAGCTCGGCTATCGCTGCATAACCGGCGAACAGCTTCGTTCCTTGACAGGTACAGCCCGTTTTGTCAGCGAAATCGCCAACGTGACGATGCATTCTACCCAACCCTACGTCGGCCCTTCCGCATTCGCCCACAAAGGCGGTATTCATGTTTCGGCGATTCTCAAGGATTCTAAAACCTACGAGCACATTACGCCGGAATGGGTTGGCAACAAGCAGCGCGTACTCGTCTCAGAATTGGCCGGACAAAGCAATCTGCTGTTCAAAGCTCAGGAGATGAACTTGAACCTGGACATGGAAAACAGCAGAACCCGCCAGATCATCGATAAAATAAAAGAAATGGAACATCAAGGCTATCAGTTTGAAGGAGCCGACGCATCCCTCGAACTCCTGCTCCGCGGAGCCGCCAGCGAACCCGAGGAGGAAATCTTCACCATCGAATCCTTCAAGCTCCTGGTGGGCAAAAACGGCAGTGACTCCATCACCTCGGAAGCGATTCTCAAGGTTAAAGTCCATGGCGAAACGGTTTATACGGCAGCCGAGGGC
>NZ_CBQR020000132.1 GCF_000455485.1 Gorillibacterium massiliense
AAGTCCATGGCGAAACGGTTTATACGGCAGCCGAGGGCAACGGGCCCGTCAACGCCCTAGACAACGCTTTGCGGCAAGCTCTGATGAAGTATTACCCGGAAATCCGCGACATGCATCTTTCCGATTACAAAGTGCGGGTCATGAACGAGAAGGATGCCACCGCCGCCAAAGTCCGGGTGCTTATCGAGACCAGCGACTTCAACAGCTCCTGGAGCACCGTGGGCGTATCGGAAAACGTCATCGAGGCCAGCTGGCAGGCGGTTGTGGACAGCATTCGCTACGCGCTTATCGGCAAAACGAAAGCCGCGGTCGAACCGGAACTATGGGAACGCCACGGGATTGTCAATCTGTAAAGAGCTGCATAAACGGAACGAAAAAGACCTCCTGGTTCACCTAATGGCGAACCGGGAGGTCTTGTCATTTTCTAACTCCTCTTCTCTTCTTGTTCCTTAAGGAACGACTGCAGCTTTTTATCCAAATCGCCTGAATCCAGTACGTTAAAAACGGCCGTGATGGTCCCGTCAACGCCGATTAAATAGCTGGTGGGAATGCCGATGATTTTATAGAGGCCGCCAGCCTCCCCTTTTTTATCCAACAGGACAGGAAAACGGAATCCATATTGCTTCACAAAAGCTTTGACATTCTGTTCTTCATCCGTTGCAGTCATATTAACGGCGTACATATCGAGTCTTTCTTTGTACTTGTCATACACTGCCGCCAATTCAGGCGCTTCTTCCTCGCAAGGGCCGCACCAGGATGCCCAAAAATTGAGCATCAGCGGTTTACTCCGTTTGCCGCCCACCTCATATACCTTGCCATCAAGAGCCGTCAGGGCGAAGGCTGGCGCGGATTTCCCGATCTTTGGCGCCAAAGATGAAATCGTCTCCTGATCGTCTCCTACAGTCTCTACCTGCGCTTCGGCAGCCGACTTGACTTTCTTATGTTGGAATTGGTAAATCGTGACGGTGACAAGAACAAGCACCACGATCGCAATCACTATGTTCTTTTTCATCAAGTGGACCTCCCTCACGCTTTCCTCCCTATATTATCCTCTGATCCAGGAAAAATCCAGCAGGGCAGACGGTGGGATGGGTTCCGCCATCAAAGGGAATAGTATCGAAGATGCAATATTGGTCAGGAGGGATCGCTTTGGAAAAAACAAAATCCCGCAAGCTTCCCGTCAGCTTCGAAAGCTCCATAAGTCTCGAACGTACGACAAAAGTCGCTAAATCCAAAGACCAATCCGGCGGGAAAGGGCAGGTATGGGAATTTATCGCCATCGCCACCGTCCCCCTCGTTCTCGTGCTGGGCAATTCCTTGCTCGTCCCGATCCTTCCATTAATGATGGATAAGTTAGGGATATCAAAAGGGCAGAGTTCTCTTGTCATTACGCTCTTTTCGGTTGCGGCGGCGATATTCATACCGGTATCCGGGTATTTGTCAGACCGCTTTACCCGCAAAACCGTCCTCGTTCCCTCGCTTATTCTGTTCGGGTTGGCTGGCATACTGGCCGGATTCGGCGCCATCTGGAAATCCTACACCATCATTATCATTGCCCGGGCCATCCAAGGAATCGGCGCAGCCGGCACCTCTTCCATCGCAATGGCTTTAGTCGGCGATATGTATAAAGGAGCAACGGAAAGCCGGGCATTAGGCTTAACCGAAGCGGCCAACGGAACGGGAAAAGTCGTCAGCCCCATTCTCGGCTCCCTGCTTGCTATATGGAGTTGGTATGCGCCTTTTTTTGCTTTCCCTATCTTTTGCCTCCTGTCGCTTCTGGCCATTCTGTTTCTGATCAAGGAACCGAAGCGCAACCAGAAACCGCCCAGCCTGAAATCTTACCTAAACGATATCAAATCCAACCTGAAGGAAAAAGGACGCTGGCTTATCACCGCTTTTTTCGCAGGATCACTCAGCTTATTCGTGCTGTTCGGCGTTTTGTTCTACTTGTCCAACATTCTGGAAAAACCGCCTTATTCCATCATAGGTGTGTTAAAAGGAGCCATTCTCGCCATCCCCCTTTTGGGCATGGTCGTAACTTCCTATATAACCGGCAGCCGGATTAAAAAAAACGGCAAGTTGATGCGTCTATTGATGAACATCGGCCTGGCCCTGATGACCGTCTCCCTGGCCCTTTCCATCTTCTTGTTTCGAAACCTCTATGTATTCATCGGCCTGCTTACCTTAAGCAGCATCGGCACCGGCCTCCTGCTGCCCTGTCTCAATACGATGATTACCGGCTCCGTGGAAAAATCGCAGCGCGGCATGATTACCTCCCTGTACAACAGCCTGCGCTTTCTCGGGGTTGCCGCCGGTCCGCCGCTGTTTAGTTGGATGATGGATCGTTCCAATCCATTAGTGTTCATCACGGTTTCGTCCCTGTCCCTCATCGCTCTGGGGCTCGTCTTCTTCCTTATTAAGCCAGAGGCAGAAGTCGCTTGAACCAATCCTGACGAAGCTTATGCAGGCATTTTGCGGGGACCCGGGAGTCAGGACGAGCTCGCTTACTATAGCGACGTAAGGCTAAGTTATAAAGAAAATCCTGCCCACGGTTGGGCAGGGTTTTCTCTTTTTCAACTGAAAACGCTGAGCTTCGTATAGAGATCCCCCAGCGTTGTGATATCCCCATCCAGCAATTCAACCAGTTGCTTGGACCACACCTCAGCCGTTGCGACGGAGTCATCCAGTGCGTGGTGCCGCTTGTCTATATGAACTCCGTACATATCCAAAAGCACGTCCAGAGAACGATTTTGCCGTTTCGGATATAACAAGCGGTCAACCATCATCGTATCCAGGATGCGATGGTTCAACTGGGTCCGGGACGTTTTCCAAAGTGCTGCCGATAGGAAGTTTTTGTCATGGCCGCTACCATGAACGATCAACACACGGCTGCCGATGAATTCCATGAAGTCATGCAGCACCTTCAATAAATCCGGGGCTGCCGATACCTCTTCATCAGTCAGTCCCGTCAATGCAACTACTTCCTCAGGAATCCTTCGTTTCGGGTTCACCGTGCTGTAATACGTTTCCTGGCGGCCCACTTCCTGCCCCTCAATGGCAACTGCGCCTACGGAAATGATCTCATCTCCATTATAAGGAGAAAATCCGGTGGTCTCCAAATCGAAAACCACAGCTTGCAACGTTTCCAATTGAATTTCAAATAGCGGCCGTTTCCGCTGTTCTTTCATGACAGAACGTATAAAGGCCATTTGCTGGGCGCTGCCCCGGTTAAAGATCGATGCAACGGCCGGAGTAATCCCGCCTGCCTTATAGATGCCCCACATGCCGGGAGGTCGCTCCGGTTTCACATTCCTCCACCTCCACTACTGCTCCTTCTTTCTTCTAAGGTTATATGCGCGAGCTGCGGGTCGCTGATCTCTGCAGCATTCTGGCCACGATCAGCCCTTTTTTCAGTTCTTTCTTGCGATGCAAGTCCAATTCTTTCAGCGTCAACAGGTAGGAAGGATTTTTATGGTCCGTCTCCAGGGATAAAGATGCGGTCATGCGGAAGATCAAGGCAGTGGACAGCGCTTCGATTAAAACCGGCTCCTGAGACGCAGGTAAGATCTTCTTCTCTAGTAATTGATTCAGTCGCCCCTCTGTCGAGGTAATCTTGATCCCGTAACGGATAGACAAAAAGCGAATGGCGTTGACATAGGGGAGATATAAGCCATACTTCACATCGATTTTCCCCGTTGCTTCCCCATACCTTCCGGTAAGAACATTCCCAAACAGCCCTAAAGCCGGCTTACGGTATAACGATTGTTCCAGAATACGGGGCAAAAGATGAGAATGCCCGGCAACAAGTGCATACAGATGATCATGCACTTCTTCAGACAGCCGAGACTCCCCGTGAAGGCAACGGATATCCGCCACAATGAGAAAATATCGCAGGTTTTCCCATGTCGGATCGTCAATCCAGCCGTTCAACATCGCTTTCCATTCGGACACGGATTTTCGCCACATGGGATTGCGCCCCATGACTCCGCCTTCGCAAGGAGGATATCCGGCTTGCTCCAGTTCCTGGACGATTACATTGCCCAACCGCCGGAAGTACCGCTCCGTCCTTTCCCGATCCTGCTCGTGAACATCCGCATAAATCAATCCGTTATCCTGATCGCTCCACAGCGTCATTTCCCGTCTACCGCTGCTTCCCATTACAATAAATGCATAAGGAACGGGAGGAACTCCCATTCCTTCATCGGCCAATTCCTTTTCCGCCAGAACAACAGCCCTGGCAATTACCCGATCGTGCCAAGAATTCACGTTTTCGTTAAAATGCAGCGGAAACGCGGCAGGGGAATGCCCCTGCAGCGCCTCCGCCACGCGGCGGCGGATATTCATCAGTTCATCCGCCCGTTCCGCTTCTTCGATTTGATCTTCCGCTTGAAAATCGAAGCCCGAATTGCCCACAGCCATCCCCCTTGCCTCGTCTAATGATGTCCAGAAAAGCGGCTTAGGCTTGAAGGGTTTTATTGGCCTCAGCAGCGCTCTTCATGTGCTCAGGATAACCGTAATTGCCGTGTTCGCTTAAGTCAAGACCCAATATTTCTTCTTCTTCCGTTACCCGGAGACCGATGACCAGCTTGATGATATAAAGGATGATAAAGCTCAGTACGAGAACGAAGGCAAAGGCTCCGAAGACACCCAACGCTTGAACGCCTAGCTGATGCAATCCGCCGCCGTAAAAGAGTCCGGCTTTACCTACTCCAACCTTTTCGGCAAGCGCGGAAGTAGCGAACAACCCGGTGGAAAGGGTGCCCCAAATCCCTGCGATGCCGTGAACGGAGAAGGCGTAGATGGGATCGTCCAATCCCCACTTTTCAAACCATTGGGAGGTAAAGAAGGTGATGATGCCAGACAAGGCGCCGATAACGATAGCCGCCCATGGTTCTACGAAGGCGCAAGCCGCCGTGATGGCGACAAGGGCTGCCAGCACGCCGTTGAGCATGGCCGGAATGTCGGCTTTGCCGAAATACATCCAGGAAATGAGCAGAGCCGCTACGCCGCCTGCCGCTGCAGCCAGATTCGTGGTCAGAGCCACATAGCCGAAGAAGCCGTCGCCCATGGCCGACAAGGTGCTGCCTGCGTTAAAGCCGAACCAGCAGATCCAAAGAATGATGACGCCGAGAACCGTGAGGGGTTGGCTGTGCCCAGGAATCATGTTGGCTGAACCGTCCTTATTGAACTTGCCGATCCGTGGCTTCAATAGGATGGTAGCAACCAGCGCCGCAGTCGCGCCTTGCAGGTGAACGACGGTGGAACCGGCAAAGTCCTGCATGCCCAGTTTGGATAACCAGCCGCCGCCCCATACCCAGTGGGCTACGATAGGATAGATGACAATGGTGAACAACACGCCAAAGATGAAATACACAGGGAGTTTAGCACGCTCGGCGAAACCACCCCAGGCGATGGCCAGGGATACGCCGGCAAATGCCAGTTGGAACAGGAACTTGATGGAGATCGGAATGTCGGCGGCGGAGAGGGAACTGAAGGCCGCGGCAGCCTGATGTTCCGTACCGTCCAGCAAAAATCCCGTCGTGCCGAAGAATTGGTTGCCGTCACCGAAGGCAAGACCGAAGCCGATCGCCCAAAAGACGATGGCGCAGATGCCGAAGGTGAGAACGGTTTTGCCGGCGACGTGCCCGGCGTTCTTCATTCGGGTGGAACCTGCTTCAAGTAAAGCAAAACCGGCTTGCATGAAGATAACCAAAACCGCCGCCACCATGACCCAAACCGAGTTGATAGCCGCTTGAAGCTGCCCCGCTGTCGCATCTTCCGCAAAGGCCATTCCCGGGAAGAGCAAAAGCATGACAATCGCAGGAAACACAAGCTTTTTCCACATTGCCAACCACTCCCAATGTAAGGTTTTATAACACAAATCTAATTCTGAAGTCATTATATTTCTTTATATGAGAATTTGCAATCAATTTATTTGTAAAATTAGGTAAATAATTGACATGAGTCAGTTATAATAACTTAATTTGTTACATATAACAAAAAAACGGCTGATTAATGAGCATATCATCCATTCATGTCAGGTTTGACGGTTCCGGTTAAAAACATTATGATGGGCTTAAAATAACCCTGAGACCATACAGAATAAGGGGAAGCTACATTAAAGGAGCCTGGAGATACATGGAGCTATACCGGATTGGGGAACTGGCTAAAATGTCGGGGATCAGCCAACGAACAATCGATTATTACACGAATATCGGATTAATCCAGCCCGCCATGAGAACTGAATCGAAATACAGGTATTATGACAATGAAACCTTGGAGCGTTTGCAACGTATAGAAGCTTTGAAGCGGGATAAATACACGCTGGAGGAAATCAGGCAGCGGATGCAGGACTGGGACCGGATGCCTCGGGAAAATCAGATGGCGGGGAAGCTGGCAGAGTTGGAAGCCCATCTGCGCCAAGTGGAGATGGATATTCACGAGCTGGATCCCCTTGTACGCAATCTCAAACCGAAGCAAGCCAGACAGGTCTTCAAATTTCTCAAGCCGCAAACGGCCGCTTGCATTGAAGCGTTACTCCTCCTGATTGGAAACGGCAGCCCGTTCTAATTAATCAGTTCAATATTATGACCGGAGGATGAGAATATGTATTTGGGCAACGACCCCATGTTTCTGCTTATTTTAATTGCCTTTGGCCTATCGATGTGGGCATCTTTCCGCGTTAGAGGCACTTTCAACCGTTATGCGGAAGTTCCCGCCCAATCCGGTATGACCGGTTACGATGCGGCGAGACGGATGCTGGATAATAACGGGCTTTATGATGTTCAAATCGAACCCATTCCCGGAGTGCTCTCCGATCACTACGATCCAACAAAAAAAGTCGTCAGGCTTTCCGAGGCCGTCTATCACGAACGCAGCATTTCCGCCATTTCCGTCGCATGTCATGAAGTCGGACACGCGGTGCAGCATAAAGTTCATTATCCGATGCTGGTTTTGCGCCACCGCATGTTTCCTATCGTCAATTTCGCATCCGGCATCGCACCGTTTCTGCTTATTGTCGGTATCATTTTGTCCTTCTCCAATTTGATCTTGCTCGGCATCATTTTCTTCTCCGCCGCCGTCGCATTCCAACTGGTGACGCTGCCCGTGGAATTCAACGCAACCAACCGGGCGAAGCAGCAGATGGTCACCTACGGCTTCGTATCGCCGCAAGAAAGACAAGGCGTCAACAAAGTGCTGAACGCCGCTGCTCTTACCTATGTAGCTGCCGCGTTGGTTTCTCTGCTGCAATTGTTGCGCTTCGTCGGCATTTTCAATCAACGCAACGACTAATCCGACATCATCCCTTTTCAATTAAAAAAGTCTCGGCTTAAGATAGCGGATTCCGGAGAGGATCCCATCTTAAGACCGAGACTTTTCGCTTTCAATGTCAAGTTTTTACGCTACCGGCAACTCCCGTCTACTCCGCTGCCCCTAGCGTCATTTTTATTCCTTCCAGCAAGTAGCGCCGGAACACCTCCGCCACCGGCGGCAAGGATTCGTCTTTGCGGTGAATCAAGCCGATGGTTCGGGTCACTTTAGGCGAGGACAAGCGCACCTTAACCGGCTGAAGCGGAGAAGTTTCCGTCAATGCCATCGCAGGCAGCAAAGAGACACCCATACCGGCTGCCACCAAACCGCGAATCGTATCCGTTTCTTCCCCTTCAAATCCGATATTCGGCGTAAAACCGGCCTTCTTACAGGCCGCAAGCACGATGGCGCGAAGCGAGTAAGCCTCGCTAAAAACGACAAAAGAGTCGTCCTTCAGCTCTCTCAGCTCAATCTCTTCAAGATGGGCTAATGGATGCTGGGGCGGGAGCACCGCCCAAAGCTCTTCGGTGAGCAATAGATCGCCGCATACAAGATCATGAACTTCTGGAAAGGGGGAAATGAAAGCCAAATCGGTTTCCCGGTTGACGACGTCGCGAATCAGACTGTTGTACGTGCCTTGCCGTAAACGGAACTTCACGCCCGGATGGGTAAGCTTGAAATCTGCGATGACCGTCGGCAGCAGGTTTATGCCCAAACTGTGAGGGAACCCGATGCGAATTTCGCCCAGACTAGGATCGAGATACTCATGAACTTCCCGCACCGCCCGATCCAAATCGCCTAATATGCTTTCCACTCTAGCTTGAAAAAGCTTGCCTGCCGGGGTGAGCATCAGATTCCTGCCCCGCTGCATGAAGAGTGCGAGGCCCAATTCTTTTTCCAACTGATGAATCTGCCGGCTCACAGCCGACTGGGCGACGTGAAGCTCCTCTGCCGCATGGGTCATATGCTGCTTATTCGCTACTTTGATAAAATATTGTAACTGTCGCAGTTCCAAGTTAAAACCTCTTTCCCCCAATTGGACAAGTGCTTTTTAAACATATTATAATAAACAAGCATCCATCTATTAACTCCATTCTTACGACAAATCGCATTTTGCGCAAGCCCTATGGAGGATCCTATACCCTATTGAAGGAGGAAACAGGTTCATGGCTCAAGAAAGAACTGGAGTTGCAACGTTAAAAGACAGTCCTCTCACCCTAATCGGCGAGGAAGTGAAGGTTGGCGATCAAGCACCCGACTTCACCGTAAACAAAAACCTGGTAGAAACAGCTTCCCTGAAGGATTTCGCAGGAAAGATCAAGCTGATCAGCGTCGTTCCTTCTTTGGATACCGGAGTCTGTGACGCGCAAACCCGCCGCTTCAATCAAGAAGCCGCAAGCTTGGGCGAGAATGTCGTCATCTTGACGATCAGCAACGATTTGCCCATGGCTCAAGCCCGCTGGTGCGGCGCTGCAGGCGCGGATAAAGTGGTTACGCTGTCAGACTACAAGGATACTTCCTTTGGGGTCGGCTATGGCGTGCTGATCAAAGAGCTTCGTTTGCTCATGCGTTCCATTTTTGTCCTGGACGAAAACGACAAGGTTACCTACGTGGAATACCTGTCGGAAATGACCGATCATCCGGATTATGAAAAGGCAGTCGCCGCCGTTAAAGCATTAGTCTAAAGACGATTCAGAAACAAAAGCCCCTGAACGCTAGTATCTAGCTCAGGGGCTTTATTTATTGTGAGCGCATTACTTTTTATGAGAAGCGAGCCGCTTGTCCAAATGTCTGTAGATCTCAAGAATGGTTCGATAATTGGAGCCCAGGTCTCCAAGATTCCCCCGGGAAGCCGAATAAATATCCACGGCTGATTCCATTGGCCCTAATGCGAACAGTGTCAGCGTGATGTCTTGTCTGCGGCCGCTCATCGTGCGTTTCTCCACGACGATTTCCCCTACGTTCTTCACTTCATGCAGGACATTGTAACCTTTCAGCTTCTTCAACAAACTGGTGACTTCATCCCACAGTTTGTCTTTAGAGAGCCTATAATGCTTGGTCTTCAACGCAGGATCCTTGGCATTCTCACCGGTTGTGTCAAAACTGCGAAGCACCCCGATTAAAGTTCTCTTCAGCAACGCCTTGCCCCTCCTCAAACTTCCTTACATATGTTTTCTAAAAATAAAGAAAAGGTACGCCTATATCTTTAATCTTAACATTCTTTTGTCGAAAGCGGAAGGGGCTTGATCTACGCTCAAACTCGAGCCACAAGTCGGCTGAAAAAGCGGAAACTGGAGCGGTCTCTTCATGAAAATAGGTCACTCCGGAAGGATCTTTCCGAACTGCGGTTTAGTTTTCTGAGAAACCCACTTGCTGCAAGAACCGTCTGAATGCTTGCTGGCCGGACTCCGTTCTTTTATAAACGCCGGCATCCATCAGGACGCGCATGAACTTCAGACCAATCTCCCGCTTGACGGTTTCCAGGGCAGCTTCTTCCGTCAGCTTGCCGTACTGATTCGCCAGTTGCCCAATCCAGGTAGCGTGGGCATGGAGAGGATGATCGGCTTTCTCTGGAGCTGCCGCAGCAGCCGAATCATTCGAAGCGAGAATAGTAGCAATCTCTTTCATTTCTTGCTGCAAACGTCCCGGCAATACGGCAAGGCCCATGACTTCGATCAGGCCGATGTTTTCTTTCTTGATGTGGTGTAAATCGGCGTGGGGATGAAAGATTCCCAGGGGGTGCTCTTCCGTCGTCCGGTTGTTGCGCAGCACCAAATCGAACTCGTAGTTACCATCTTGATTAATCCGAGCGATCGGAGTAATTGTGTTGTGGGGAACGGATACCCCGTTCACGGAGGAATGCGCCAGAATATCCGCATCCGCATCGGTGTACGCTCTCCATGCCGTCAATATTTCGTCGGCTAACTGGATCAGCTCGTTCCGGTCCTTGCCTGCCAGCCGGATGACCGACATCGGCCATTTGACGATGCCTGCCTGTACGCCGGGATTGGCGGAACGGGTAAACTTGGCTTCCACCGGCGCCTGCTCCATCGGGAAAACATGACGACCTCCCTGGAAATGGTCATGATTCAGGATCGAGCCGCCGACGATGGGCAAGTCCGCATTAGAGCCGATAAAATAGTGCGGGAACTGATCGATGAAGTCAAACAGGCGCACAAAGGTATTGCGGCTGATTTTCATCGGAACGTGCTGGCTGGACAAAATGATGCTGTGCTCATTGTAGTAAACGTAAGGCGAATATTGAAAATACCATTGGGAGTTATCCAATACAAGCGGGATGATCCGGTGATTTTGCCGCGCCGGGTGATTGATGCGTCCAGCATAGCCGACGTTTTCCACGCACAGCAGGCACTTAGGGTAGCTGCTTTGGGGAGCGTTGCGTTCCGCCGCAATCTCCTTCGGATCTTTCTCCGGCTTGGACAAGTTCACCGTGATTTCCAGATCGCCGTATTCCGTTGGCGCAAGCCAGTACAGATTTTTGCGAATCCGATCCATACGGATATAGTTAGCATCGATGGACATCTTGTAAAAAGCGTCCGTCGCCAGCTCCGGTGATTCCGCAGCCAAAGCAGCGAAACGACTGGCCACTTCCGATTGGCGCGGCATCAGAAGCCCCATGATGCGGGCATCCATCAAGTCGCGGTAAGTGGTGGTATTATCGGGCAAAAGGCCTTTCTCAGCCGCATAATCCAAAATACCATCCAAAATCGAATCGGGACCTTCCGGAAGCTCGAAATGAGCCTGCCCAGCATAAGGCTCCTCGACCTGAAGCAGGTCAAGGAGCGCATTGTTGGCAGGGATGCGATCGAGTTCTTCCAGCATTCCGCAGTGTACTGCAAATTCGACTAAACGGGCGATTTCGTAGCGGATATCCTTTGTGTTCGTCGTGCTGCCTTCAGTCATTTTGTTGAATCCACCCTTCGGTTTTACTTTTCGTAGCCGTCGGGATGGCTCTGATGCCATTTCCAGGCGGACTCAATAATCGCTTCCAGGCTGTCCCGTTGCGGCTTCCAGCCCAACTCCCGCTCCGCTTTGGCCGAGGAAGCGACCAGAACGGCCGGATCGCCGGCTCTGCGGGGCTCTACCTTCGCCGGAATCGGATGACCGGTTACACGACGGGCTACATCGATCATCTCTTTAACGGAGTAGCCCTTGCCGCTGCCCAAATTGTAAATGGAACTTTCGCCGCCTTCTCGTAACCGCTTCAAGGCGCGGACGTGGGCGTCGGCAAGATCGGTTACATGCAAGTAGTCGCGGATGCAGGTGCCATCCTCCGTAGGATAATCGTCGCCGTAAATCGAGATATAGTCCCGTTTTCCCAAAGGAACCTGCAAAATGAGCGGGATCAGATGGGTTTCCGGCTGATGGTCTTCACCGATTTGGCCGTTTTCATGAGCACCAGCCG
>NZ_CBQR020000133.1 GCF_000455485.1 Gorillibacterium massiliense
ACCAGCCGCATTGAAATAACGCAGCGCCACATATTTAACGCCGTGGGCTGTGTCAAACCACTTCATCATTTTTTCCATGGCCAATTTCGTTTCGCCGTAGGTATTTGTCGGCTGGGTCCGGTCATCTTCGGAGATCGGTACATGATCCGGTTCGCCGTAAGTAGCAGCAGTAGACGAGAAGACGATCTTGTTCACGCCGTGTTCCTGCATTTTTTCCAACAGGCAGAGAGTCCCATATACGTTATTGCGATAATATTTCGCCGGTACCTTCATGCTTTCCCCAACCAGAGAGCTCGCTGCAAAATGAATGACGGAGTCGATCTCGTTTTCCTGGAAGACCGTCTCAAGAAAGTCAGCATCCCGCAAATCTCCTACATAGAGCTTTCCGCCAAGCACCGCCTGCCGATACCCGGTCAGCAGATTGTCGACAACAACGACTTCCTCTCCCCGTTCCAACAGCTCTGCGACCATATGGGAACCGATATAGCCCGCTCCCCCGGTTACCATGACTGCCATACGAAAAACCTCCTAGTTTGGTTGATTTTTTCTTTATGTGGTTGGTGCCATGTGTACAATATGGATTTTTTCGTTGAGCCTCTTACAGTTCCTTGGCTCCGTCGCCGATTTCACCGACATAAAAGTCCGCTTTATAATCCGTCCGCTCCGCATAGCGCTTGCCCACTGTTTTAATGAAAGCCTCAATTTGATCTCCATGAACAAGGGATACGGTGCAGCCGCCGAAGCCAGCTCCGGTCATGCGTGAGCCAAGAACGCCGGGAACCATAAGCGCTTCCTCCACCATGACGTCCAACTCTTTGCAGGTCACTTCATATTGATTCTTCAGGGATTCATGGGAAGCGATCATCAGCTTGCCGAAGGTTTCCAGATTGTTGCCCTTCAGCGCTTCCACGGATTTCAGCACCCGGTCATTCTCTTCAATGACGTGACGGGCACGTTTGCGCACTGTTTCATCGGGAATCAGATGTTCATTATCTTTGAGCTGCTGCGCATTGATCTCGCCCAGCAAGGTCAAGTCGGGGAATGCTTCCCGCAAATAGGCGACAGCCTGCTCGCATTGAGCCCGGCGGGCGTTGTATTCCGAATCCACAAGCCCCCGGCGTTTGTTGGTATTGCCGATGACCAGTTTGTAGCCTTTTGCCTGGAAGGGCACGAGCTCATAGGTTAGGTCATTGCATTTCAAGAGAATGGCGTGATCCTTTTTGCCGTTGGCGACGGCGAATTGGTCCATGATTCCAACGTTTACGCCCATGAATTGATTTTCCGATTCTTGAGCCACCAGCGCCAACTCCACCCGATCAATGGGATGCCCTTCGCTGGCCATAAAACCGTAAGCCGTAACGAGCTGGATAGACGCGGAAGAGGACAGCCCGGCTCCGTTGGGAATTTCACCGAGATACAAGACGTCATAGCCGCCGAAAGTATAGCCCCGTTTGGCCAGATGCACCAGAACCGCTTTGGGGTAGTTGATCCAGTCATGCTCTTTTTCGAGACGCGCCGTTTCCAGCACGACATCTGCTTCCACCGGGAAATTTTCCGAAGCAAAACGAATCCGGCTGTCGTTGCGTTTGCGAAGCAGCATCGTCGTGCCGAAGGTCAATGCCGCCGGGAAAACGTACCCGCCGTTGTAGTCCGTGTGCTCGCCGATCAGATTCACGCGCCCGGGAGCAAAAAAGCTGCGGATCCCTTCCTCCGTGCCGCCGAATTTGGCGGTGAAGGTTTTTTTCAGTTCAGCCAGGTTTGCCATTATGACACCTCGATTTGGGATATGGATTGATTTTGCAACTTGTTGATCATTTTTTGTTTCGTATTTGATCATATACGATCGTTTTATTTCGTTTTCATTTTACTACGATCAAGGGGATTATTCAATAGAAATATTCCGTCTGTCCGGTGTTAGGCTAAAATCAGCTTGATATCCGTATCCTTGCGAATTTGCTCCGCATCGACTTCCGGCAGTTTGCTGTCCGTAACAATGGTATGTACCGTATCCAGTCCGGCGATCCGAGAAAACGCAACTTTGCCGAACTTGCTGCGATCCGCTACGATGATTACCTCCTTGGCGATATTAATCATCTGGCGGTTGACCCCCGCTTCTTCCATATTGGGAGTCGTAATGCCTTCCCGCAGATCAATTCCATCAACCCCGATGAACAGCTTATCTACGCGCATATCACTGAGGGACCGCTCAGCAAGGGGCCCGACCAGGGCAAAAGACTGGGGGCGCAGTCTGCCGCCTGTCAACATGACATTCCAGCCGGTTTGACCGCCTAGTGCGGCGGCGATATTGACCGCATTCGTCACCACCGTAAGCTCCTTTTTCCCGATGAGATGACGGGCAAGAACCATATTGGTCGTTCCCGGAGTCATCAGTACCGCGTCCCCGTCGTTCACCAAGCGTGCCGCTTCCTCGGCGATCCGCTCTTTTTCCTCGATGAAGGCGTCCTCTTTCTCTGCAAAAGAGCGCTCATGCGCTGTCTCCCGAAAACTCCGCTCCGGAGAAATGGCTCCACCGTGAGTCCGGTACAGCAGTTGCTCTTCCTCTAGTCTTTCCAAATCCCTGCGGATGGTGACAGGCGAAACGGACAGCGCTTCGCTAAGTTCCGCCACCGTCGCTTTCCCGCTTCTCTTCACCATTTCAACAATTCTGAGTAGACGTTCCTCAGCAAACATGACGTTTCCTCCGGTTTCGGCGATGGGTTATCTCAAACTTAGTTTATTCAATATACAAAGTCGATTTTCTCTGATAGAATACCAATTAGAATACCATTATAACAGATATAAATTCCATTCATTGACGAGGTGTTGTAAATGTCCTATTTTCTGGGGATTGACCTAGGAACATCGGCAGTAAAGTGTATTCTGGTAGCAAACGACGGCGCGGTAAAAGCCGGCCACAGCGTAGAATATCCGCTGTTAACGCCAAAACCAGGCTGGGCCGAACAGAATCCGGAAGACTGGTGGACCGGAACTGCTGCTTGTATCCGCCAGCTTCTTGACAAAGCAGGAGTAAAAGGCGAAGACATTGCCGGTGTCGGCTTGTCCGGGCAGATGCACGGATCGGTTTTTCTCGATAAGGAATTGCAGGTTGTCCGTCCTGCCCTTCTCTGGTGCGATCAACGTACTTCAGAAGAATGCGATTGGATCGAAAACACCATCGGCAAAGCACGTCTGGGCGAGCTTACGGGCAACCGCGCTCTCACCGGCTTTACCGCGCCGAAGGTTGTCTGGCTCCGAAATCAGGAGCCGGAAAACTATGCTCGAGTCTCCCATCTCATGCTGCCAAAAGATTACGTCCGTCTGCAACTGACAGACGCCTTCGGCATGGACGTGGCCGACGCCAGCGGCACGCTTCTCCTGGATGTGGCCGGACGCCGCTGGTCCGAAGAGGTCGTGGGCGAGCTTGGCATTCCGATGGAATGGCTGCCCCCCATCTTCGAGAGCAACGACGTGGCCGGGCACATCACCGCAAGTGCAGCGGCTGCCACCGGTTTGGCTGAAGGCACGCCGGTAGTCGCCGGCGGCGGCGACCAGGCCTGCGGCGCCGTAGGCGTAGGCGTTGTGAAGCCGGGCATCGCCAGCGTGGCTTTGGGCACATCGGGCGTTGTTTTTGTCCACGATGAAGAGTACCAAGCGGATCCGGAGCAGCGGCTTCACTCCTTCTGCCACGGCGTACCAGGCAAGTGGCACCGCATGGGCGTTATGCTGGCAGCCGGCGGCTCTTTCCAATGGTGGAAAAATCATTTTTCCGCCGAAGAGAAGAAGCAAGCCGATGCGGAAGGCCGCGACGTCTACGAATTGTTGACCGAGCTGGCGGAACAAGCGCCTCTGGGCAGCGAAGGCCTGCTTTTCGCTCCGTATCTGACTGGCGAACGGGTACCCTATCCCGACCCGAAGGCTCGCGGCGGCTTCATCGGCTTGAACATCCGCCATACCAAAGCCCATCTAACCCGAGCTGTGATGGAAGGCATCACCTTCGGCCTGCGGGACTCTTTAGAGCTGGTCAAGGAATCCGGCGCTGAAATCACCGAGCTGCGCGTCAACGGCGGCGGCGCCCGCAGTCCGTTCTGGCGGCAGATGATTGCCGATATTTTCGGAGCTCCGGTCGTTACCGTCAACTCCACCGACGGCCCGGCTTACGGCGCCGCTGTCATGGCAGCTTCCGGCGTGCTGAAACGCGACACGTCCGAGCTGTGTGAAGAATGGATCAGCGTCGTAACCCGCTGTGAGCCGAACCCGGCTAACCAAGCAGCATATGAGAAGGTTTATAAGGTATACCGCACCCTCTACCCGGTGCTCAAAGATACCTTCCATCAGTTGAGCGACTTGGCGGAAGATCAAGCATAAGGTCAGAGTGGGCGCCAATTGAACCGCCAGATAGGAATCCAGTTATTGCAACGAAGAACGAGGACATTTCGCCGCAGCCATGCTGTGAGAAGCGAATGTCCTTTTTCATGCGTACTTATAATGGTCATGGAATGACAATTGAAAATTTTACCATACCGTGCTAGAGTGGATTCATCATCCATACGCTTTTTCGACTTTTTGCCTCTTCATTCGTCGTTTCTTTTGGAGGAACTATGTTTATTACTCACATGCATTTTAAGGGGAATTGCGAGGAAGCGATCGCGTTATATAAAGAAGCTCTCGAAGCGACCGTTACAGAAATCCTGTACGATGATTTCGACAGCTCGGCGCGGGAAATTTTACATACAGAAATCAATATTCATGGGCACCGCGTCATGATGAACAACAGGCGCGATGAGGAGTCCAACGCAAATTTCCCTTTTGCTCAATTCGTGATTGCGTTTAGCAGGAGGTCGGATTTGGAAAGGGCCTTCGACCTCATGAAGGATGAAAATCTCATCGTAGCGCCTATGCGGCAAACCGACTTTACAGCATGTACAGTAGGTTTTTGGGACAAGTTTGGCATACGATGGGGCTTTATACTTCAATAACGGGAGAAGGATATAATATGAAACTCGGAGAAGTTGGGTTATTAACCCAAGATGTGGTGAGGCTTGCGAATTTTTATAAAGCTTTGCTGGGAGTGGATAACGACAGCAACGATACCGTCCATCAGACGATCATTGCGGAAGAAACCATGCTAACCGTATACAATGACGGCACTGAAAAAAATAACGCGAATCAAAACATCTGCATCGCTTTCACCGTGGATGATGTGGATGCAGAATATCAAAAGCTGCTCGCTCTCGGTGCTGAAATCATCACTGAACCGATAACACGTCCGTGGGGTGCCCGAAACATGAGCTTTTACGATCCTGACAAAAATACGGTTTATTTGCGGAGTTTTCCTAAATAAGAATAGCGAATCGTACAAATAACAGAATCCAAAACCGCGCTTATGCATACAAAAAGAAGCCTTGATGATCGTCGTTCAAGGCTTCTTTTCGTCGTTTGCGGCGCTGGCATACCCCGAGGCAAAACCAAGGAACGGCTGATTGCTGCCATACGTTCGGTTTATCCCCAAGCTGGCGGTTTACCAACCGTTTCTTGCCAGCAATCAGTCCGTTTCCCGGTTCCACAACGCCCGCATTTCGCCGCTTGTTTCCAACAGCTCTTGCAGGGTACCTTGGGCTTCCAGCCGCCCGCCCTTCAAAAGCACGATATGGTCGGCCATAGCCAGCGCCGTCTTGCGGTGCGTGACCACGAGACAAGCAGGGCGCGTCTTGCGCTCGGAGAGCCGCCCCCATAAAAGCTTCTCCGTATTGACGTCCAAAGCGCTGGACAAATCATCGAATACCATCAGCCTGGTATCACGGACGAACATCCGCGCTGCCGCCGTCCGCTGAGCTTGCCCCCCGGACAGCTTGACGCCCCTCGGTCCGATGACTGTCTCCAACCCTAAAGGGAAGCTGGCAATATCGTCTTCCAAAACAGCCGAATAAACGGCTTCCGCCAGTTTGTCACTCTCAGATTCGTCTTCTCTTAAGCCGAGAAGAATATTCTGACTGAGCGTATCGCTGTATAGCCTCGGCACCTGGGGAGTATATGCGCTGATAGGCGGAATGAAAAAGTCCGCCGGGTTTGCGACGCGTTCGCCCTGCCAGTAAATCGCTCCCTCTTGAGCGGGCAGCAGCCCCAGAAGGGTGCGAACCAGGGTTGTCTTGCCGGAACCGATGCGTCCGGTTATGACGGTGAAAGACCCTTCAGGCAGAGCCAAATCGATCCCTTCGATCCCTCTCCCCGTCTCCGGGTAGCGGTAGGTTAAACCACGCAAGGTCAGAATCGGAGTTCTTTTATCTTTTGCACGTGAGCTATGATCCGCTTTTTTCTCTTGTATTGCCCCGGAATCTTGTGCTGTCCTAGCGTTTTCTGTCCCTCGGGAGTCTCCTGCAACCTTCGCCGTTTCCCGGTACTTGACTCCCACCCTCAGGGCATCCGCCGTTGGCAGCTCGCCTCGTAGGTACAGCTCATTCGGCTCTGTCAGGCGTTTCGCTGGAGCTCCTTGCAGCAGTTCAAGCATCCGGTCTTTAGAAATTTTACTCTGCTTGAACAGCGTCATGAACCGGCCCAGATTTTGAATGCTGTTGTTGACGAAGGTAAGGTAGTACACAAACAGGGAGGAATCCCCAACGGTAAAGGTGCCTTTGCGCATCGCTCCCGCCGCTAGCAGCAAGATGAGCCCGATGCCCAAGTTGACGATATTGGAGAAAGTGGAGTCCATCGTTTGGGACAGCACCTTATCCCTCAGCATGGCCGCCCGCCGCTCATCGTTCAGCTTCCGGAAGCGGTCGATCACCCGGTCCTCCGCAACCGCCACTTGGATCGACTGGACCGAGCCGAACATCTCGCTGATCGCCGTCGTCACCCGGCCGGTAGCTTCCCGGCTGGCTGCGCGGTATTTTTGCAGGAGCGATGTAGAGATTTGGGCGGCCGAGACCACCAGAACGACAGGAAGAAATACCCATAACGCCAAGGTGGAATTGATATCAAATAGAATGAAGAATGCGATGACAGAAAACAAGACAATCCCGACAAAATCCACCGACCAACTGATCGCCTCTTCGGTCAGATCCACGTCGTCCCGGAAGGTGCTAATCGCTTCCCCCGGGGGACAGGGAATAGCTTTTGCCCCCGGCTCCGTAAGGATGTGCGCCAGCATATTTCTGCGCATCAGTCCGGCAATGCGGAATCGGTATTGAATGTCCGTATGGAACCCGAAGATGATGACAATACAGCGCGCCAGCACAGCGGAGATGAACATTGCCAATATCACGGGAATCCCAAAGCGGACAGGCGCCGACCCGGACAAGGCGTCAAAGAACATCTGCATCACCAAACCGGATGCGAGAGGCAGCAAGTAGGCGCAGGTCCACATCAAGCAGTTGAGCAAATAGCGCCAGGGGCGATATCGTATCAACCCCCACATCATTTGAAGCGTCGTCATACGGTCACCTCCTCGAGGCCGACTTCCAGCATGCGGCTGAAGCGGGATTGGGGATCGGCGGCGAGGCGCTGCCGTTCGGCAAATTCCGCAACTGTTCCATTTTCCAGTACCAAAATGCGGTCAGCCCGCTGAATCGTCGCCAGCCGGTGGGCGATGATGATGCAGGTCCGTCCTTGCAGCAGCCTGCCGATGGCGCTCTCGATCTTTTGCTCCGTTACCGGGTCGAGCCGGGAAGAGGCTTCATCGAGTATCACCAAACCAGGATTGCTGAGAAAGACCCGGGCAAAAGACAATAGCTGGGCTTCTCCCGCAGACAAACCTCCGCCGCCGGAATCCAGCTCCGTATCGAGTCCTCTAGGCAAGGAACCGAGCCAGCCCTTGAGGCCGAGGGAGTTCAACACTTCCACGATTTGAGCGTCCGCTATGCTTTCATCGTAGAAAGTCAGGTTGTCCCGCACCGTTCCCTGGAACAGCTCGATGTTTTGCGTCACCAGGCCGACTTTCTGCCGAAGCTCCGCCACTGGAACGTTCCGGGTTTCCTCCCCGCCGATGCGGATGGAACCGCTCCTCTGGTCGTAAAACCGCAGCAATAGCCGGGTCAAGGAAGTTTTCCCGCTGCCGGTGCGGCCGAGCACGCCGAGGATCTCTCCTTCTCGCAAAGAGAAGCTGACTTCATTCAGCGCGGTGCTCTCCTCTTCATAACCGAAGACGACGCGGTCTAACTGTACGTCCAAGCTGCCCTCGGGCAATCTCCCCATACCCTCATCCTTAATGGCCGATTCCGTTTCAAGAAGCTGCCGGATGCGGACAATACTGGCTTCGGCTTTTTGCAGATCCTGCAGTTGGATGCGGATATTTTCGATGGGCTTCACCATCAGTTCCGTGTAATAAAAAATCATATAAACGGTTCCCATCGTGATCAATCCATGGCGCCATGCATACGCACTAATGCCGAAAGCCGCCGTGTTGCCGAGGCCGAAAATGAGCAGCGTGGACGTCCACATCGCACCCCAACTGTAAAACGCTTTGATCCGTACCGGAAACCAGTTACGAAGCATGTAATAAAACCGCCGCATGACATACCCGGTAGCCCCGTTAGCGCGGGTGTCTTCGGTCCCTTCCAGATGCTCGCCGAGAAAGCCGAAAAACTCCGCGCTGATCTGACGCAGCTTGGACGTATAAGGCGTAGTAAACCGGCGGATTCGTTCTACGGTATAGATAGCTAGCAGCACGAACAGCGTCATGACCGTGCCGATCAGCCACCCCTCCCGAAAGAGCAAAACCAAAATGCCCGCCAGCAGCAGCATATTGCTCAAGAGCAAAATAATAAAGCTGGAGAAAAAAGTAGTCAGATTGTTTACGTCCCCGTCCACCCGTTCGATTACGGCACCGGTGGTATGGGTTTTATGAAAAGACATATCCAGTTTCAAACAATGCTCCGCCACGTCTCCCCGCAGCTTATTAGTTGCCTTCCACCCGATGTTCTCCCCGATATAGGTAGCGGTTACCGTCAGAATCTGCTGCAGCAAGGATACACCGATGAAGAAAACGGCCGCTATGTACAAATTTTTTCCACTGTCGGCATTTTGCGCCGTATCGATGAAATAGCGGATGATCTGGGGATTGACCAGCTGCAAGACGATCATCACGAGCAACAAGCTGGCAAGTCCGATCATGCTTTTCCGGTAAGGCTGTAAATAATTTCCCAAGAGAGAAACGTACGCCTTCACCGGTATTTTTTTTACGGGCATGCGGGGGTTCCCTCCTTAGCCGTATTTTGGACTACACCATGCCACTTTACCGATTTCACATTGAGTGTGTCAAAAGAATTTTTCACTCTAAAAAAATGTTCCACTCACCCGTTTCCTCTTCATCAAGCGAAAAACGGACAAAAAAATCGCCCTCCCGTTGGCCTTAACGGCCGAATGGAGGACGATGGTTGTCTTCGCAATAATACCCGCGAGTGCCGTCCGGTTCAGATGCTTCAAACCCGCTCTCGCAGGTGGGTGTCCGCAGCCGAAGTTATGAAGTCCCCGTTTGGGGCATGTCAGCCTTCCGGCAATGTAGGTCTCCCTAGAAACATGCATTGGTTTAAAACAAATAAGAACCGAGGGCGAACACCGCAGGATGCGTGAAGCCAGTAACCGTATTATAGTGCGCTCTCAGGGTAAAAGCAACCCCGTCTTAGTCGTCTTTCCCATCCGTAAGCTCCGGCAAGGAGGATTCGGCTCTTTCCTCATCTTCCTTTGCCTTCTCATTCTCTTCATTCTTCTTTACCCGCTCTTGAATCTTGACGAAGCTGCGGTGGAAGTTCCAAAAAGATACCGTCGCCATGAGACTGCCCATGAAAAAGGGAATCAGGAAAGTAAACTTAAACAAGCTGATATAGAGAATCACCCCATTGGCTACCAGCAAAAAGATGGAGTTGATCGGCTGGCCGATGGTGATGAGCAGACTGTTCTTAACGACTTGCATAAGCTTCATATGAAAATGAACGGTTATCGACAGGAAGTTAATCATAGCCGCCCCGAGAAAAACCATGAAGACGAGAAACAGAATGGATAAGTAAGCGATCATTCCTTTGCTGCTTAAATAGAAATGATAGTTGGCATAAAGCACACCACCGATGACGATAAAGATGATACCGCCGAGCATGCTCTTCACATAGTTTTCCTTGTATCCATTAAAGAATGTTTTCCACAAAGGCACGTCCGCTTCACCGGTCGTCCATTTCCGTGCTATGGTAAACATTGCCGCACTGGAAGGAAGCAGGGTGAAAGGCGCGAGGATACCTAATGGAAGGAGAACCGTCGAAAGATTCGTGATTTCCGGACTCACCAACCCGGCCAAAGCAAAATAGAAAAACGGTAAAGCAAATACAATCCATAGCACATTGATGACGGCAAGCCGCATAATCCATTCCATGATCCGGTAGAGACCGCCGGTCAATCCACGCATTTCCAACGCCAAGTTCCTCCTATAGGAAGTGTCTGCAGGAGATTATCCCGAAGCATCTTCCTTATTGTAAAAAGACAAACATTTGCTGTTCAGCATACCCTACATTATAGCCCATTACAGGCAGGATAGAAAGTAAAAGGATGGAAGAGGCAGCACGGACCGCCAGCCTGACTCGGCTTGGAACATAAAACCGCCCGCTGGCGGAACCTTGCGGTTCTGCGCCATGCGGGCGGCGGTTTTTCCTTCGTTCGAGGTCACTTATTCGCTTTGGGTGTCGCGGCTGCGGTAGCTGCTGCTTTCGCGCTTGTAGCCGCGGTTGTCACGACTGCCGTCACGGCTGCCTTCGCGGTTGCCGCCATAGCTGCGGTTTTCCCGGCTGCCATCGCGGTTGTCACGGCCTTCGTAGCTGCGGGAACGTCCGCCGCCATAGCTGCCGCCGGAGCTGCTGCCATAGCCGCCGCGTCCTTCCGGACGGCTGCCGTCGGGACGGCGGCTGCCGAAGCCGCCATACGGCGTATTCGGACGTCTGCCCGCGGTGCGGACATCGGGACGGCGCTTCTTGGCGCGAAGCGGCTCTTCCGGTGTAAGTTCGATATCGACTTCCTTCTTCTCGCCGGAAAGCAGTTTGATCGCTGCTGCCAACAGATTGACGGAATCGTATTGTTCCAGGAGCTGGATCGCTACGCCTTTGTATTCATTGATGGCTTCTTCCTGAACCAGGTTCAGGATGCGTTCCGCCGTCGCTTTTTGCTTGCCTTCAATGGCTTCCGCCAGACTCGGCAGCGACATCCGGGTAATCCGATGACGGGTGATCTTCTCGATGAAATGCAGATGATCGATTTCCCGCGGCGTTACAAAGGTCCAGGCGGTGCCTTCCTTGCCGGCGCGGCCGGTACGGCCAATCCGGTGCACATAGCTTTCCGGGTCCTGCGGCAGGTCGAAGTTGACGACGTGGGTTACGCCGGACACATCAAGTCCGCGAGCCGCTACGTCCGTTGCAACGAGTACATCCAGGCTGCCGTCGCGGAACTTGCGCATGACGTTGTCCCGTTGGTTTTGCGACAGGTCGCCATGCAGGCCTTCCGCCGAATAGCCGCGTTTTTGCAGCGCTTCGGACAGCTCGTCGACGCGGCGCTTCGTGCGGCCGAAGATGATAGCAAGCTCCGGCGCTTCCATGTCGAGCAAGCGGCACAGCCCTTCGAACTTCATCTTTTCCTGAACTTCGATGTATGCCTGTTGAATGAGCGGTGCACTTACTTGCTTCGGAATGACGGATACATGTTGCGGATTTTTCAGGAACTGCTGAGCGAGACGCTGAATGTTAACCGGCATGGTTGCCGAAAACAGCATGGTATGGCGTTCTTCCGGAACGAGCTTGAGAATGCCTTGAATGTCTTCCATGAAGCCCATGTCCAGCATTTCGTCGGCTTCGTCCAAAATGACCGTTTGTACGTCATCCAGCTTGATGGTTTTACGATTAATATGATCCAGAAGACGTCCTGGGGTTCCGATAATGATCTGAGGCCGTTTCTTCAATGCGCGGATTTGTTTGACGATGTCTTGTCCGCCGTAAATCGGCAGAGACCGGATGCCTTTGAAGCGTCCCAGTTTGCCGATTTCCTCAGCAACCTGAATGGCAAGCTCCCGCGTCGGACACATGATCAAAGCGACAATACGCTCTTCGCTCGGTTGGATTTTGTGCACCAGAGGTACGCCGAAAGCCGCCGTTTTCCCCGTACCGGTTTGCGCTTGTCCAATCAAGTCCTTGCCTTCCATCGCCAAAGGAATCGTCGCTTCCTGGATCGGGGTGGATTCCTCAAAACCCATCTCCGTAATCGCGCGAAGCACCTTGGGCTCCAGGCCAAATTCGTTAAAAGTCTTCAAGTGGTTCAAACTCCTTTTCCCGGGCGTTGTTAGCGCCCTTTTTCTTTTTCTCTTTACTTATGGTTTCTTGATCGCCTTAAGCCGACTCCGATACGTGATGCGATAAAAAGTCCGCATCTCCCCCCGACTTCGGAGCGCTCACCTGCGCATACCCAATCATAGCCGAGGCTCGGGATCGCTTTTTGAACCCTCATGCAGAGCGAACATACGCCCAAGTGTAAGAATTCTTATCCTTCCCCTATTGAGCAAAAGAAAAACGTCTTCCGACGTGTGGTTGAGCATCAGACGCACAAACGCCGTATCAAGAGCGTTTGCATGAAATTCGGCTTTAGATCAGATGGTGGCTGTCGCCCTTCAACCTCTGGTCGGTCCTAACCTTCCGTCGTTTTTGTTTTTGCTTGCGGTGTTGCATCTCACACCAAGCAGGAAATGGCTCCGGATTCATCAGAAAGCGAATATTAACGCCGTACTTAAGAATATCATTTGCTAGTATAGCACAGTCGATCTAGTAAATGCCAGCTACGTAAGACGCGATTTCGTGACTTCCCGCACAGACAAAAACGAATGCGTTTACAATTGCCTCATCATTGAAACGAACCGTAAAATAGGACGTATGAACAGTGATGCTAAACTCAAACAAGGAGCGTTTGACCATGTCCTTTTTCAAACGAGTGGGTTCCATTTTACGCAGCCAGAAACAGGCTCCGCTTCCCGCCGCGTCGCTTAATCCTTTTGAAGAATCCAAAGTCGGAGACATCGTTGCCGTCAACCTTGTGGAGTACGTCGTGACCGGAAAAGCCGTTTATTTCGACCCGGGCTTTGCACCGCACCGGTTCGTCTACTATATCCGGAACGGCCGCGACCTAGTCTGCCTGCTAATCGAAAAAGGCCGAAGCTATGACTGTTATCTGTGCGAATTTGTCGAAGGCTTCTTGAATGATCCCTTGGAGGTTCCGTCTCAGTTGGATGTGGATGGCGAGATCATGTTCAATCTCGAATCCAACAGCGCCGATCGGGTCCGTTCCCAAGGCAACACCGATTTTCGGGATGACGAGGTCAGCGTCTGGCGCTATTTTTCCGCGAACAACGACCATTTCTTTCTTCAGTGGCAGGATGGCAAATTTGTCGCGATGCAGGGAGAGCAAGTCCCAACCGCTGATGTTCAGTTCCTTCGGGCAAGCGTAAACCCCTAAAACATCAAAATCAGGAATGCCTTTTGCACCATCCAGTGCAAGAGGCATTTTCTTTTGCGCACAAAAAGAATTTTCCGTGTGTGCTGGGTAAATGTATCGTATAATGGAGTGCTGCCGGATGATTAAAACCACCTGGCGAATACTATCCACGAGGTGGATTCAGAATGAAACGCTGGATTATGGATTTACTTGCCATTTTGTTTGGAGCCTTTTTGTTGGCTATCGGTTTCAACTTCTTACTCATTCCCCACCAGCTGCTCAGTGGCGGGCTTTCTGGCGTCGCTATGCTGATCGGGTATTTTACCGACTGGAATATCGGTCTTCTCATGCTTCTTTTAAATGTGCCCGTCATTATTTGGGGCCTTATTGCCATAGGAAAACGGTTCGTCATTTTAAGCCTTGTTTCCGTCGCGGTCACGACCTGGCTGATGCAGATCATCCCTGTCAAAGCGGTAGCGGAAGAACCTATTCTTGCCGCTGTTTTTGGCGGGGTGCTGGTGGGCGCAGCTGCCGGAATCTCCCTCAGGGTCGGAGGCTCCACAGGCGGCTTTGATATTATCGGGTCCATCATTACCCGCAACCGGGACTTTCCCCTCGGCTCTTTCCTGTTCATCCTGAACGGTTTTGTCATCCTCTTTTTAGGGTATTATAAAGACAACTGGGATTTGGCGCTGTTTTCCATGCTTTCCATATATGTTGGGTCCAAATTGGTCGACTCCATTCATATCCGCCACGTCAAAATAACCGCCTTTATCGTTACCCGCGAAAAGGACAAGCTTTTGAAACACCTGCTGCAAAGCCGTGGCGTCACGTTGATCAAAACCGAAGGCGCTTATTCGAACCAGGAACAGGACATGCTCATGATGGTGACGACCCGGTATGAATTGGCGGAACTCAAAAAAGTGATCAAGGAAAGCGATCCGAAGGCTTTTGTCAATATCGTGGAGACGGCGGCTATTTTAGGCGAATTCCGCCGCAAGCATTAAGCGCAAGTCCCATGCCAATCCCCGGAAGATGTGGTATACTTGCTTTGTGAATTTCATATGGTCCTGGTGTGAGCCTGGGCAAGATCGTTCCAAATCTTTTTCTTCGTACGGAAAATACGATTGGGATGGTGATGCTTGTGGAAACCGTAAAGCTTGCCAGTATTGTAATGAAGTTTACGCCGCAGATGTACTCATTTCTGAAGAAGATCGAACTCGACTCGGACATCGTCCTCGTCAACGGCATGAACGCTCTAGAAGAAGCGGATGCCATGGAAATCATTCAGTTCAGCATATCGGAGCATCAAAAAGACGCCTTCATTCAATGAAGGCGTCTTTTGTTTTGGCTATATAAGTTGAACTTAAGATTGTAAGGATTCCGTCCCTTTCTTTCGTTCCATTTATATAGACAAAGGCATTTTTATTGGGGCAAGATCGTCCATTCGAAGGAAAGCGGAGCCGATCCGATCAGCTCCACGCTTCGCGAATCCGGCTGCGATATTCCGATATAGCCGCGGAAACGCCGACTGTCGAGCTTCCTTTGCCCATTGTCGAATACGGCTTCCATCGACTCCGGCTTAATCTGGAGCTCGACGGTTTTTTCAACTCCAACAGGCAGTTCGACTCGCTTAAAGTCAGCCAAGTTATAGTTGGGTACGGCATGAGCGGATTCCAGGTCCTTGACGTAGAGCTGGAGCACTTCTTCGACGGGAAACGAACCGGTATTGCGGATCGCCACACGGATGAGCAGCTCATCTCCCTCTTGGATTTCCTTTGGTGCAGCCAAATCCGATACAGCCACTTGAGAATAGGTCAACCCGAAGCCGAAAGGATAAAGGCTCTCGCCTTGAAAATAACGGTAGGTTCTCCCTTCCATCCGGTAATCCCCGAAATCGGGAAGCTGATCCGTTCCCCGGTAAAAGGTGACCGGAAGCTTGCCTCCCGGTGAGCATTCCCCGAATAGGATGTCGCAGACCGCTTTTCCCCCGAGGCTGCCCGGATACCAGGCATTGAGAATCGCGTTGCAATGCTCGTCCGCCCAGTTCACGCTCACCGCGCTGCCGGTTCCAAGCACCAGTACCGTCGGCTTTCCTACGGCGACAACCCGCTCCAGCAATTCCTGCTGGTTCCCCATCAACTGCAAATCCCGCTTGTCTCCAGCCGCATATGGATTGCTGGCATCGCCTTCCTCCCCTTCGAAAGTGGCGTCCAACCCCAGGCAAATCACGACGACATCCGACCGTTCCGCAATGGCGATGGCTTCCGACAAACGATCCTGATGCTTGGCCCCATCTTCGACCATCGAACGTACCATATGACATCCCTCAGAATAGTAAACCCGAGTACCCGGAGCAACGGCTTCATGAATCCCTTCCAGAATGGTGATTTTTTGCGATGCCGTACCGAAATAATTGCCAATCAGCATATTTACGTTGTCCGCATTCGGGCCGATCACCGCAATCGAGCGGATTTCCGTTTTGTTCAGCGGCAGCACGCCGTCATTTTTAAGCAGGACCATAGACTTGCGCGCCGCCTCCACCGACTTGTCCCGGTGCTCTTGGCAGTCGTTGACCTCATAGGGAATCAAGTCATAGACGCTTTCCAAATCGAATGTGCCTAAACGTATCCGGGTCTGCATGAGCCGTTCCGCAGAGCGGGTAATGTCTTCCTCTGAAATCAAGCCGTCTTCATAGGCCTGCATCAAATGCAGATAGGTATTGCCGCAGTTGACGTCGCAGCCGTTCTTCAGCGCCAAGGCCGCCGACTCAGCTGCATTCGAGGTTACCTTGTGGTGGTTATGGAAGTCGCAGATCGCCCCGCAATCCGAGACCACATGGCCCTTGAATCCCCAATCCTCGCGTAGTATTTTCTTAAGGAGCATCGGGCTGCCGCAGCAAGGCTCGCCGTTTACCCGGTTGTATGCCCCCATGATACTCTCCACCTGCGCTTCCTTAACGCAAGCTTCAAAGGCGGGCAGGTAGGTTTCGTAAAGATCCTTCTGCGAAACAACGGCGTTAAATTCATGCCTACCTTGCTCTGGCCCGCTATGAACAGCAAAATGCTTAGCGCACGCCGCTACTTTTAGATGCTTCTCATTTCCTTGCAATCCCTTGATGTAAGCAACCCCTAGCCGTGCCGTCAAATAAGGGCACTCTCCATACGTCTCTTGCCCGCGGCCCCAACGCGGATCGCGAAAGATGTTGATATTCGGCGACCAAAAGGTCAACCCTTTGTAGATATCGCGGTCATTTTTGCGGATGCTCTCGTTATACTTGGCTCGGGCTTCCGTGGAAATGATCCCGGCGATTTCCGCCAAATAATCCTCATCAAAAATGGCGGCAAGGGCGATCGCTTGAGGGAAAATCGTAGCCGTACCGGCGCGGGCCACGCCGTGCAGCCCCTCATTCCACCAATTGTACTCCGGCACCCCAAGGCGTTCAATCGCAGGAGCTTGATGCAGGAGCTGAGCGGCTTTCTCCTCTAACGTCATCCGGGAAACGAGATCCCTCGCCCGGTCCTCCGGGGAATAGCTGCTATTTCGATAAATCGGCTTTTCCATAGGTTAGCCTCCATCCTTCTCTCGACTAATCGATTTGTTCAGGCTTCACCCATTCAAACCGCGTATTCTATAGCGTGAAGCTGTCAAAGTCCACCAGAATGTCGGTATCACATTCGCCTGCGAGCCACAAAGACAATATCGCACTCTAGAATTCTCTGTTTTGTAATCCCCGACGCTTTTGATTAGGGTGATGCCATCGATCTTGACTCGACTCAAACTAATCCTATACGCTCAGCCTTTTTTTCAATAGGAGAGGATATTAAAGTTTCTGGTGTTTTCTTGTTCTGTTGTGGTTGCTTAGTGCGCATGAAGAAAAGGCCCTCTGCGGATCCATCGGGACAGGATCGCCAGCTAGTTTTAGCCTGATCTACATGAGTATGCCACTCGGCACAGCATTCGGGGTGATTTTGAAAAAAGCGTAAATAAAACCCACGGTTCCAGGAGAACCGCAGGTTTAAACTTTCTGCTGCAGCTTAATTCATCTAGTCAATCATGTTACACGACCGTTAATAAATTCGAGACGGACCGTGTAGTAGCTGCCTTCTATAAAGGTAAGTTCCCCGTGTTAACCGCTGCTATGGCTGCTTAATGGGTTCCGCTCACATCAAGTGCCCGGTCAGCGGCTTGTTCCTTCTGGAAGGTGGAAGTTTTGATCTTATCGGTCAACTTCTCAAGGAATAGCCCGGCATCAATCGGCAGTTCTACCCAGTTGTCGGTCCAAGCGGAAAGATGCATCGCATTGGAAAGCATCAACCCGCGAATCCCTTCTTCTCCCGGTGCCAGCAGTTGCTCGTTATGCAGGATGGCTTGGGTAAAGTTCCGCAAAATGCCTTTATGCTGGTCGCCCCCGCCAGGCTCCACAGGAATCTCGCATTTCCAGCATTCAGGAGTTCCGAATCCTCCCGAAAACTCCGCGTTGAATTTCGACTCGGGTACGCGCAGCCTCCAGAAGGTCAAGGTGCCGTTTTCTACCACGATTTTCCCGTTGTCTCCGTTTATCTCAAACCGGTTCGTTCCCGGAGCTTCTCCTGTTGTTGTCGTGAATAAGCCGGTGGCGCCGTTCTCATACTCGACATAAGCCGTTACATCATCTTCGACCTCAATATTCCGATACTTGCCGAAATAGCAGAAGGCACGCACTCGCTTCGGCATCATTCCTGTCATCCACTGCCACAGATCAAGCTGGTGCGGATCTTGATTCAGCAGCACGCCGCCGCCTTCCCCGCCCCAGGTTGCCCGCCAGCCGCCGGAATTGTAATAGTCTTGCGTTCTGTACCAGTCGGTAATAATCCAGTTCGTACGGCGAATTTCTCCAAGCTCTCCGGATTGAATCAGGTTCCTAAGCTTCTGGTAAAGGGGATTCGTCCGCTGGTTAAACATAATCCCGAATTTGAGTTCCGGATGAGCTGCCGCAACGTCGTTCATTTCCTGTACGGCCTTGGTGTACACACCTGCCGGCTTCTCGATCATGACATGATATCCGGCGTTCAAAGCTTGTATAGCCAGCGTCGGGTGATCATAGTGCGGTGTCGCAATCAGCACGGCATCTACCGTCTTGGCGGCGAACAGATCTTCCGGGCAGCTGTACCGTTTCACGTCCGCCGGCAAATGCTCGTTCGCCCATTCCAGGCGTTCCGGATTGATATCGCAAACCGCGGTCAGCTCGGCATCCTTGATCTCGCCAAGGAGACTGATTGCATGTCCGCGGCCCATATTCCCAACTCCGATAATTCCGTATCGTACGGTGTTCACAATCGTCCAACTCCTATCTTTATTAAGATCTACTCTTTAATCGAACCCAACATAACGCCTTTGACGAAATACCGCTGCAGGAATGGATACAGGAAGAGGATGGGCACAGTCGCGACGATAATGGTGGCGTATTTGATCGTTTCCTGGATCAATCCCTTGTCCAAATCCGAAACCGTGCTCATCATGGAGTCTGTGCTGTTGGTGATCAATATTTCTTGCAGGACCAGCTGCAGGGGATACAGATTTTTGTGATGCAGGTAAATCAGGGCGTCCATATACGAATTCCAATGACCCACGCCATAGAAAAGGGTCATGACCGCCATGATCGGCAGCGATACCGGAATGAAGATTTGGAATAGAATTCGAAAATCATTGGCTCCGTCAATTCTGGCCGATTCCTCCAACGCGGTTGGAATTTCCGCAAAGGAGGTGCGCATCACAAGCAGGTTCCAGGTGCTTATGGCCGACGGCAGGATCATCGCCCATCTCGAATCCAGCAATCCCAGGTTTTTCATATTGAGATAGGTAGGAATCATCCCTCCCGTGAAAAACATGGTGAACACGATGGCAAACATGACCGGGCCAACGAGCCGCACGCCCTTGCGCGACAGAGCATAAGCGGCAAAGGAAGTAAGGATCAGGTTTAGCGTCGTGCCCAAAACCACATAGATCAGGGTGTTCATATATCCCGTGCTGATCATCGGATTCCGAAATACGAGCTTGTAGGATTCGAGACTGAAGCCCGTCGGAAACATCAGCAAGCCGCGGTGCTGGATCAGATTGGCCGGATTGCTTAAGGAGGCGAACAGCACATACAGGAAAGGATACAGAGTCACGGCCATCAAAATCAGCATGAACAGGTAGAGGACAATGTCAAAAGACCGTTCGCCCCAAGAAATGTGTATTTTCAAACGTTGGTCACCCCCGGAATGCACTACCATAGACTGGTGTCATTGACCTTTCGGCTGATTTTATTGGCCGAGACGAGCAAAATGAAGTTGATGATATTGTTGAACAGGCCGATCGCGGCAGAAAACCCGTAATCGTTCTGAAGCAGCCCCCGGCGGTACACGAAGGTCGAAATCACGTCCGATGTTTCGTAAGTCGTTGAATTATAGAGCAGGAGAATCTTTTCCAGGCTTCCTCCGGCCATCAGCGACCCGAACCGCAAAATCAACATGATGATGACCGTCGGCATGATTCCCGGGATCGTGATATGGAGCATTTGCTTAAACCGTCCCGCGCCGTCGGTTCTAGCCGCTTCGTACAAGCTTGGATCGATGCCGGTAATCGCCGCCAGGTAGATGATCGAGCCCCAGCCGATTCCTTGCCAGATGTCCGAAGACACGTAAACGGTTCGGAACCACCCCGGTTCGATCAGGAACGTGATGGAGTGGATGCCGAATAGTCCGGTCAATTGATTGATTAGACCGTCGCTTGACAGGAAGTCGACCAGCATGCCGGACACCACGACGACGGAGATAAAGTGCGGCAGGTAAGTGATGGATTGGACGACATTTTTGAATACGCGATTGCGGATTTCATTGAGTAAGAGCGCCAGGATGATCGGAGCCGGGAACCCGAAAATCAAGGTGTACAGGCTGAGCATCAACGTATTGCGGATCAACCGCACGAAGTAATAGCTGTGGTAAAACGATACGAAATGCTTGAACCCAACCCAGTCGCTGCCCATGATTCCTTTTGCAGGCGAAAAATCCTTGAATGCAATCTGCAATCCGTACATGGGAAAAAACAGAAACACAAGATAGTAGATCACGACCGGCAGCAGCATGAGATAAATGTATTTGTGTCGGGACCAGTCACGCAGCAGCTTCAACACTAGACCTCCTCTAACCTTGATAAAAATAGCGGCGGGTCCCCGGGCATGGGATCATCTCCTGGATCGCCTTAGGACCCGCCGCAGCATTTTTACCGTTTCATGTAGCGATCGTAAGCCGCCTGTTGGATTTGAATGGCTTCGTCAATGCCCATTCCTTTAATCGTCTTCACGTACTTATCAAAATTGTCTATCGGCTCTACGCCCATGATGAACTTGTCGAACATTTCGTCACGGTAGGTCTTTACGTCCGTCATGATAGCCGCAAACCGCGACGACTCATCGGTCGTAAGGGTGATCGGAGGAAGCCAACCTGCATTGTCAGCATTCATCCAGGTATTGAGCGCCGCTTTCTGTTGGGGCATTGAGGCATTCTGCTCCTGATAGCGTTTATCTTGAACAAACGGGCCGCCGAAGGGAATCGCGTATTTGGAGACTGAGTTCGAGAAGGAAAGGCCTTCGGGATTTTTCATGATTTCGTTGGTATACGTCGGATAACCGTCTTTCAGGTCATAGCTCTTGCCCTCGACGCCGAAATTGAACAACATGCTGCCCTCTTCCCCGTATTTGAAATCCAACCATTGGACCGTTTCCTTGACATGCTTGTTGCCTGTGGAGATCGCCGCACCGTAGTTGCCTCCGACCGGCGTCACTTGCCCCAGAACCGGCTTGTCGCCTTTATTCAAAGTGGGGAAAGGGGCACCGACGATGTCGAACTTAGGATTCTTTCCAGACATGGCTGTCAGATATTTCCCAATCCCGCCGCCTACGGCCAGTTCGGATGCGCCGATCAACTCGCCGGTCCATTTGGCATCCTTCTGCTTGCTGTCGGTTGCCGCGTAATCGTGGTCAATCAATCCTTCCGCATACCAATCTTGCATAGTCTTCAGGAACTCTTTGTATTTCGGGTCGATGGCGCCATATACAACTTTTCCGTCCTGTAAATTAAATTGGCCGGTGATCCCCCAGGCGTTTAAGAAAACGTTGCTGAAATCAAGCAGCGTGCTTTTGTTGATCAGCAGCGGAATTTCATCCGCCTTACCGTTTCCGTTGGGGTCGCCGTCTTTAATCGCTTTCAAAGCGGTGTGCCATTCATCAATGGTGGTCGGTGTCTGAAGTCCGAGCTTATCCAGCCAATCCTTACGGATGGCAAGACCTTGATAGGTCCGCAGATAGGGATCGATCCGAAGGAACGGAAAGGAATAGATCTTGCCATCGTCCGTGGAGATGGCCTTCTTGATCTCCGGATTTGCCGCCAGCAGTTTGGAGAAATTCGGCGCGTATTTTTCCAGATAGTCGTTGAGCGGAATGATCACGCCGTTTTTAATAGCGCCGTCGCCGCCGCCCGTGTAATCCGTCCAATACCAGTCAATGACATCCGGATATGAACCCGAGCTCACCAACAGGTTGAACTGATTTTTCTCCTGCCCGATCGTAGGAACCTGGAAATCGATATGAATCCCCGTCTTCTTCTCTGTCTCTTGATAGGCGGCTACATCGTTGGGCGTATTGACGCCCGGTGCCGTGACTCCTCCCCCGAAGTAGGTTAAGGTAAGCGGGCTTGATACGATCTTTCCGTCCGCCGGCGCTTTGGTTGCGTCCGTGCCCGAAGGCGCAGCCGTAGATTCCCCTTTGTTGCTTGTGCTGCCGCCCCCGTTACAAGCGGTTAAAGAAGCGGTTAATGCCGTCACGACCGCAAGCGTCGCGATAAAGCGTTTCTTTCCCTTTTTCATGAACAAAATCACCTCATCTGGTTTCATATATGGTTTGTGTCCACTCTCGACCCTGCCCCATCATACCTGCGTGGCAAATGAGATGAACATTGCCCAGTTGTTGCATGGCCAAACCAAATGAAAGATCCGATACCAACCGCCCTTAAGGTTTACATTCCGTTTGTATGTTTTCCCGGTATTGTCCCGGCGTGATCCCCTCGTGCTTCTTGAAAAACCGGATAAAGCCGATATCGTTGGAATAGCCGACCTCCTGGGCAATTTGGGCAACGGTATAATCCGTCTCCGCCAGAAACCGTTTTGCCTCGTGCAGGCGGGTCTCTGCAATAAGCTCCACAATCGTCCGGCCGGTCGCTTTTTTGAAAAACGAGGACAAATACGGCTGGGTGATCCCCAATTCATCCGCGATGAGATTGACGCTCAACATGTTTTGATTGTACCTTTCGCGCACGATGCGCCTAACGGTTTCCACCGTCCGGCTGCCCTGATCGGATCGGCCTTCCTTCCAAAGCCGGCATACCGCCAAAAATTCCGTTTTCAGCATCTCGAAAGCGCCATGAGGGTCCTGGGCTATGTCCGTTTGGCTTTGGAGCAACCGTTTGGTCATCACTGAATCCGCCTTGGGCGTATTCTGCACGATACGAAGCAGGGTGGCGGACAAATGCAGCAGAAAATGCGAACCTACAAGCTGGCCGCTCCCGTCTCCGTTAAAATGATCCGTATATAAGGCATTCAGCAGCTGCTCGGTCTTCTCAGCTTCTCCCGACTTCACGTAATTCGTTAATTGTTGTTCAATATCCAGTGGATAGTAATAGCTCAGTTCCTGATCGAACAAGGCATCCACGGCGCTAGCTCCGGTTTGCCGCTTGACGTTCTCATCCATGCTCTTCAGAGCTTCCCGGAACGCCTCGCCAATCTCCTGTATTCCCAGGGCTACGAAGCTGGTACCGACCGCCACTTTTAAATGGAAACGCTGGCACAGCACCTGCTCCAACTGCTCTGCAATGGTGATCGCCTCCGCTCGGCATGTCTCCGCATCTTCTTCGCGGAAATTGACAAGAACCGCGATTCTTCCTTGATCCAATTCAGTCGTATAGGCAATATGCCGCTCATTGGCCAGATCGGCTGCAATGTTAGAAATGACGAAGTTGATGAACAGCCATTCCTTAGGGTCGTTTTCGGCGGAAAACGCGCTCATATCCTCCACGTCGACCGTAATGACAGAGAATAAATCCGAGATAAACCGAATCTCCATGAACGCTAAGGATTCCGGCTGCAGTTCATGGAGGTCGGCGTAACCCTTTATCAGCCGGTTCAGAAAATGGATCCGGATAATCGGCGCTTGCTGAGACAAACGGCTTCTAAGCTCCGATTCCTTCAGGCGCGCGGATTGAATCGACGTGCGGATGAGTTCGTACTCCGCCGGCCCCTGATGGGTTGAGTCTCCCGTGCCTCCGCCATTCACGATCGATACCAGATTACGGATGGGGCGGATATTCCGATAAGACAGATAAACCGAAACGGCAGCTCCTGAAAGCGCAGCCAAGATGAAGATCAACAAAGACCAGCTCCGCACCTCGTTAACTTCCTTCAAGAATACCGCCCGGGGGACTTCCAGCACGTACTTCCACCCGAATACGCTCGACGTTACATAGGAGACGACCATCCCTTTTCCCGCATCCTTGATTTCCATCTTGCCCTGATTGCCCGGCAAGTCCGTGTACTTGAAAGCCGGTGGAGACGGCGCATCCGTCGTCGCGCTGATAATTTGATCGTCGCTGTTTAGGATGTAAATCTCGCCTTTCCCCGCCGTGGCAATGCCCCTGAACATTTTCCGCAGCTCGTCTTCATTGATGATCATGAACAGCGTGGCCGATCCGTTGGAACGGCTTCCCAAAGGCAAGGTTTGCATGTACGTAAGGACGTCCTTCTGCTCCCCTAGGCTATTCGTTGACTGCAAAGAAGGCAGAAAGGAACGATAGTGATAGCCGCTTTGAAATTCCTTCACCCAATCCTCCGCATTCTTTCCTTCGAAACGGATGGCACTACCGAACAATATATCGGGGGTGGTCTTCACCCCAGGCCCCAGCATGGTATCGGCATTAGGCAAATAGATGTAATAATCCGAAATGAATGGCGTCAATTGCTTATACCGGTTCAAATCGTCGGCCAAAGCAACCATTTCGTATTCCTCCACACCCGACAACGGAACCCTGATTCTCATAAGCTGCAACAGCTTCGGATGATTGGCGATCTGCTGCTCCAATTGTTCGATCATTTGCAGTTGTCCGTCTGCAAACTCCCTTAGTTGTCCGAGCATGGCGGAGTTCGAGCGCTCCACGGAATCCACAACGACTTTCTTGGCGCTCCAGTAAAGCACAGTCCCAAAGACGAGCAGAAGAAGTAGTATCAAGATATATGACCAGAACAGCGCAGACCAGGCGCCATTAAACCTAAACCGTTTTCGACTTATGCCGATCTTCTCTTCCATCTGTTTCTCCCCTTTTATCCAGGTTTCGCGTTTCATCATAACCGCAGGTCCATTACCATTCGGGTAGTATAGCATGATTACAAAAGGATAGGTCCAATCGGTTTATTGGATGGATAAACCGCTTGTAAGAAACCCGTTCATTTCCGGAAAACTGCAGGTCAACGAATAACCGATTAAGCCCATGCGCATTTACATGGGCCTCTTGGTTCCGAACTTGCGGTGTATCAAGTTGACCAACTCGTTCATATTCTCCAATCGGTGAGCGGGGGTATGATATCATTGAGCAAATGCACAATATAGGTAAACCTTTTCACAAAGGAGACGGTCTCCCTGTTGGTTCAGCTCACCAAGAAGCAAGCCCAGGAAATTGTTGATAAAATGATGATGGATATTCCCTACAACATCAATATTATGAATGAACATGGGGTCATCATAGGCAGCGGAAAAAAAGAAAGGGTAGGCACCGTTCATCAAGGTGCGGTAAAGGCCTTATGCACAGGGAGAATGGTAGAAGTTTGGACAGATGGACGTTTTGAGAAGAAGGGCACCAATGAGCCTATTGTCATTGATCATAAGCGTATCGGCGTCATTGGGATTACGGGCAATCCGGATGAGGTTCGTCCTTTTTGCAATCTTGTTCGTACGACGGTTTCTCTCCTTATTGAACAACAAATTTCCTTTGAAAATCAGTCACAGGCAGAAAACCACAAGAAAGCATTTCTGGAGACCCTGTTAAACCATCAAGGTGCTTATTCCCAGAAATTAATCAAAGAATCCGCGGTCTATAAGATCAATTTGCTGTTAAAAACCGTGGTGTTGTACATTAAAAACCTGAAGCTTGACGATGATCCGATAAAGCTTTTTCAAGCCCACCCCTTTTTTGTATTGGCTGAAGATACTCATCTGATCATGATGCAAAATGAGAGCACACCGGAGGTGCTCATCGAACGGCTAGTCGAGAAACAACCGGACGTATTGGTCGCTACCGGTAATCTCGAACCCAACATCGCGGAGAGCTACCGGCAGGCGAAGTCTGCCATGAATGTATTGCTTGCACTGAAGCCAGCTGCACGGGTAATCGATTATGCAAGCGTGGAGTTCCTTATTCATTTAAGTCATGCCCCTCTAACCTCTCAACCTACTGCGGTCAGCAAATTAGTGGACACCGTGGATATGATGGAAACGATAAGGAGCTTCATTAACAATGACTGCAGTGTCTCTCTAACCGCGGCTGAACTCAATATTCACCGCAATACGCTCCAGTACCGGCTGAAACGGATACATACCCTAACGGGGAGAGATCCGAGGAATCTGTTGGAATTATTTGAACTCACGTACGGCTTGTTGTCTTTGTATAAATAGGAAAAGCGGCCACCGAGGAAACACTCGGATGGCCGCTTGCCATTCTTTTATTCGTAAAATTTGAGGACACGGGCGATGTTCTCGCAGGTGCGTTCCACGTTACGAGGTCCTTCCGCAAGCAGCTTTTCGATCTCGGCCGCCCCCGGTACGATACCGAATACCGCGTCTATTCCTTCCGTATAGAGGGTATCAATGCCTTCTCCAATATAGCCGGCTATGGCAATTACCTTTTTGCCCGACTCTTTTGCCGCTCTGGCCACCCCGTAAGGGGCTTTTCCGAACTTGGTTTGAAAGTCAATGCCACCTTCTCCTGTGATTACCAGATCCGCGTCAGCCATCTTTCGCTTGATTTCCGTGTAATCGATGACAATCTCGACACCCTTTTTCAAGACCGCTTTCGTAAAGATCAGCAATCCGGCACCCAAACCTCCGGCAGCGCCTGCGCCCGGAACATTTATCACGTCTTTTTGCAGCTGTTCCTTCACCACCCCGGCATAGTGAGCCAAGGCAGCATCCAGTTGCTGCACCATTTCCGGTGTGGCCCCTTTTTGCGGACCGAACACATGAGATGCACCATTCTCTCCGCATAAGGGATTGGTCACATCGCAGGCAACGACCATATCCACTTGCTGGAGCCTTGGATCAAGTTTCGAAACATCGATGGTGACCAGCTTGTCCAAACTGCCTCCACCGCGAGGAAGCATCTGACCCTCCGCGTCTAAGAATTTTACACCCAGCGCCTCCGCCATTCCCGTACCGCCATCATTGGTTGAACTGCCGCCGATGCCGATAATAATCCGTTTGATTCCTTTTTCCAGACATTCGAGAATCAATTCTCCCGTGCCGTAGGTCGTCGTGATTAAAGGATTTTTGGTTTCCTTCGTCACATGCTGGATCCCGCTGGCCGAGGCCATCTCGATCGCTGCGGTTTCCCCATCTCCAAGGATGCCGTACTTCGCCGTCACCTTTTGACCAAGGGGCCCTGTTACCTCTTTTGTATAGAGATGACCACCCGAGGCATCAACAAGGGATTGTACTGTGCCTTCCCCGCCGTCTGCCATGGGTACGTGGATATAATTTGCATCGGGAAAGACTTTACGCAGCCCTTTTTCCATCGCTTCGCATACTTCTTTTGCCGTCATGCTTTCTTTAAAGGAATCTGGTGCCAGAACAAATGTTTTCTGTGCCATGATCTCACCTCATCATAATGATCTTATAAAAGGAATCCGTAGATCAACGTCGCTACGATCGTCATCGTTCCACCAACAATGGCCTCGTAAGGGATAAGTCCCATCCGCTGTTTGATGCTCATCTTCATAGCGCCGCCAGTTACGTGGAAGTAGTTGCCTTGAGGCAAGGAATCGATGACAGTAGCCCCTGTGTGAACCATAACCGCTGCTGCAAGCGAACCCGTGCCCATATTCAGGATAGCCTGTCCAAAAGAACCCGTGGCCAAAATAACGCCTGTTGATGTGGAAGCGGTTGCCGCTGCCATCAAAATACCTGCAATCGGTGCGAGGAAGGTGCCCGAAATCCCAGATGCTTCAATCAAGTTTACCACCTGCGTGGACAGGTTAGATGTCGAGATTAAACCCGCAATGCCCCCTGCGCCAATCAAAATCAGTACGGTAGCTGTCATTCTATTCAAACCTGCTGCCGTATACTCCAAAATTTTGTTTCCTTTCCCCATCGCGAGCATGCCGATAACACCTGCAATCGGTAGAACATACAAAGCATCGATCTTAAAATTCGCAAGTGCATCGATACCCAGAATCGAACCAATTGGCGTGATCATGAGCAAAATGACGGCAATGAGCGGCGCAACAAGCGCTCTGCCAAGGGACGGATATTTTGAAGCGTCGAACTCATGCTCTACGGCTTCCTCGTCTGGAACCATGGCCCCTTTCTTCTTAAGCAGCGACGCTACGATCACCGTGACGATCAGACCGCATATCGCCGGAATAAACCCGGCAAGCATCACATGGCTTAGATCCAGGCCAAAGCCCCGTGCGGCCGCAATCGTATTCGGGTTAGGAGAAATAATGTTCCCAGCTTTTCCCCCGCCCGATAGCGCCAGCAGGAGTGCAATCTTTGAAATACCCATCTTGTTCCCTACAGACAAGGCAATCGGAGCAACGATCAAGACGGCAACGGGAATAAATACGCCAACCGCTGTTATGATCATCGTCGCCAAAGCTAATGCCAATATCGCTCTGCTCCCGCCAAACTTCTTAACGATGGTTTGGGCAATAGTCTCTGCCGCCCCTGATTCCATCATCACACCTGCCAATACCCCTGCGGCGAGCACCCGGATGACCGTACCCATAACACTCTGAGTCCCCGTTACCAGCATGCTAACCGTTTGTTCCAGGTTAGCGCCGCCGATTAAAGCGCCTACAATTGCACCTGCAAACAAAGAATAAACAGGATTCAACTTTCTTAAAATCAGAATGATCGCAATCGCCAGCCCCGCCAGTGCACCAATCCAACTGATCGTTAACCCTTCCATTTGTGTTCCCTCCATGGTGTTTTTGAATACGCTTTCAGTATATCTTCCGTGCTTAAAATTTGATATTGATAGAAAGACTAAATTTATTATGCATTTGCACAATGAAAAGCAATCGGACCTTTAAAGGGTAATCGTCGCAATGGACTTTTCCTTAAGCCTCCGGGTACGGTCCAGCTCATCTCCTTGTATTTTTACCGGGTTGAAATAAACTATGCCAAAAAAGAGCTCGATCTCTTCAAATAGAAATGTCTACTTGAACAGAATGAGCTCTTCATAATACGAAATGATCCATCCCATGGGGGTTTATCGAATATAATGGCGATAAAATTCCTAGGCTTCGCGGGAGCGGGTGTAAAAGCGGGTGCCGAGGAAAAGGATGGCAGCCAGGAGCGACATGGCGGCAGCGAAGCCGTACATGCCGGGGCCAGCCCAGCGTTCCTCGAACCAACCGCCGATGACGCCGCCGGCGAGACCGGCTAAGCCCGTGAATACCGAGGCGTAAAGCGACATGCCTGTGGAGCGCAAATGCTCCGGTACGAGCCGAACCACATATTGAATCGCCACCAGTAGGAAAGGCGCGTAAGTAAAAGCGTGTGTCAGCTGCAAATACATAAGCGCTGTCGGATCCTTGACGACGATGTACAAGCTCCACCGCAGCACATACAGAAGCGAGATTACCCCAAGCATCGCCAGTTCATGAAACCGGTTCAAATAGCGGTTCAGCCAAATAAAGACTGGGACTTCGCATATCCCGACTAACGCCCAGCCGAAGCTAACCATGCCAGGGGATGCTCCCATCGTTTGATGATAGTAGCCGAACAACGCGTCATGCATGCGATGAGGCGTCGAAATGATGAAGATCATAAAGAGAAACCAGAGAAACTCCCGGTTTGCGGCCAATGATTTCATGGAGGCCATGGTAAGGGCTGGACCTTCCCCCGCCTTATCCCGCAAAAAGAGCAGGAGCACAAAGGGAATCACCCACATGCCCCAATAAATATAGCGGAAATTGTCCACACCGCCGACGAGCGGCAGGAGCGAGGCGGAAATAATGGCAAAGGCGAAAAAACCGAGGGAACCGAATAAACGGATGGTTCCGTAAGGCGAGCCGCTTTCCGCGGCGGTTTTAACCGACAGGCTGTCAAGCAGCGGACTCGCCGGCCCATAGAAGAAGAAAAGCAGCGCGGTAAACAGAAAGATCGGAATGTAGCCATTGGCAAGAAAAAGTCCGATACTCGACAGAAAGGTTAGGCCGTACAGCAAGTAGATGATGGCTTTCAGCGAACGGAAGCGGTCGCTCAGGTAGCCCCATACCGGCTGCACAAACATGGCGGCAAAGGGACCGGCCATGAGGAAAAAGCCGATCTCGGCGCTGCTGTATCCCTTTTTAGCTAAATATAAAGGGAGCAGCGGAGTCAGGACGGAGTGGAATGCGTAATACATAAAGTTAAGTCCGCGGATTATGGTGATTTGCCTGTTCATGTTATTCAATATTGCTCCTGTTCTTATATTGCGAAATTTTCCGGTTCATTCCTTCCATTCTAGCGAATCCTCCGTTAATAGCAACAGGTTTTTCCATATTATTTAGGTAAAAAACCCTTTGTCCCTTCCCGTAAAATTGGGTAAGATGGTAATGCATCCTTAAAGATGCTTACAAATCAACGAACCACTAAGCTAAGCATGACATCGCTAGGGAGAGAGAGATATGGACAATTTATTGGCGGCACTGTTAATGGTATGGGGAAACTTGTCGGGGGCGAATCCCGACTTGACGATGGAGCAAGTTGCCGCTGCCGCACTCACCCCACCACCCGCCATCGCAGTGGACAGTCAAACGCCGCCGGCTGATGGCACCGATCCTTTGCGGCCCGTGAACAAAGTCGATCCGCAAAAAGATGCCCCAAAAATCAAAGGCATTTATTCCACGGCTTATAGCGCCGGCGGAGCACGTTTTACCGATCTCGTCAAACTGCTCGACGATACCGAGCTTAACGCCATGGTCATCGACGTCAAGGACGATCTCGGCTGGATCACCTATAAAACCGGCAATCCGGACCTGGAGGCAACGGGAGCGGAGAAAAATTTCATCCCGGATATTCATAAGGTCATGAGCACGCTGCAAGAGCACGATATTTATCCGATCGCCAGAATCGTCGTTTTCAAAGATTCCATATTGGCGGCGAAAGAGCCGGCCCTCTCCTTTGTCAATCCGGACGGGGCGTTGTGGAAAAACAGCAAGAAGGACAGCTTCGTTAACCCTTACAACAAGAATGTTTGGGATTACAACATTGAAGTCGCCAAAGAAGCTGCCAAAGCCGGCTTCAAGGAGATTCAATTCGATTACGTCCGGTTTGCCGAAGGATTTGAAACCCGGGCGGACGTTTTGAAGTATACCAAAGACGATCGAACCCGGATCGACGCCGTCTCCGAATTCGTCAAATACGCTAGAGAGCAATTGAATCCCCTTGGGGTTAGGGTTTCTGTCGATATTTTTGGCTATGCCGCTTCTGTACCTGCTGCTGAAGGGATCGGCCAGGATTTTCAGAAAATATCCGAGAATGTAGACGTCATCAGCCCCATGATCTATCCCAGCCATTACGGCACTGATTGGTTCGGCTCCAAGGTTCCCGATGCCGCTCCTTATAAGACCATCGACGGCGCCAGCAAAGACACGGAGAAGAAGTTGGCTCCTCTGAAGGAATTGAAGCCTGTTGTCCGGCCTTGGATCCAGGACTTTACCGCCACCTGGGTGCCCGGTCATATTACCTATAGCGCCAAACAGGTTGATGACCAAATTCGCGCCTTGAAGGATAACGGCGTTGAAGAATTTCTTCTCTGGAACTCCAAGAATAGATATACAGCCGGTGTCGATTATACGCCGTAAAGATTGCACTCGCACAAGGAGGCCCTCATGAATCCCGTCATCATCACTGCTGTCACCCATATGGATCTTCAACCGTTGATTGACGCATGGCCTCAAGATTTGCATGATTAGACCGAATTCCGCTGGTTGCGGCCAAAATCTTTTTCCTTGGATGAATTGCGGGATGCGGATGTTCTCATCAGCACCGGGCGGCTATCTCAGGAAATGTTGGATGCCGCGACCTCCGTCAAATGGATTCAGTGCTTTTCCGCCGGGGTCGACCGTTTGCCCCTATCATCCATTGCCGAACGCGGCATTGTCCTCACCAATGTTTCCGGCATTCATGCGGCGATTATGAGCGAGCACGCCATCAGCCTGATGCTGGACTATGTGCGCAATGTGCCGCTCTTCCTCGACCGGCAACGGGCATGCAAATGGGATAGCTCTATCTCTACTGGCGAGCTATGGGGCAAGACGCTGGGAATCATCGGGACCGGACAAATCGGCCAAGAGCTTGCCCGCAAAGCCCAAGCTTTTGATATGCGCGTGCTGGGCCATAACCGAAATGGAGGAAAACCGGCTCATTTTGACGAGATTTATCCCGGCGAAGATGGCTTGAACCGGCTATTAGCCGAAAGCGACTTCGTCGTCGCTCTCATCCCCGGCACACCGGAAACAGAGCATTACCTAAGGCTCTCCCACTTCCGAAGAATGAAACCTGGGAGCTACTTCATCAACCTCGCCCGAGGCAGCGTTGTGGCAGAAGAGGATATGATCGTGGCACTACAAGAAGGGTCTCTTGCCGGAGCTGCACTTGATGTATTCGCCGTAGAACCGCTGCCCGAAAGCTCTCCCCTGTGGACGATGGATCAAGTGACCATCACCCCCCACATATCCGGCAATACGCCCCGTTATGTGGAGCTGGCCGGCAGCATCTTATTCAGCAACCTGCGCCGCTACCTGGATGGCCGTACGCTGGATAAGGTCGTCGATCCATCTGTCGGGTATTAAAGTCTAAACATAAAAAAGCCCTTCGTCCGGAAGAACCGGAACGAAGGGCTTTTTGCTGATGAAATTATTGGGAAAGACGAAGAGCCAGTTCATAAAGATCCATCTTGAACGGCTTCTTGGTGTTAACCACCAAGTCGATATCGGTAGTAACCAGTTGACCGTTGATGATGCCACAGGCTTTGCCGGATTCGCCTTCAAGAAGCTTGCGCACGGCGAAATCCCCTAAACGGCTGGCAAGAACGCGGTCGGAAGGAGTAGGAGCCCCGCCCCGCTGCACGTGGCCAAGCACCGTGACGCGAATATCCTGGCCGTTGTATTCGGTGATTTGCTGGGCAATGTCTTCGCCGTGGCCGACACCTTCGGCGAGAATGATAATGCTATGCCGTTTCCCTGATTTGAAGCTGTCTCTCATCCGATCGGCGACTTCCTTCAGATCGAAGGGAACCTCCGGAACGAGAATCGATTCTGCGCCGCTGGCAAGGCCGGCGAGCAGTGCGATATCGCCGCAGTGGCGGCCCATGACTTCCACCACGGAAGCCCGTTCGTGGGAAGACATCGTATCCCGCAGCTTGTTGATGGCATCAACAGCTACGGTAACCGCGGTATCAAAGCCGATGGTGTAATCCGTGAAAGAGATGTCGTTATCGATGGTGCCCGGAAGACCCATGGTGCGGATGCCCAACTTGCTCAGCTTGTTCGCTCCTTGGTAGGAACCATCGCCGCCGATGACAACCAGTGCGTCGATGCCGCGTTTTCTCAGGTTATCGGCAGCCAATTGTTGACCTTCCGGCGTCATCATTTCCTTGCAGCGGGCCGTTCCGAGAATGGTGCCGCCACGTTGGAGAATATCTCCGACGCTGCGCAAGTCCATCTCTTGGATTTCTTCGTGAATCAGGCCGTAGTAGCCTTTTTGTACGCCGTATACCTTTAATCCGTGGTACAAACCGCTGCGGACAACTGCGCGAACGGCGGCATTCATTCCTTGGGAGTCTCCTCCACTTGTTAAAACAGCGATCGATTGAATAGTCATGTTATGTGCCTCCTAGATCTTCACAAGTGAACGACGGCTTTGCCGTCTCCTAGTGCTTGTTTCGAAAATCAATGCGAATCCAGATACTGTTCGCCAGAAAAAACAGCCGCGTCAACGGACTCTTGTGCATAAGCTTTGCGGATATGCGGCGAACCTCTGGTTGCTCTCGAACCTTGGGGTCGGAAAGATAAAGTGCAAGCAAGCCTTCGATGATCATGCGGTGAAACTGGGGAGCCGGCAGCCGAGTGACCGCCTTGCGCGCTTCCATAACGATTGCGGCGATACGTTCAACCGTTTCAGTCCGATTTTGATAATAAAAGCAAAAGTTCAAATCCCCGCCGATCCGATCTTCTTCCTGGTCGATTAAGTAATCGAGAAGAATATGCAGTCCGGTCACATATGGAAAATAAGCGTCCAGGATCGTCTCTCCCTCTTCCGGTTTCAAAGCCGGGTCCGATGCTGCCAGAAACAGCATGAACATGCCGAGTGTAGAGCCGGTTGCAGCCGCAAATTCATTCCAGTATATCTCGGGGTAATTTGTTTTATGGTGATCCCACCAAGTCATGAGCGCTTCCTCCCGCAAATCCTTGCGGATATGCTTATAGACCTGGAGGTCGCAATACAAGGAGACAAGGTAGTGAATCTTTTCCTCCACGAGAGGATAAGAGGGCAATCGGCTGATGCAAGAACGGCAGGTTTCCACCAAAGCCGTCAAATAGCCGCCGTCTTCTTTTTCATCGCGAAAAGCATAATAATCCGCAAGCTCCGCTGACGGAGTAACCGCATCCAGCATGGCTTGATGCAATCTGCGGAAATCCTCTGGATCGAGTGATGTGCTCCGGTCGCAAAGATTGTCCAGATAATCGCTTATCGTCTGAAAAGCTACGATGAGAGCCAGGAGGACGTCCTTTTGCGCCGGATTAGCGCAGGCGTAGACGGATCCGCCCTGACAATGAAATTTTTTCGTATCGATACTGGCTATAGCTTGGGAGCGAAGCTCGGCATCGGGGATGCGTTCCGCCAGATTTCGCCATTCGTTCAAAGCCGTGCGCACTCCTGGCAGTGTATGCCGGTATACCCGCCGCATCAAGCTGAACGAATTCCTTGGATAATCGAGATTCGTGTTTGTCCGGTTCAAGAAGAGAACCTCCGCTTACATTCTGATTCCCGCAAAATGAACCGTCGCATAACTGGCGAAAAAGCCGCTAAGCATGACGACATTCCGAGGGAACTCTTTTATCATAAAGGAAAACGGGCAGTCATGCAAAAAACGGGGAAACAAGCCGTGTCATACGTTCTGCCGAATCCATCATCTGATATACGTTACCATTTCACGACCTTACTGCCTGTAATCTTTTTCATATGATGACTTTTATCAAACTGATAATATGATATACTATTGCCTTACGTCAATACGAAAGGTCGCCAGTTCATCATGAGCCGCACCCATCAACAACTGTCCCTTCAGCGCACAGCCGGTAGGCAAAACGTGCTGCTGAAGCTTTTTTCTTTTTCCAACTATAGCACATCCTCCATACTGCTCACGGTCTTTCCCGTCTATTTCGCCAGTCTCGGGTTCTCCAAAACCGAAATCGGACTCATCTTCTCCATCGGACCGTCTATGGGCATTCTTTCTAATCTGATCTGGGGCATCGCCAGTGACCGCTACCAGACGATCAAGAAGGTACTGGTTGTCGTTTTACTGGGAGAATTAGCTGCCGCCATGCTTATGTTTCAATTCAACCGGTTCGCCATCGTCTTTCCGCTCATGGCAGCTTTCTATTTTTTCCAGACGCCAATTACCTCACTCAACGATAGCCAAATCCTGCTGGCTACTCGCAACAGCGGAAAAAGCTACGCATCCTTCCGTGTCTTCGGCTCTCTGGGATTCGCCCTCTCCTCCGTCGTCTTCGGCTTTTTCCTTTCAAAGGAGGACATGTCCCGGACAGCCTTGCTGTGCGTGGTTACAATCTCGATCACTTTACTCATCGCCTTATGTACTCGGGATGCCAGGGGAAGCAGCAAGAAGATGGATCTATCCGGCATCCGCGGCGTGTTTCTATCCCGGCCGTTTCTGGTCTTCTTGGCACTTGTGCTGTTTTTGGCGGTGGCAGCGAAAATCAATGACAGCTTCCTCTCCCTCTATATGGTGGAGCTCGGAGCGAGTCAAACCATCATCGGCTTCTCCTGGATGATTTCTGCGGTCAGTGAAATCCCGATGTTCTTGCTGCTCGCTCGCTACGGCCACAAATTCAAAGAGCTTCCGCTCCTCGCATTTGCCAGCGTCGCTTTCGCCCTGCGCTTCCTTCTGCTCGCTCTGCCGATCTCGCCTTACGCCGTCCTAGCTATTCAAACGATGCACAGCGTATCCTACGGCATCTTCCTCGTCACTGCCATGCGTTATCTGCAGGATTTGATTCCCGACCGCTTCCGCGCCACGGGACAAGCGGTGTTTACCATGACCTGGAGCGGGTTGGCAGGCCTATTAAGCGGCTCGATCGGCGGAGCTGTTTTTGACAATCACGGGCCTCATGCCCTCTATAGCCTGGCCGCCGCCTGCGCCGCCATTGCAGCATGCGGATTTACCCTGTCCAGCTTACGCACCCGAAGGTGAATCATCTTTTATCAGGTACGACTCGAAGTCATAACGACCAGCTTAGCCGGTGGCTTCCATCAGCCCTATAAGGGGCATGGTACAAGCCAGCGCCACAAAGGCACACGGAAGATCTGCCAACCGAACGACTTCCACAGGCTAGCCCACTAAAGGGGCCACGTTACCTGCCCTTCTGGCTGACTCCCCCGTAAAAGGTCAATAAGTTTGTCCTACTCTCGAACACATGCGCGATCCTCATGGGGTTTGGGACAGTGTTGTGGCGAATACCTGCGAAGATGCAGGTATTTTCAACGAATTTAACCCATATGCAGAAAATTACTGCAATTATACAGTTATTTTTGTCTTGTGGATAAGAATGAAGAGTTTGAGCTCGAAATAACTGCAGGTTTGCAGGTAATTCAAAAACTCCTCTCACGGGAAGAGAAATAACTGTAGATTTACAGGTATTCAACCACTCGCTCTCCGCGCTCCTGCACATTTTTCAATGGTTCAACTTGCGCGAGTGGCAGACCGGCACTCACTTTTTCATCGAGCTCAAAGGATTTTCTAGTCATAGCTATAAGTTTTCCTGAACCCCCGGTCAAACTGGAGGTTTCTTATACGATAGGCTATGTTAAATTCTAATGTTGATATTTAACCAAAAGAAAACCGCCTTGCTTGAAAGGCGGTTTATTAAGCTATCGTCTCCCGTTAGCTCAATTTCACCTGCTCATTTTGTTCGCTCTACAGAATACAGAAAAAATTCCATGTCTATATTCCTGAAATTCTTAGTATCTTTATCAATAATATTCATACCGTTTCGAACAGCAACTTTTTGAGCGGCTATATTTGTGTCCCTAATAATAGAATAAACCCTATTTGCATTAAGAAATGAAAAAGCGTATTCCTTGCAAGCAATTGCCGCTTCTGTTGCGTAACCTTTATGCCAATACGCTTTTTGAAACAAAAATCCTATTTCCAAAATTTCTTTTTCTCTCCAGCCTTGCATTGTCAAGCCACATTGACCAATCATTTCGTTTGTTTCTTTTAATACAACAGCCCAAAGTCCAAAACCATATTCTTCATATCTTTTAAGATGTCTGTTAAGCCAATTTTGTGCTTCTTCTAAGTTGAATGCACTTTCATAAGCAGCACGCATTACTTCCTCATCACACAATATTCCGCACAATGCATCATAATCGGACTGCACCATTTCTCTAATTATAAGACGTTTTGTTTCTATCAAAAATCTCCGACCTTTCTATTGTAAAATTCCTTATCCTGCCCCGTTAGCTTAGCAAGAATAAGCAGAAAGCCGAAGTTTGGTATTCGTTTCGGTTACAGTAAACAGGCACGATTTCACCAACATATTCTTCTTATTCGATGAGGTATTCTCATATTCCTTGCTATCTATAAAAAGAAACCATGCCAAATAATGTTGCAAATATTTGGTGGCAACACCATTAAAGCGGTCCATCCATTTCTTCAAGCGACTGTGGTAACTGTTTACGTTCTGGATATGGTACACGCCTTTTACCCGTTGTTTTCCATCGGATTTGAATCTGTAATGAGCCAAGCCCTTTGAGTTCGCATAGGAACTAAATGCTCTCCACGAATCAGTGCATAGCACGTTTGACTCAGATATATGAATGCCAATCGCTTCATCCAATTTTGTAGTCCGAATACGTCCACGACCAAGGACGCCAGAGTAGGTCATTTTCTGGCGGTCACGGGCAACGAGTACACATACTTGGTCATTACTAATACCACGATATTTGGCTTTTCCGCCACGTTTACGTGGCTTACGTTCAACAATATTCCGTTTGCCCTTTTCGGAGTATAAAAAATACGTTTCGTCCATTTCAACGATTCCCTGGAACGCTTCCGTTGGAATCTGCTTCAGAGCGGCAAGAATCTTATGTCGCCAGTAAAACAAGGTGACGTGCGTGACTTCACCGTTTAACTGCTCTGCACATTTTCTCAGAGAATACCCCTCAATCATACATTCAATGAAACGAACCCTAATATGAGGTCTCCTCGTTCGTTGCAGAGGGGTATTTGTAAGGTCATTGAACGTTTGGCGACAGGACTTACAACGGTAACGTTGACGTTTAACCTCTCCAGTGCGGGTTTTTACAGGGTACTTCCCAAATCGCACAACAGAATGGTTTTTGCAATGTGGGCAAACAAATCCATCTTTATGCTTCTGCTCTTGAATTTCATCAATTGCTCGAACGGGAACCGCCACACCTTTGGTTCGGGATTGCAAAAAGTAAATAAGCTCTCGCTTACCGTTATCGTCCAATGTATCAGCAAGCCTCTTTAGTTCCTTCAAATCCATGGGTAAATCATCTCCGAATAGTGATATTACCCTTATTTTAGAACATTAGTTCGTATATATCAAATATCAACAACAAAGTTTAACATAGCCATACGATAAAAAAGGCAGCGCCAGTTGGCACTGCCTTAAAAGTATGCGTGTTTAATCTATAACGAGCAGCTATTAGAATTTGGTAACGTTAGCTGCTTGAGGACCACGGTTGCCTTGAGTAATTTCGAATTCAACCTCTTGTCCTTCGTCAAGCGTTTTGAAACCGTCGCCTTGAATTGCGGAGAAATGAACGAATACGTCTTCGCCGCCTTCAACTTGAATAAAACCATAGCCTTTTTCTGCGTTGAACCATTTAACAGTACCTTTCAAACTGAACTACCTCCTAGATTATACGCCATTTTTGGCGAATAAGGACATTATAGCACCGCCGATTAGCCGTTTCAAGAGAAATGACTAATATGAAATGGTGAATGTGATTATTTTATTTTACAGATACCGAAATCGATACGGTTTTACCGCCAAATTTAGCAGTTACGGTAGCCGATCCTTTCCCAACTGCTTCGATGCGGCCTGCCGACACTTTCACCACGGATGATTTCGAGGTGGACCAAACAGCGCTGCCCGTTACCGTCGCCACTTTACCGGAATCATACTCGGCAGTTAAGTTCAAGGTTTGCGCCTGTCCGGTAGACAGCTTCACCTGCTTATCGCTTACCATCAGCTTCAGCAGCTTCGGAACGACCTTCACGACCACGCTCACGGGTTTCCCCTGGTAAGAACCACTTAGTACAGACGTGCCTTCCGCCACTGCTTTCGCCACAGCTCCGTTCACCACAACTGCATTGGGGTTGGAAGATTCCCATTTGACCTTGCTGGACAGAAGGACCGATCCGTCGTTGACATAATACCCAGTCACTTTTATCGACTTCGTCTTGCCGATGTTCAATTCGATGATTTGCGGGTCAACCACCAGCTTCGTGATTTCCTGTTCCACGGTAACAGGGATTTTCACGCTTTGGTTTAAGTAAACGCCTTTCAGTGTCGTGCTGCCTTTTACCAAACCTTTGATTTTGCCGTCCACAATCACAGCATTTACACCGCTTAATGTCCATTCAATCTGGTCGGTTGCGTCCTCCTCCGCTCCGTTCCCCCGCACCGCCGTCACTTTAGGAAGCTCCATCGTCTTCCCAATGACGATGCTGTAGGACTCCGTTGAAGGAAGCAGCACCAGCACCTTCTCTTCAATCGTTACGTGAATGACCGTCTTGAAGCCGCGGATCGCCGCAGTCAGGAAGACTTCACCCGCCGTTTTGGCCGTAATTATGCCATTATCCACTGTAGCGATCGCTTCATTGCTGGAGGTCCATTCCACCGCTCCGGAAAAATCTGCTTTCTCCTCATCCAGCATCGTCGCATTTATTTTCGGTACACTGGCCGTTTCCCCTTTGAAAAGATGCAAGCTCGATTTATCGCTTTCGATTGCCGTAATCGTCGGATAAACGATGGCTTTCAATTCCTTGCTTAATCCGCGATAAGAGATTTTAATGATTGCAGCACCAACCGCTTTTGGGGTAATCTTCCCATTTTGCACTGTGACGGCCAAAGAATTGGACGAGGTCCACTCCGCCTGATCTGTTACATCTTCCTTGGAGCTGCTGTCGTTGCGAACAGCCGCCTGAACCTGCACGGAACCTTCATTCAGAAAAAAGGTAAGGCCATTGGACGGCGTAACCAGCAGTGCCTGATAGGGCGCGCGGACATATACCGTAATTTGCGTAGACACACCGAGATACTCCACGCTTAACGTTGTCTTCCCGGCAGCCAGCGGCGTAATTTTGCCCTCCTTCACAGTAGCTACTTTGGGGTCGGATGAGCGCCAATCGGCTTTGTCTGACACATCTTCCTCTTTCGCATCGCTAACTAATTTGGCGATAGCTTTCAGATTCTCAGGCTGATCCCCGATTAGTATTTCCACATCACCAGTGGGCAATGTGCCGCCTGGGATGATCGAGAGTTTGGAATATGGGGAGACGACATTCACTTTATAGGAGGCCGATAATCCCTTGTATTTTGCCGTGATGACGGCGCTCCCTTTCCCTGCCAACGACAATTTACCAGCGGTAACGGTAGCTACGTTGGTGCTGGAGGATGACCATTCGGCATTTGTGCTGATGTCGCTGGGCTGATTCTTCTCGTCAACGACATACGCACGTACGGTAATGTCTTCACTTCCCAAAGCATATTCTACGCTCTCGGGCTGATCCAACTTCAACGATTTAAACAAGTATTCGGATTTCGCATTCAGGCTAATAGTAAATCCTTTATATTTGGCCGTGATCGTAACATCCCCGTCTTTAAGGGGGGTTAACAATCCCTTCTCCACTTTAACAATTTTCGGATCGGAAGAAATCCAAGTGGTGTCAGCCGTAACCTCTTTCTTGTCGGTATAGCCTTCCACTTTCGCTAGAACCTTTAACTGTTGGCTCGATTCTGCGACATAGAGATGAACCGCAGCGCCATTTTCGAATTCAATGGCTGTAACATCCCCCGTTGCCGCATAAACCCCTGCCGGAAAAACAGCAGCCGCCAACAGCACGATTGTGAGAAGCCATTTCGTCAAGATCTTGTTCCGGTACATTAGGTTCTCTCCTTTTCGGGTGTTTTCAGTTAAGCAATTAACCTCCTTATCTTCTTTATCGTCATCTCCAGTCCTTCTCGTTACCTTTCCGGAAGCCAACTATTTCCTGCTCAGAGCCTCCCCTCTTTTGATATTTGCAGCTGTTCATGCTAAGGTTATAAATAATTGGACAACTCTTATAAGCGAGGAAAAGACAATGAAAAACAATCAAGGAATCAAGAAACATATGATTTATAAAAAAGACAACTGGAATATGCTCACCGTCGAAGTGAACGGAAAATCCCTTATCGTCCGGGAAATCTCGGATCAATGGGGTGAGGATTCCCAGACGTTCCTGAGCCGACCGGCTCTTATGCACTGGGCGCAGGAGCGCTTTACCCGGGACCGGTTCGACGGTACGGATGAAGAGTACGAAACGATGATGGAGAACTTCCGCCAAGTGTAGCCTTATCTTTCGCTCGCCGCCCATGCAGGACGTGCGACGTTTGCCGTAGCGGCATAAGGCTAAGATTAGGTGAAGCTTATGTTTCCTTATAGAGAAAAAACAGCCATTCAGGAAAATCATTCCTGGACGGCTGTTTTTTTGTAACGAATCTCCTTCTGAAGCTTTCTAGTAGAGTGAACCCAAAAAAGTAAGGAGAGAATTTATGATCGATTCCAACCTAGATGTGGATGAGATATTGAAGGAGATGGGCATCTCTTACCCCATCAATGCTGAAAACCGGCATAGCATCAACAAAGCGCACAGACGTATAAAACGAAAAGCGCGCTTCAAACGTTTTGCCCTAAGTGCCCTGTCAACGGGTTCTGCCTTTGCCTTAGGCGCATTTCTCTTCGGCTCCCCGATGGCTCTGAAAGCTTACGGCCATATCTGGTCGTTTCTCAAACAGATTTGGCGATTCATTGCCAGTAGTCCATTCCGTATTTGAGAAAGCCTGATACGAACAGGCTCAGCTGCCGAAGCTCCAAACAACTGACGAACGCAAAAGTCCGATCACATCAGGGTGAAGCAACCCTTCCCGCTTGTGAGCCGGCGTCAGGCAGATAACTCGGCCTGCGCCGAATTCATGCCGCCAACCAGCCACCGATTCACCATCAACGGATTCCGAGCGCAAGAAGACATCGGTATTTTCCGTATCGCACTCCACAAAGTAATGCTCGTCCTGAATGGAGAAATCAATGGGTTCGGAAGACCCGTCTGTGTCTGGAGTATTCCCTATATAACGGACGCTTTGATTAAGCTCAGGGTGACTGATGAAATGGCCCCGAAGCATGTTGACGTAGGTTTGATCCTCGCCAAAATGATAGGAGGCAAGGCCGGAGTGCCAGACGAGCCAGCCTCCCCCTTTTTCCACATAAGAGGCAATGGACGCGGCGGTTTCTTCGGTCATCCAATAGAGTGGCTCCGACTCCTGGGGATTCAGACGGTTTTCTTTGAACATGACGACGGCATCCGGCCGTTCCAAAAGCCGTGCAGGCAGTTCCTCATATCCGATATAAGCAACGCTTGCTTCCCCTTCTTCAATCAATGGCTCCAGCGCCCAATTCAAAGCATCCTTGGCGAGTTCTCCGTTATGGTAGTAATCGCCGACGACGGCAAGCACTTGTTTCATTTCGTCTTCCTCCTTCTTCCCCATTTCTGTGTTCACCTTTTCATGCAAATTTGAAAAGGCTTTCATCATCTTGTACACAAGTGTTACCGGTATCAGGTTTCATGATAGCAAGCCCGTTTCCTACTGTCAACGAGTGGGCGAATCTGGTATCATTACGGAATGGATAACGAAAAATATCCAGTCCATGAGGTGAAAACATGTCTACAAGCCAAACTTCCGCAACGTTTATTATCGTCGCTTTTTGCTTTGCCGCAGTGCTGATCCTCTCCAAAGACCGCATTCCCGGAAAAATCCGCCGTTATCTCGCTATGATGGCCATGGTGATGGTTATTTTTTCATTCGTCTTAATCGTGATCTCCCTGCTGACCGCCAGCACATCATAATCAGGAGGCGATCCTTATGCCAAATAAAACCCTAGTATTTACCGGAGGCGGCTCTGCTGGCCATGTGACGCCGAATCTCGCTCTCATCTCCCGTCTCTCGGAAGAGGGCTGGAACATTCATTACATCGGCTCTGCAGATGGAATCGAAAAAGGAATCGTCACCGAGCAGGGCATCCCCTTCCACCCGATCTCCTCCGGCAAACTGCGCCGTTATTTTGATTTGAAAAATTTCAAGGATCCATTCAAGGTATTGAAGGGCGTCGGTGACGCTTACCGGGTGCTGCGTAAGCTGAAGCCTAAGGCGATCTTTTCCAAAGGCGGTTTCGTCGCTGTTCCTGTGGTACTTGCCGCTCGACTTGCCCGGATTCCCGTCATCATCCATGAGTCCGACATGACGCCGGGATTGGCCAACCGGATCAGCTCCCGTTTTGCCGATAAAATTTGCGCGACCTTTCCGGAAACGATGAAAAGCCTGCCTGCGGGCAAGTCGGTGCTGACCGGTCTTCCTATCCGGAAGGAGCTGGACACGGGCAGCGCGGAGAAAGGCCGCAAAGCTTGCGGCTTTTCGTCAACGAAGCCGGTGCTGCTCGTAATGGGCGGCAGCCTCGGTTCAAAAACAATCAACGATGCCGTACGCGGCCAACTCAAGGAACTGCTGAACAAGTTTCAAATTTTACATCTCTGCGGAAAAGGTCATCTCGACAAGTCGGCTGAAGGCATACCCGGTTACAAACAGTTAGAGTATGCTTCCTCTGACCTGCCAGACCTCTTGGCCATGGCCGATATGGTCATCTCCCGCGCCGGCTCCACTTCCTTGTTCGAGTTTCTCCATCTGAAGCTGCCGATGCTGCTTATCCCTCTCAGTCAGCAGGTGAGCCGGGGCGACCAAATTTTGAATGCGAAATCCTTTACGGAGCAAGGCTTCGCCGAAACCTTGCAGGAAGAAGAACTGACCGAAGAGAGCTTCCGCAGCAACCTAAACAAGGTTTGGGATAACCGGTACCGCTACAAGGCGGCCATGGAAACATTCAGCGGTCAACAGGCTGTAGAGACTATAGCCGAACTGATTCACCAAGCGGCAAAAGCCTGATAATTGAAGAAGATGAACGACTGATCAAGCGGCGGGATCATTTTGCGATCCTGTCGCTTTCTGCTATCATAATATTTGGAAGCTAGGAGATGCTAAGCGGAAAAAAGCAGGAGCATCCCACTCAATGATTAAACCGCTGAACATCGTCCTGACGATCTGCCTAGCCGGAGCTTCTTTAGGCGCCGCCCCATCAATCCGAACGGTGCAGGCCAATGTCAATAAGCCCGCGGCAATTCCATTTCAAAAAGACGTGAGGAGGATCCCTATGAACGAAGTGCAGAAACGATCCGAGGTTCCAGAGGAGCAGCAGTGGCAGCTTACCGATCTATTTCCTGACCAGAAAGCCTGGGATAAAGAGTTCGAGGCAGTAAAACAATCCATGGAGAAAGCAAAGGCGTTTCAAGGCAGGCTGAAAGATGCCGCTGCCATCAAGGATTGCTTCTCCCTGGAAGATGAAATTTCCCTACATACGGAACGGCTTTACGTATACGCTCATCTGCTACACTACGGTGACACCGCGGAATCCGCTCCCCAAGCCTTAACCGACAAAGCGAAAAAATTGAGCGTCGCCGCCAATGAAGCGACCTCCTTCATCACGCCGGAAGTGTTGGAACTGCCTGAAGATCAATTGAAGGAACTGGCACAGGCTCCCGAGCTTGCTCCCTACAAGCACACCTTGGAAGAAATGATCCGGCAAAAACCACACATCCTGAGCAAAACCGAAGAAGCCCTGCTGGCGCAAGTAGGTAATATCAGCCAAGCGCCGGGAACGATTTTCAGCATGCTCAACAACGCCGATATGAAGTTTCCCAAGGTCAAAAATGAGCAAGGTGAAGAAGTCGAGCTCACTCACGGCCGGTACATCCAGTTTCTCGAAAGCAAGGACGCCAAGGTGCGGGAAGGCGCCTTTAAAGCGATGTACGAAACCTACGGCAAGCTGAAGAACACCATCGGCGCTACCCTTGCCGCCAACATCAACAAAAACATCTTCTACGCCAATACC
>NZ_CBQR020000134.1 GCF_000455485.1 Gorillibacterium massiliense
TGGAAATGTCGCTCTCTGGCGACAATATCCCAACGGATGTCTACACCAACCTGATCGATACGGTTCATGAATCCCTTCCGCTTCTGCACCGCTACATGGAGCTGCGCAAAAAATTGCTGAAGGTAGACGAACTGCATATGTACGACCTGTTCGCCCCGCTGGTGGAGGAGTTCAAGTGGGATATCGATTACGTGGAAGCCAAGAAGCTGGTATTGGAAGCCCTCAAGCCTTTGGGTGAAGACTATTTGAAGGTGCTGGAAAATAGCTTCGAAACCCGCTGGATCGACGTGTACGAAAACGAAGGCAAGCGCAGCGGCGCCTTCAGTTGGGGTGCATACGGCACCCATCCCTACGTCATGTTGAACCACAAGGACAACTTGAACAGCATGTTCACCCTCGCCCATGAAATGGGCCACGCCATGCACTCGTACTTGTCCGATGAAGCCCAGGATTACCGTAACTCCCAATACACCATTTTCTTGGCGGAAGTGGCGTCTACCTTGAACGAAGCGCTGTTGATGGATTACCTGCTGAAGAAAACCGACGATCCCAAGGCGAAAATGTACCTGCTTACCTATTACGCCGACCAATTCCGCACCACCGTGTTCCGGCAAACGATGTTCGCCGAATTCGAGAAGATCACCCACGAACGGATGGAAGCCGGTGAGTCCCTCACGCCTCAAGACTTCAGCAAAATCTATTACGACTTGAACAAGCTCTACCACGGCGACAACATGACCGTCGACAAGGAGATCGAACTGGAGTGGGAGCGGATTCCTCACTTCTATACCAGCTTTTACGTCTACAAATACGCTACAGGCTTTTCTGCAGCCACAAGCTTCTCCAAACAAATTCTGGACGAACGCCAGCCTGCTGTTGACCGTTACCTGGGCTTCCTAAAGAGCGGCGGCAGCGATTTCTCCATCAATATCTTGAAGAAGGCAGGCGTGGATATGTCCACCCCAGAGCCAATCAAACAAGGTATGGAAGTGTTCAAAAACCTGATCGAGCAGATGGAAGACCTGACCAAGTAAGAGTATACGGTAAAAAACATCCCCTCCAGGAATGTGCTGGAGGGGATGTTCTTGTTTCAAAGTTATGAAATGGCATCCTAACGATTGACCATAGCTTTCGTCACAGCGTCCAACGCACAAGCAGCGCCGCTTCTGTTAATCCTCCGCCAAAGCCATACAGAAGAAGCAAGTCTCCAGTGGAAATGCGGTTGTTTTTCAGAGCAAGATCAAGGGCTAACGGAATCGATGCGGCGGAGGTATTGCCGTACTCCCGCATGCTGGTTAAGGTTCGATCCAGCGGAATGCCGGTCTTTTCGCAGATGGACTCGACTATGCGCATATTGGCGCTATGCGGGACAAACCAATCGATTTCGTTCACCGACATGCCCGCCTTATCCATGAGGGCTTTGATCCCTTTGGGAACGGCCGTCACGGCCCAGCGGTACACCTCCCGCCCGTTTTGCACGATCTTTCCATTCTGCTCGATGGAAACCCCATTGATGGCCGGAGCCAAAGCTGAACGGTACAGATGATGCCCGTTGCGGCCGTCGGTTTGATTATAGGAAGCAAGAAATGCCCCCGCTTCCCCCTTTTCCACCAGCATGACCCCGGCACCGTCCCCAAATAGAATGCAGGTGGAGCGGTCGCTATAATCCGTCGCTTTGGAGAGGGTTTCCGCACCTACGACCAAAATTTTTCGGTAAGCGCCGGTGAGCACTAAGCCGTTTGCCAGTTGCAGCGCTGAGACGAAACCGGCACAGGTCGCCTGCACATCCGTTGCTCCGCAAGCGCGGATGCCGAATTCCGCCTGTACCCGTGCAGCCATGCTGGGGAAGACGGCATCCGGGGTGGTTGTCGCCACAAGAATATAATCGATGTCATCAAGATCGACCCGATAGCGCCGCTGCATGTCCCTTACCGCTCCAAAGATCATGTCGCTGCAATACTCGTTTTCGGCTGCGATCCTCCGCTCCTTGATTCCGGTTCGTTGGAATATCCATTGGTCATTCGTCTCCACCATCTGTTCCAAATCAGCGTTCGTCAATACCCGTTCCGGCACGTAAGCGCCGAAAGCCGTAATGACGGCATCAGAGATTAGCGGCAGTTGCTTCTGGATCATGCATCCCAACCCTTTCAACATTAGTATCAGGTATTAGTACCTGGTTATAAAACTAGCATACACCTAAGCTCTCGTAAAGTCCAGATTTGGCTAGACACATAGCGAGGGTAATGGTTGGAAGTTTATAGCAACCTTTCTTTCATCCTCTTCGTCAGAAGGCTAACGATGGTAATGGAAAGGATGTTCGCAATGAATGTATGGAAAGTAATTCCTCTTCTAATGGCGGCTATTCTGACGATTATGTCCGGAAACAGCGGAAGCTCGAAGCCTCAAGCCGACACGAGACCGGTTGCAACGGCATCCGCATCGCCCAACGCACATTCTTCAACGATCCAAAGCGAACCGGTTAAAAAGCAGCCCGAGCCGTTGCCTGTTGTCGGCAGCTCGGATAATCTCGTCAAGCTGATCAAGCAAGCTTTCGGGAATAATGGCGCCATGCTCGGCTACATCCGCAATGGAGTAATGGAGGTTTCCGACGCCAAGAGTGATACCAGTGCTACAGCGGCGGAGACGGGAATGGGCGGGGCTGCTACGTCAGGCGATTTTTCTCAGACAAACGTTCAAGTTCAAGGAGTCGATGAAGCGGACATTGTCAAGACCGATGGCTCCTACATTTATCAAGTAAACCGGGAGCGCATCGCCATTGTCCGTACATTCCCGGCAAACAAACCGGAACTGGCGAGTTTCATCCGTCTGGATAAAGCGCTCCATCCTCTAGAGCTCTACGTCGACGGCAATCATCTTATCGTCATCGCCCAAGGACAGTATGACGTAGGCTCTATGCTCTCTAGAAGCAAGCGGAACATCATCATGCAGCCGACCCGCACCGTCGCCCTCACGTATGACATCAGCCAAAAAAAATCGCCTAAACTGACACGGCAAGTCGAACTTGAAGGAAGCTATTTGTCCAGCCGTAAAATCAGCTCCGCCGTGTACCTCGTCTCCAACCGGTTACTTAATATTTATGCGGCAGTTAATGATCAATTGCTGCCTGAGTTGCCGCAATACCGGGATACGGCAAAGTCTGGCGGCGAGCCGGTAACGGTTCCTTTTTCGCAGATCCGCTACTTTCCCGCTTCTCCCCCGAACAACTATTTGACCGTAGCCGGTTTCAACCTGGAACAAGACGGCCGACCGGCATCCGTCAACACGTTTCTGGGCGGTGGGAACAATGTCTTTGCTTCGACGGAAAATCTTTATGTGGCCTGCGGCATCATCAACTACAACCATTCTCCAATAAACGAAGAGCAAAGTGACACCATGTTGATCCAGCACCCGGACGAAACAACGGATGTATATCGTTTCTCCTTGGAGGATGGTACAACCTCCTATACGGGAAAAGGTTCAGTACCGGGGACGATTCTCAATCAATTTTCCATGGATGAATATGATGGGAATTTCCGCATCGCCACCACCACCGGCAATGTATGGGAAAGCGGAGCGAGTTCGTCCAAAAACAATGTTTATGTGCTGGATGGCTCCATGAACCAAAGTGGCAAACTTGAAGGTCTGGCACCGGGAGAAAAAATCTACTCCGTGCGCTTCATGGGCAACCGCGCCTATGTGGTCACCTTCCGCCAAGTCGACCCGTTATTCGTGCTGGACCTTTCGACGCCAAGCTCTCCGAAAGTGCTGGGCAAGCTGAAAATCCCCGGCTACAGCGATTATTTGCATCCCTACGACGAAACCCATCTGATCGGTTTCGGCAAGGATACCGAAGTCGCTTCCCTGGATGGAAACAGCGACTCTGGGAACACAATGGCTTATTACCAAGGGCTGAAAGTCGCCATGTTCGACGTCTCCGATGTGGAGCACCCCAAAGAGCTGTTCAAGGAAATCATCGGCGACCGGGGAACCGATTCCGAGCTGCTGTATGACCATAAAGCTCTATTGTTTAACAAGGATAAGAACCTTATGGCATTCCCCGTGACCTTGATGAAAATACCGCATTCGTCTTCGCAGGTCGATGATGAAACGAACCTGCAACAGGTAACGGCCTACGGCAGCTTTGCCTTCCAGGGTGCCTATGTTTATCATGTAGACTTGCAAACCGGCTTCCACCTGCAAGGTACGATAACCCACTTAACCCAGGAGGAAGTGGACAAAGCAGGCGATTACGAATACGAAAACACAGCCGAAATTCGGCGCATCCTCTATATCGGTGATCAGTTGTACACGCTGTCCGACCGGGAAATCCGAGCGAACGCATTGAAGGATTTGCGGCAGACGGGAAGCTTGACGATCCCGGAGTAAAGAAAACATGTGATTTCACAGTAAAAAAAGACGCAATCCCGCGGCATTCCGGGTATTGCGTCTTTTCATATGGGTGCGCGCTGACTTAAGGCGCGAGTTTGCTGTCGATATACTGCGTGATCTGGTTGAAATCCGGCCCATTGTCCGGGTCATTGCTCATGGCATGGGCAAACAGAAGTGTCCGGCCGTTGGCCACCATGTATACCGTATTCAAATACATATGTTCATTGCCCGTAATAACAGGCGGCCTTGTGTGGCTGTATTCCGGCGTAATGGTATCGACATAACGGGCGAGAAACAGATGGTACTCATGGGCGAAAGTGCCCCAGGATATTTTTATGTTAGTTCCAAGCAAATACGTGTATTCTCCATCCTTCGGGTCGTGAAGCACGAGATAGGCCGGCTGGACTTTCCAGCCCCATATGGGTCGTTTTTCCACCTCAAACAGGGCGAGCTTATGTTTATCGGCAAGAAGCATGATTTTCGTCAAACGGTTCGACGGATCGTAAAATGAGTAGCCCTCTTCGTGAATGATGTCGTTTTTGGAAAATCCCTGTTTATAAAGTTGATAAGATAAACTGTTGCCGATAAACCAAACGGCAATATAAACTGCGGTGATGACGATCAGCGCGGCGGCGGCGATCCGCCCTTTGTTGCGCGCAAGCACGAGATCAGCCCTTTCACGAACGGAGGTTGAGTGCGCCAGGGTTTACGCCAGCGTTAGGTAAGCAGGGCGTAAACGAGAATGGCGGCCGCTCCGCCCAGGAGAGAACTGACGACGTTGACGACGTCGTTGTTCATCCAGGGCAGCCCGCGGGCGAAGTCCGCGGGGAGGCCGCAATGCTGCGGCCGCTCCAGCAAGCGGCCGCACCGGCTGCAGCGGTACATGCGCTGCAGCGTGGCGCCCAGGAAGGAATCGGCGAAGGCGCCGCCGATTCCTCCGATGAGGGCCGCGGCGGCCAGCGCGGCCAAAGCATGCGGCGCTATGGCAGCCGCATCGGCGCCGGGG
>NZ_CBQR020000135.1 GCF_000455485.1 Gorillibacterium massiliense
GCTAGCGGCGGAGCCCAGCGCCGTGACGCCGCCGGAGGCGCCGGCTGGCACCGGCTTGCCGGTCACGATGGAGCGGGGAGCCCGGCGGCTGAGTCCGCCGATCTCCGTCGCCCACGTGTCCGCGTTCACCGCTGCCATGACGCCGGCGTAGGCGGCGAGCCATAGCGGGTGCGGCCATATTGCGTTTCCGGCGCACAGCAGCGCGCCGGCCAGCCCGTTGGCCGCCACTTGGCCGGCATCCCGCCGGCCGGTTTTCTCATAGCCTTCTTCCGCTTGTTTCTTCTTGTGCCTCTTCCATTTGGATAAGAGGGTAGAAGAAACAAAGAAGGCGATGAGAAGCGCAAACCACACCGGACTGCCCAAGGCATACAGCGCGGTTCCAACCACTGCCGCAGCGATGGCGCCGGAAGATGTCAGCGCATTTTTCCAATAGGCCAGTCCGCCGATGATCAAGCTGCCGATGAGTCCGATCAGCCAGGGTGAGTCCATAATCGGGATAAGCCAACCTGGCAGCGCCAACCAATCGGGGATATCCGCCGCCGTAACCAGCCAGTGGGAAGATGAGGCCGAAAACGTTCCAATAATCATGCTTTTTTGCCGGCGGCGTCGTCAGCAGCAAGCTTTACTTGGAAGCTGCCGACTTCTTCCCCGTTCCAGAACAGTTCAAAGGTATCGCCGTCCGTAACGGGGCCAACGCCTGCCGGAGTGCCGGTAAAGATCAAATCCCCTGCTCCAAGACCGTAGCGGGCAGCGATGAATTCCACCAGCGTCTGCGGGTCGAAGATCATCTCCGCCGCTGTCCCCCGTTGTTTTTCCACGCCATTGATCGACAAGGAAAACGGAACCTGTGTAATCCCGGCTGCTGGATAAGGAAAAAACCGCCCGATTGGCGCAGACCCTAAAAAGCCTTTGGCCGCAAGCCAGGGCAAGCCTTTTTCCTTCAACTCGCTCTGCACGTCCCGCAGTGTGAAATCGATGCCGATGGCCAGCTTGTCCACCAGCTCCTCCACCCGCATACCCGGCTCGTAATCCCGGCCGATATGAAGCACCAGCTCCGCTTCGTAATGAACATCGCCCCGATCACCCGGCAGTGCGATAGCATTCCCCTCCGCCTGAACCAGCGAATGGGTCGGTTTCGTGAACAGCATCGGCGATTTCGGCACGTCGTTACCCAATTCGGCGGCATGCAGCCGGTAATTTCTCCCCACGCAGTAAACGTTGCGCACATCAGTAAACATCTGTGTCAATCCCTTCTTATGTACGATAAAATCATCTTCATAAAAGCCGACTCAGTATTCCGAGAGTTTATCAATCAGTTTTATATTACTTTTATACGTCGCAAGAATCAATTTATAAGAAAAACGTATATCGACGTACATTCAAAGAAGCCAGACCGCATATAAAGGTAGTTTTTCTTGCGATATAAGGAAGCTGATGCTCCAGAGTTTATCCTTTCTTATATCGTAGAAAAAGCGGCCCGGAAGCCGGCAAGGCTCCAGAACCGCTCATCATTTTTAAGAAGAATGGAATAAGATCAACTTCGCAATCGTTCAATGAGTCTCGGTTGTCGAAACAACCTGCCCGTCCTTAAGCAGCTTCGCTCCATAAGATACGGCCGAGAGTCTTGAAAACAACGCCGCAGCAGCATCGGGCTGCATCCGCTCCGGCTTGGCCATGCGGGTGAAGATCGGCAGTACCTCGATGGAGCATTCGCCTTTTTGCGTACAAGCCGCTTGGAGAATCATGCTGTCATTGGTCTTCGGCTTGTCATTGGTCGTAAAAATAAAGTTGCCCAAGCTGTAGGCGATCCATTTGCCTTTATACTGCTCGAATCCCTGCACAACATGGGGATGGTCGCCTACCACCAGATCAGCTCCGGCATCGATATATCGGCGGGCTAGCTCCTTTTGGTAAGGCTCCGGCGTATCCTGCCGCTCAATGCCCCAATGAGGCAGCACCACGACCAGATCAGCTTGCGCTTTCGCTTTTTTTATAGCCTCCACCGGTTTGTTGTAATCGTACGTTTCCGCAACCCCCGGATGGTTTGGCCCCGCTTTCCAGCTGCCATTCGGCACGATCCGGCTGAAACCGAGGAAGGCGATGGATATTCCTTTAGCTTTTAAAATCACCGGCTTATAGGCTTCGTCCGCGTCTTGGCCTGCCCCTACATACGGGATACCGTTCGCTTTCAGATGATCGAATGTATCCAGCAGCCCTTGCTCTCCATAGTCAATCGTATGGTTGTTAGCTAGGGTTACCAGATCGAATCCCGCTTTCTTGAACGACGGCAGCGCGGCGGGGTTCGCCCGGTATACATATTCCTTCGTTTGGGCGTCCCCTCGAAGGGTGACGGGGCTTTCCAAGTCGGCAATGGCAAAGTCCGCTTGCTGGATATAACTTTTGACGTCTTGGTAGGGATAATCGTAACCTTTTTGATCCAACAGTTTCTGGACCGATCCCGCCAGCAGCACGTCGCCCATAAAAGATAGATGAATCCGGTCTTTATCGGTAAAAGCTCCCGGGTTGCCGGTTGCGTCCGGTTCTTGCTGCGGATCCTTTTGCGGCTCCTTCGACGGTACGGACGAACCGGCTGCTCCGCTTACGGTTGGCTTCGGCGTCCGTTTTCCTCCAGCCGCGGAAGGCGTAGACGTTGAGTTAGCCGGCGTTGAACCTGTGGTATCGCTCGACGTGGAAACAGACGGGGTTGACTGTTTCGGACCCTCGGAGGATTGGGCCGAATCCGTCTTCTCCGGTTTAGGCTGCTCCAAGAGCCCCGGGGCAAAAGCCACGATCATCACCGCAGCGGTAAGGACGGCCAAGATTAAAGCGACTGTGGATAATATCTGTCTTCTTCGCTTCTTTTTGGCATACCGGGATGAGCGTGTTGGCTGCATCTTCACTCACCTCAATGATTCAATTTAAGAGAACAATTGTTCCATTATACCAAACATTCATACTTTCGGCTTTACCTAGAGACGTTTTCTATACTCGAAAACTTAGCACGATTGGTTATTCAAAACAGTTTTGCTCTTTTTCGGCTTGCCAACAAGAAAAACGCGGCAGCAAACGCCAGGATTCCGCCAAGATAGAAGCCGCTCGCAAGACCGTAGTCGTCATTCAACCAACCGGCGATAAACGGACCGGCGAACATGCCGATGGAATAGACTGCCTGATAGAAGCCCATGGCCGTCGCCCGTTTGGAAGGTTCGATATCCCGGATGCACAAACCGAGCAGGAGCGGAAAATGCAGTCCCTGCGCGAAACCGTTAAACACCTGGGTCAGCAAGAGCCAACCGTAAGAGGATGCGACGGGGATCAAGAGTGTACAAATGCCGCTGACAATAAAGCCGATGAGTAGGGTTGCTCCAGTGCCCAGCTTAGGCGCAATCTTGCGTCCGCTAAGCAGGTTAGCGATGGCATGAGGCACCATGAACGCGACGACAAGGAGCGTCAGCTCCATTTTACCGGCACCCAATGCCTTGGCTTGTAATGGAGTAAACCCGAACATCGTAATAAACAGAACGCTGTGGGCAAGAATAGACAGCAGCGCGACGGTTATCAAGGTCGGAGAAGAGACGACTGCGGTGAGATCCTTCATGCGGATCGGATCACGCGCTACTCCGCTTTTCGGTTCTTTGACGAATGTCGCAGCAACGAAGCCTGCTAAACCAATGACGGCTCCCGACATGTACAACGTATGATAGCCAAACTGGCTGACGGTCCAACCGCTCAATGTCATGCCCACCAGTTGACCTGCCGCCGTCATGACGCTGATGTAGCCCATGGCTTTCGTCGACTCGTTTTGCGGATAATAGCTGGAATAAAGGACGGTAAAGGCAACCCAGGTGGAAGCGGATACCCCGGAAACGATACGGGCAAGTAAAGGCCAACCCCAGGAACCGGCTATGGGAAACAGCAGGCAGGCCAAGGCTGCCGTCACCATGCCCAGCATGATAAACGGTTTCCTCCGGCGCAGCCGGTCCGACGCCATGCCGAGGGGAAGCCGAATGACGATTTGGGTAAAGCCGTAGCTTCCCAGAACAAGTCCGGTTAAAAACAAGCTCATCCCTCGGAAGGTCAAATAGTCCGAAAGAATAGGTACATAAACGTACAAGGATGACCAATACAGCAGGGTAACGACGGTGAAAAGCACGCGGTCGGCGCGGGTGGTAGCGATGGTCGCCTGCTCCTGCTTCGATTCCGCAGCGCGGGACAATTCGCCGGTTGACTTGGTATTCATGAAAATCTCCTCTATCGGTTGATTCAACAATAGATAACTTTACTCTAAAAGCTACCGGATTTCTACGCCAAAAATGACCGCATTTCCCCTTTTCCGGCGATAATATTGTTGATTTAGGAAATAAAAATCCGTAATCATGCCTGGTGCCAGAAGCCATTCGCAAAAGCCGCGAAGAAAGGTAAAGTTTGTAATCTCCTTCGCATAGGCCTATACTTATTTATTGAATATTCGGCTATCGGCAGATTAATCGGACCAGTTACTCACGACTCACCTGTGTGCGGTGAACCGCGACTGATCCAGTACGGAAGGAGATCAGCATCTTGGAAAAATGGAAAGTGAATCTTGCCGTTCTCTGGTTCGGCCAATTCTTCGTCATGGCAGGCACCACCATGATCACCCCGTTTCTCCCTCTTTATTTGCAGGAAATGGGCATGCATAATACACACCAGGTGGCGATTTGGTCGGGGATGATTTTCGCCGCCAACTTCGTCACCTCCTTTCTTTTTCAACCCCTGTGGGGCAGCGTCGCCGACCGGTACGGCCGGAAAATCATGCTGCTGCGCTCAGGCTACGGTATGGCCATTGTCATGGCCACCATGGGGCTCACGGGACAAGCCTGGCAGCTCCTGCTGCTTCGTCTCTTGAACGGTACCATCTCCGGCTTCAACCCGGCTTCCGTCACTCTGCTCTCGGCGAACACGCCACGGGAAAAAGTCGGCTTTGCCATGGGCATTCTGCAAACAGGTGGTGTAGCAGGGGGAATATTCGGGCCGCTTATCGGAGGGCTCTTGGCGGATGTTATCGGCTACCGCAATATTTTCTTCCTTACCGGTGCCTTGATCTGCGTTGCCTCCTTGCTGGCAACCTTTCTCGTAACCGACCAATTCGATCGCAGCGCCGCCCTCAGCAAGCCGAAGATGTCAACTCTCGAAAGCGTGCGGGAACTGGCGAAAATCACTCAACTGCCCGCTCTGTTTACCGTGACCTTTCTGTTTCAATTCGCCCTGCTCAGCCCTTCCCAACTGCTGCCTCTGTACGTGCAGAAGATCCATGGAACAGGTGAGATGCTCGCCTTCTTCGCAGGCGTCGTCAGTTCGGCAAACGGGATCTCCAACATGGCGATATCGCCGCTCCTGGGCAAATTGGGCGACAAATTCGGCTCCGAACGGGTGCTCAATATCTGCCTAGTAGGAACTGCATTGAGCTTCGGGCTGCAAGCGATGGCCGGAACCGTCTTGCAGCTGATTATTGCCCGCTTCGTCCTCGGCATGTTCATGGGCGGCCTGCTGCCTTCCGTCTATGCCTTGATCCGCCGATTCACGCCGGAGGGGATGGAAAGCCGCAGCTACAGTCTGAACACCAGTACCCTAGCCCTTGGCAACGTGCTCGGTCCCATCACCGGTGGGCTGCTCTCCCCGTGGATCGGCATTCAAGGCGTGTTCCTGCTGTCAGGCTCGCTGCTTCTGATCAATGCCGTATGGGTCCGCACCTCCCTCAACAAACGGCGGCCAGCGGCATCCGCCAACTGACACCCAACCGAAAAAGCCTTCCATCCGGCGGATCATTTTGCCGGAATGGAAGGCTTCTTTTTTTGCTACCGCTCTTTTTGGAGGCTAAAATGCATTACTCCCTCACTCTGGCGATAGTCAAGCCGTCATAAGCAGGAAGCATCGTGCTCTCTAGCCGCGGGTGAACGGCCACCAGCTCGTTGAATCGGCGGATGCCTCTTACGCCCGGGCCGGTCCGGCTGGGGTCGAGGGCTTTGCCGGTCATAAACGTGTTGTCCGCCACGATAACGGCTCCCGGATTGGAAAGTTCCAGCGCCCGATCCAAGTACTCCAGGTAGTTTTCCTTATCGGCATCGATGAAAAAGAAGTCGAACCGCTGACCCTCCTCCACAAGCCGGACCAAGCTTGCCCGGGCATTGCCGACACGTACTTCCGCCCGCGCCGCCAAACCGGCTGCAGCCAGGTTTGCCCGGGCTACCCGGGCAAACTCCTCCTTGATTTCCAGTGAAATCAAATCTCCGTCCGGGCCTAAGCCTCTGGCAAGACAGATACCGCTGTACCCGCCGAGAGCGCCGATTTCCAAAATACGGCGGGCTCCCTTCATTTTCACAAGTAGCGTCAATAAACGCCCATAAGCGGGGGCAACGGAAATATCCGGCAAGCCTTCGGTTAGCAGTACCTCTCTCGTCAGCCGCAGTTGCTCGTCAACGGGATACAGCCGTTCCGCATAACTCTCCGGACTTTCCGGCTGCAAAAGGGAAGGGTCTTGTTGACATCCTTCCTGTGGATCATCCTGATAATCGGTTTCTTTATCGGTCATCTTCATCGGTAATGTCCTCATCGCTTTCTTTTCACGTTAACCGCTGTTCTCGCTCCCCATCATACCGCATGATTTCCGGCTTTTCCACTTTACGCCGGACAGGCTGGATTCCCGGCTGCATTACCTGTATGATTAGAGGTACATGAATTTTCCAAACAAACAGAATGAAAACGAAACGGAGACGATGACGACATCATGGCCGCCATCCAATTGATCGCTACCTGCCCCATGGGACTCGAAGCCCTTGTGGCGCGGGAGATTAAAGATTTAGGCTACGACGACGCGCACACCGAGAACGGGCGCGTAACCTTTACCGCCGACGAACAGGCTATCTGCCGGACCAATCTATGGCTGCGGACCGCTGATCGCGTGCTCATAAAAATGGGTGAATTCCCTGCAACCACTTTCGACGAGTTGTTTGAAGGCACGAAAGCGTTAAACTGGCCGGACTGGATACCGGAAAACGGAGAATTCCCCGTTCAAGGCCGCTCCCATAAGTCCCAGCTAAGCAGCGTCCCCGCCTGCCAAGGCATCGTCAAGAAAGCCATCGTAGAGAAAATGAAACAGGCTTACCGCACCGACTGGTTCCAGGAAACCGGTCCCCGGTACGTCGTTGAAGTTGCACTGCTGGGTAACATCGCCACGCTGACCATCGACACCACCGGTCCCAGCTTGCACAAGCGAGGCTACCGCCGGCTCGTAACCGAAGCACCGCTGAAGGAAACCCTCGCCGCCGCCATGGTTCAGCTGAGCCGCTGGCAGCCGGACCGGCCGCTATACGATCCCTTTTGCGGCTCCGGCACCATCCCCATCGAAGCGGCGATGATCGGCTGGAACATCGCGCCCGGACTGCGCCGCACCTTCCCGGCGGAAAACTGGCGGGAAATCCCCGCCAAGCTGTGGAACGATGCCCGAGAGGAAGCCTATGACCTGGTCCGGGACGATATCCCCCTAGAGATCACCGGCTCGGATATTGATCCGGAGGCCATTGAAGTCGCCCAAGCCGCCCTTAAAAGCGCCGGATTGGCGGGGGAAATCGACTT
>NZ_CBQR020000136.1 GCF_000455485.1 Gorillibacterium massiliense
GCCCTTAAAAGCGCCGGATTGCGGGGGAAATCGACTTCAAAGTGCTGCCGGTAGCTAAAGCGAAGCCACAGGGCGAGTACGGCTACATCATCACCAACCCGCCTTACGGTGAGCGTCTGGGAGACGACGACGCAGCTACATTGGCCATCCGCCAACTCGGTTCCATTGCCCTTTATCTGCCCACCTGGTCCCATTTCATCATCACTCCGAGCAAGCAGGTGGAGCATTACTACGGCAAGCCTGCCAGCAAAAAGCGCAAGCTGTTCAACGGCCGCATCGAAACGACGCTGTATCAGTTTTTCGCTCCCGGCGGCTTGTATGCCAAGGAACGGTCGGAACGGGAAGGCCGCGAGGCACACTCCCCATCAAACGACAAACGCAATTAACGTTTATAGTGACAAACTTATAAATTCTGATGGACACAGAAAGAGCCGGCTCCCCGGCTCTTTTTCGTGTTTTACTTCCAGCACTCCATTTGTTTCGTTATCCAGATGAACGTACCTACTCTGTCTTGATCGCTTCCAGTGCGCTCAGCTTCATCGCCCTCCGGGCCGGATAGAAGCCGGACGCTAGTCCTATCAGAGTGGCGAACCCGATGGATGACAGCATCAGCCACAAAGGAATAAGAGATATCTTTGTCGCCGCCGGAGCATTTGGGTTTACCGTTCCACCGCCAAAGGATCCGGTCAGACTGCTTCCCGATTTGTTTAAAATATATGAGGCAACCAGACTAAACAATACGCCGGCGACTCCGCCAAGGAATCCGATAAAACCCGCTTCAAGCAGAAACAGGCGCCTTATATCTTTCAATTCACAACCCAAAACCTTCATAATTCCGATTTCACGGGTCCGTTCATAAATAGACATGACCATTGTATTCGTGATGCCGAGAGCGGCAACCAGAAGGGAAATCGCTCCGATCCCACCCAGTATCTTCTGGAGTGTTTTGGACGTGTTCTGCATCCCTTTCAAGACATCGGTAAGCGCACTGGTGGCGAAGCCCATTTTTTTGATTTTTTCCCGAACCGGTTCCACATCCTTGGGATCCGCCACTCGCACAATGGCTCTTTGGTAGCCCTTTTGCATACCCGTGCCCATCCCTTGGCTCATCTGAACCTTGCTGTTTTCCCGTATCCATTTATTCAATTGATCGATGTTGATATAAGCCGACCAATCCTTCTCGCTCTGGCTTTCGGCAAGTGTGCCGATTGCCTTAACCTTATAAAGCTTGGCCGGTTTTTTGTTTTGCTCCTGTCCGGTCATATCGGGAGATTCCGGCTTTTTATCGCCATAGCTCATATCGAACGTCATCTGCATTTTTTCCGTCATCACGTTAACATGTGGGGCTTGGCCGTACCCCCCCTTCGCTTTTGGATTGTAAAACTGCTGAGGGATATAGAAGCCGAACAGCAAGGAGTCGGTATCCGTTTTCGAGATAAGCCGTCCCTCCGTCAGTTTGAAATCAAGCTTTTCCATCGCTTCCGGCCGCATGCCGATCAGGTTTAGATACGTGAGATATTTACCGGCTTGCAGCTTGGCGGAAGTCTGAACAACCGGAGTCGCAACATCGACCCCCTTCATTTTGGAAAAAGCCTGCACCGCGCTGTCGTCCAAAACGGCGGTGCCTCCTCCGCCGGAGGACACCCTCCCGTTATCCCCGTTAACATAGACATCTATGATGTTTAAGCTACCCATTTGACTGACCTGCTGCTTGAAGCTTTCGTTCATGCCGATCCCGAGAGAGAGCATGACGACGATGGCAGCCGTTCCGATTACAACCCCCAGAATGGTCAGGAAAGAGCGTACCTTGCTGCGTAAAAAATTGATCAGCGCCAGTTGAATCAGATCAAGGCTATTCATCCAATTCCATTTCCTTCTTTTTACGGCGTTTCTTCTTAATGATGACGGCTGCCGTCCCCCCTAGGAGTACGAGGGCTGGAATACCGATATATAGAGCCTTTTTCCACTTGTTTTTGCCCGGCTCAGCCGGATTCATAGGCTGATCTCCCCCCGGTACCGGCTCCGCAGGGGGCATATCATTGACCATAATCGAGAATTCCTTGCGGTACTCGCTGCTTTTCCCCGCAGAATCTTCATATGTAAAAATCATCGTGCCCTTTAATTCCCCCGCCTCATTGGGAATAAGAGAACTTTCAAAAGAGTCGCTGCGGCCGGAAGCAAAATTGCCGACATAGTAGCTGTTATTGGCGCTTGTAAAGTTGCCCTCCGTCGACACCATCAAGTTGTACAAAATGGATTTCCCCATATTGTAAAATTCCAGAGAAATAGGAATCGGTTGACCGGTAAATGCTTCGGAAAGCACATTGACTTCCCCTGCAACCAGGCGGTTATTCTGTTGTACGGGAATACTAACCGTCTCTTTCGACGTATACGGGTTGCCTTTGGCGTCTTCATATTCAAAGTTCAGCGTAACATTGTATATTTTCGCATCTGCATCAGGTTTGGGCCGCAGCGTAAGAGTTTTCTCCACCGCCCCCTTGCTTGGCATGGCCTCCACAAAAAAAGTGCTACTGCCGTCGAACGTAAAGGTTCCATCATCGGAGGCAACGGACAGCTTGAGATTGCTAACATCCTTCAATCGACTCGTATTCAAGAACGACAGATTCAAGGTGAAATTCTGCCCCGCCATTACAGTGGCCGGGTCAATGCTATATTGATTGACGATGATTCGCGGGACCGTTTTACTGTCCTTGTCCTCATCTTTATCGGCACCTTCCACATACACCCCAACGTATTGGGTCAATGTTTTTTTGACCGGTTGCCCGGCTTCCATTTCCTCATATTCCACCGTTATGGCGATGGGATAACTCTTGGTGGGGGCATCCGGGGCAACTTTCATCGCAAAGCTGAGGCTTTGGCTTTTGCCTGGAGCGAGCGCCGGAATCATCACATTGCTGAGAGAAGTCGGAACCAGCTCCTTGTCGCTCGCAACCGTAACTTTTATATTATTCGCTTCTTCTTTCCCGCCGTTGGTTACATCAAAATTGATCGTAAAGCTTGACTTGGGAATAAGCGGGGCACCAGGGGCGGTGATCTTGCCGATAGAAACCGCTGCCGCGCTGGCCGGGCCTTTTTTCACCGGAATGAAGATCTGGCTTTCTTCTGTAACGGGGTTACCGGAATTGTCCTTGTATTCCCACTTCACACCGAGAGGCTGACTCCCCCCGGTAATAGCCGATGAAACAGAGAGTTGGAACGTCTCTTCGTCCGATTGATTACCGTTGATCTGCCCGATCCGTTTGGTATCGGAAGAACTGTTCAAAGTAAATCCGTCAGATTTTAATCCCGTCAATGTCAGTTTTACATCCTTGGCCGCTGTGCTGCCGGCGTTGGCGAGGGAGATACGCAGAATCATGGTTTCGCCAGGCACCGCTTGCTTAGGATCGGTAGAGATCTGACCCAGAGACAATCTTGCAGCGGTGCTGTAATTTTCAACCTTTATGTATATCCCTTCGGAAGATGTAAACGGATCGCCAAAACTATTGTTGAACTGGTAATTGACTTTTAACGGATAGATGCCCGAGGGCATGTCCGCTTTGATCTTCAGCGGAAAGACAACCGTTTTCGTGACCTTGCCGTCAATGCTATCCAGCGATTGGGCCACGTTGGTCAAGGCAGTTTCATAAGGAACCTTGCTCTTGTCCTCCGGCTCCAGGCTGATGGATACATCTCTGGCCGAGTTGCCGGTGCTGTTTCGGATCGGCAGCGTAAGGTTTAATGTATCTCCGGCAAATCCCGTTGGAATGGCGGTATTTCCTGAAACGCCAAGCTTCGGGATATATTTGGTCGTATCCGGCAGAGGGGGTATCGTCGGAACTGGCGTTGGTTCGGATTTTGTGGGAACCGCCTCGCTAATGTAAAGATTTTGTCTGAACTGTCCCGATTCCGTCGCAGTGCTCCAAGAGCCGGATAGATAAAGGTAGTTGCCATAGCCTGAATAAACAAGCGGAAGAGCGGCCTCTATAGAACCCGTCCCCTTCTTAAATTGAAATATATTGGAATCTTCCCCGTAAAATGAGCTTGTATCGTTTATCTCAAGGTTAATGCTTTCAATATCTTTCGAAAAATATAAACGCAAGGTAAATTTATCATTTTCAACAATTTTGGATGTATTGCCTTTGATAATTTTCTTGCCGCTAATCAGATCCGTCGTCTCGGCTGCATGTGAAATCCCGCTTGTTGCATACATCAATAAAAAGATTAATGCCATCATTGCCGCTGCATATTTCCGTCTCATTCGACCACCCCGATTGTTTCTTTCTGTAATGTAATCCCATCGATGTTGCCATCCAAAATGCGTACGACCCGATCCGCGAATTTTGCAATTTCCCGGTCATGGGTAACGATGATCAAGGTCTGGTTCCGTTTGCGCGCCAGCGTCGTCATAAGCTCCATGACCTCCTGCGTCGTTTTGGAATCCAGATTGCCCGTCGGCTCATCCGCGAAAATGATCTCCGGATTCGCCGCGAATGCACGGGCAATGCCGACCCGCTGCTGCTGGCCGCCGCTCATTTGCGACGGTTTGTGCTTGATGTGCGAGGTGAGTCCAACGGCATCCAGCAGCTTCGCCGCCCGCTTTTCCCGGACTTGCTTGGAAATGCCCTTGAAGGTTAGCGGCAGGCTTACATTTTCCAATGCGTTCAAAGCCGGCAAAAGGTTATACGATTGAAAAATAAAGCCCAAATAATCCTGACGGAACTTTGCCAACTTCTTTTCGCTCATGGCGTTGATACTTTCTCCGAGAATTCTCACCGTTCCCTTGGTCGGTTTCTCCAGCCCAGCCATCATATTGAGCAAGGTAGACTTGCCGGAACCCGAAGTGCCCAGCAGACAGACGAACTCTCCCTTCTGAATGGTCAAATGGATCGAATTCAATGCGATTACCTTTTCGCTGCCGATTCGATAGACCTTGCGCAAATTAGCCACTTCAATAATCGAACTCTCCAATGCAGCATTCTCCTTTGTCTGTCGATCCAATTCGTCAAAATGCACGCAAGCCGTTCAGCTCCCCTATAGCCAATCACAGCTCTCACAAACAAGACGAGACACAGTCTTTCTTTGTTTCACATTCCGCTCCGCCAAGCACCGAACTTGGAGAATCGATGTATTAAATGACTTCGTTCTACTCTCGATACCTATCCACATGTAGGCGTGATCCTGTGTGGGGCTTGGGACAGTGTTGTAGCGAACACCTGCAAAGATGCAGGTATTTTCAGCAAATTTAACTCATTTAAGGAAATTACTGTAATTGCACAGTTATTTTTGTCATATGGTTACGAATAAAGAGTTTGAGCTCAAAATACCTGTAGGTTTGCAGTTATTGCAAAAATCCCCTTCAAGGAAAGCGAAATAACGGTAGGTTTACAGGTATTCATCCACTCGCTCTCCGCGTTCCTGCTCATTTCAATGGTTCAACCTATGGAGACTGCTCTTATCCATCCTTTATCCTCCTTGTTTTCATCTGCGCGGTGGCAAACCAGCACTCACTTATCATCGAGTTCAAAGGGTTTTCTACTCATAGCTATAAGCTATCCTGAACCCCCAGTCGAACTGGGGTTTTCTTATACAAGAAAAACCGGAGGCAGGTGCCTCCGGTCCTTTTCGCGTTAAGCGGATATCGAGTAAACGAAAACCTCCAGCCCATCTTAGATCGACTGGAGGTTTTTCCGACTAACCTATTAATTCTCCGCAGCCCGCATAAACCGAGGCAGCCGTAGGAAGGCAATGAACAGACCGATGAGACCGAAGGTGGCGAGGATCGCCGCCCCACCCCAAACATCCGCGATGTGGGCATGATGGACGATAATGTCCTGGATCGAATGCTGCGCCCAATATTGCGGCGTAAATTTCCCGATCTTCTGCATCATGTCCGGCAGCAGATAGGAAGGCATCCACAGTCCGCCCAGAAGCGCGCCCCCCATCGTGATGACCTGGGTGATGACCATTGCCGCACTTTCTCCCGGCGCCAGGAAGCAAAGCGCCATGCCGATGCCCGTACTCGCGATGCTGAGTCCGACGATGACCAAGCCAAGGGCGGAGAGATCGCCCAAATTCAAATCGTATACGTAATGCCCGAAACCGAAAAGAAGGGCGCATTGAATGATGACCGTAAAGATGAATGGCAACCACATGCCGATCAAATATTCCATCGGTTTGATCCGGGTGCTGCGTATCCGAGAGAGCAGCCCGGTCTTCTTTTCCTCAAAAAACCGTTTAGACATGGTAATCATGATGAAGAATACAAACATGACGGTCATCCCCGGGACGATTATATCCAGATAACTCAACTGTTCCGAGGTGGTCTGGATATTTTTCACCGCAATGGGCGAAGCCAAGGCAGCTTGCGCTTGTTCGCCGGTCTCTCCCAAGGCCGTGAAGGTATCCGACAGCTTCTTTTCCCGATAGCCGTTTGCTACGCTGTTTAAAATCGCCTGTATCGGGGCAATGGTCGTCTGTGCGGAGGCATCCTGGTAAAAAGGCAGCTCCGACTGTTTGCCATCTGCAAGGTCCTGGCCGAACCCCTTAGGTACGACGAGCACTTCGGTGAGTTGGCCTTTTTTAATTTTCAAAACCTGTGTATCCAGGCTCGAAGCGGCATCCTGCTTGACGTCCATGATTCCGTCCAACTGTTGGATGAACGCTTTGGAGGCGGCGCTTTGGTCTTGGTCGATGACATGAAGCGCAATCCTGGAGCTGTCGCTGCCCCCACCGATAGAGCCGTACATAAGGATAAAGAAGATTGGCATCAATAAGAGGAAAATAAAACTTCTTCGATCCTTTTTGATCAGCTTTAGTTCTTTCAACAAAATTCCTTTCATCTCGCTCGCTCCTCCAATCCTAATCCCTAAGTTCCGTTCCGGTAACCGTCAAGAACACCTGCTCCAAGGACGGCCGGACCACTTCTAACTGCTTCACGTTCCACCCCATCTGAGCCCCCAGTTGCATAAGCCGCTGCATCGCGATCTCCACATCATCCGCATCAATCAACCAGCCGGAGCCTTTTTTCGTTACGGCCCCAATACCCGACAGATGAGGCGCTTCCTTTAAGTCCGCTGCCTCCAAATAGATCGACTTCCGCCCGTATTGTTCCAGCAAGCTCCCCAGAGGTCCTTTCGCTTTTACTGTCCCTTGGTCCATAATTGCCACTTCGTCGCAGAGAGCTTCTACTTCCTCCATGTAGTGAGTGGAATAGATTATGGTGACGCCTTCCCGGTTCAATTCGCGAATCATTTCAAAAATGTGGTTTCTGGACTGGGGATCGATCCCCACCGTAGGTTCATCAAGAATGAGCAGCTTCGGTTTATGCAGCATCGCAGCTGCCAGATTCACCCTGCGCTTCATCCCGCCGGAGTAGGTTTTGACTGTGTCTTTTGCCCGATCCGAAAGACCGACCTGAGCGAGAAGCTCCTCCACTCGTTTTTTCAAAACGGTTCCGCTGACTCCATAAGCCTCGCCGAAGAAAAGCAGGTTATCGGTTGCCGACAAATTTTCGTACAACGTGATGTCCTGAGGGACGTAGCCGATATAGCGGGCAATGGCATCCGGATCGTCTTCGATGCTTTTTCCAAACAGCTTGACGGTGCCGCTGTCCGCTTTGACGATGCCGGTGAGGATTTTCATCGTCGTCGACTTCCCTGCCCCGTTGGGACCGAGGAATCCGAAAGTAGATCCTGCTTTGATGGAAAACGTCACATTCGCAAGGGCATCCTTTTTGCCGTACTTTTTCATGAGTCCGCCGACCTCGAGCAGCCACTCCTCTTTCCCCGCGATGACCGCCGTATCCGGCTTGTTTGTTTCCAGCGTTTTCTCCACGCCAATCCCTCCTATAACGATACTTTTTTCTCCAGCACATACGCGCTTGCTCGATTGATCAAATAGGCTGCCACCCAACTGATCGCCATATAAAGAAGCATATTCCAATTCAATGTATATACAAATGCTGACTGCTTATCCGTAAATATGTTAGAGGCACTCCCTTGGTACAGGAAGGAAATGCTCGTCATCGAGATAACCCAGAGCATTGCCGTTGCCGGTCGAAGCGATGAGTAACGGGCATTTGCCGTAAACAGGCTGACTGCAAGAATGAGGGGTGAAAAACCGACAAGCATGACCATCCATTTAAGCCCGGCTTGCATGGTGTTCATGAGATCGGAAAACGACATCCCATACAGCATCTGTGCTATAAGGGTACCGTAAAGGATAGCAAATGCCATAATGACCAAGACAACACCCACCAGTTGAATCAATAGCGTTACGAATTTGGCGGATATCAGCCATATGCGGGGATAAGGCAAGGTTAGCCACCATCCATTGGTGTCATTATCCCATTCCTTTCCTATGCTGCGGTTTCCGAAAACGAAGACCATATAGGGGAGGCTGAAGCTGACGCCAAAGATAAAATTCAGGGTATCCTCTTGGTTAATCTTCTTTTGGATGGCGAAATAGGTCACCACACCAACGATAACAGCAACTACAAAGAGGAAGTATGCATACCACCATCCTTTATGGACGGGCACCCGTTTTTGTTTGCGCCAGTTTCCTTTGGCTCTGAGTTCATGAAGAACCAACTTCCAGAAAATAGGGCTTGCGATCATGCCTTCCACTCCTTCTTGTAGATGGATCGAAATACTTGGTGCAAGGAACCATGCTCCGCTCGCAAATCCTCTGATTCTCCCGACCAGATCACTTTTCCATGGTCCAGCATCACGATGTAATCGAAAAGCCCTTCCACTTCCTGAATATCATGGGTGCTGATTAAAATCGATTGCTGCCGTTCTTCGATCATATCGATGATGGCCGCGACGATCGATTCTCTTGAAATAACGTCGATACCGGCAAAAGGTTCGTCGAGAATAATGAGCGGCACATCACGGGCTAAACAAAGGATGAGCAGCACCCGAGCTTCCTGCCCCCGGCTCATGCCACCGATCTTCGCTTCCAAGTCGACTTCCATGAATTCGGCAAGCCGTTCCGCTCTCGCCGGATCAAAGGCCGGAAGAAATGTTTTTCCCCAGTTGATCAATTGATTGACTGTATAGCTTGGATACCAATGTGCCCGGTCCGGCAAATAAGCGATCTCTTTATTCGTCTGCCATCCCGGTTCCCGGCCAAGTACTTGAACCCGTCCCGAATCCGGCTTGGTAAGTCCCGTCACCATCCGAAAGAAACTGGATTTCCCGCAACCGTTAGGACCCAGGATACCGACGATTTTACCTTCCGGAATGGAGACTGAAAAGTTATCCAGTGCAACCGTTCTTCCATACTGCTTCGCGATTCGCTCACATTCGATTAGAGGTCGAGTCATTTCTCATGTTCTCCTTTTCCCGCTATGAATCGTTGGTGGATGTATTCCTGAACATCATCTTCTGTCAAGCCCAAACTTTCCATCTGAGCGACAAAAGCGTTAATATATTGCGCAGCCAGATCTCTGCGGAAGATGTGCACCCGCTCGGGCGAGGAAGTTACGTATGTCCCTTGACCTCGGCGCTTCTCCGTCAGTCCGTCCCGTTCCAATTCCTGATACGCGCGCATCACGGTGTTGGGATTCATTTTCAAATCCTGAGCCAACTCCCGTACGGAAGGCATCTTCTCACCCAAGCCAATCTCTCCTTTCGCAATGGAGCTTCGCACCTGATCCAGCACTTGCTCATACAGCGGTTGACTAAAATCGATTTGGAAACGTATGGTGCCAACCTGCTCTTTTTCCATATCTGTCCTCCTTGCTTCCAAGACCTGCGTGTCGTGCTATAGGTGTATTATATCACTTAATACACTTAATGCAATAGTAGAATCCAAAAAAATACAAAAGCAGCCCGAAGGCTGCCTTTGCCCTTATGGTATAAGGTCGTGAAGCTCATTGAACGATCAATCGCGCAGGTTCCACCACGTATACGTCGAGCAGGGGCGGAAGCCGATATTGTAATAGAACTGTTGAGACGAGCCGACATACGCCCACTTTGCTCCCCGTTCTCCGCAACGTTTGATACCCTCAAGTACAGCTGCTTTGCCGAGGCCCATCATCCGGTAATCCGGATCGGTAGCCACCGGTTCCACAAGCGCATAATCGTTGCCGGGGACATGCCACATGCCGCAATAAGCGACAAACTCACCATTAGGAGCGGCTACAGCAACTTTCAAGCGCAGATCCACATGAGGCCCGGAAAGCTCCTGTTTCCTGCTGGCCAGCTTTTCTTCCGTCTCAGGTGCCGGGCCTTCATGATTGAAGCCTCGCCACATAACTCGGTTGTATTTCGCCAAATCGTAATCCTCGTCAAGGCAAACGATGCGGAATCCTTCCGGCAGATGATAGCCGATTGTCTCTTCGCGAATCGGGATAATAGCGGTTTCTTCCCGGTTTTGGGTTGGACGGAAGCCCATTTTAGCGGCCGCATCCTGAAATTCACCATCGGCATCGTTAAGGATGATGCTAAGCTTGCCGTCTTTTCGCAAATGATCCATGGCATATGCCAACATTTCATCGCTCAAATGGCGGTATCGGGGTTCGAAGATCAGCCAGGCATGCCCGACGGTTTCTTCATAGGTAGCAAGAGCGACAATTTCATCTTCATTCATCCACAGCCCGATCCGGTGCAAGTTCTTCCTGTCCAAAAGGTAATGGGAGATCATCCATTCCCAACGTCCCCACAAAAAGTTATTATTTACGACCCCATCTCGGTTCAACTTGTTGAGAAAGTCAAACACCCGAAAATAATCTTCCGTAAACCCGGCTTTTCCGCTGTATGTCCTAAAGATAACTGCCATTCCCATCCGCCCCTTCCATTTTGGTTCCATTATAGAAAAAACCGATAGAACAGGAATATATAAACTTCTTCTATAAAAAAACATTCTCGCGAAGCAGCAGGTTTTGTACTTTTTCCACTGATGCCAACGTTTCCGCGTTCATTCCCCATACATACTCCTCTAGAGGCAATATTCTCCCTGTCAAATTGGAGTAAACACCAAAATAAAATAAAGTTAATGGGATTACTCTGAATTAGCGCGTAAATATCAGCTAATAGAGGGTGTTCACAATAACTTTAAACCAATATGATATTATCTATGCTATACTTACTCTATTAATTTTTGAGAAGAGGCCTGACCATGCCGGATCAAAAAGTAAGCTGGAAGCTTTTGGGTGAAGTATTCTTGAGCTTCCTAAAAATCGCTCCCGTCACTTTCGGAGGCGGTTATGCGGTCATTCCCGCCATCGAGCAGGAAGTGGTCGAAAAGCGCAAATGGCTCGAAGAACAAGAAACCGCGGATGTCTTGGCTGTGAGCCAATCGATCCCTGGCGCCATCGCCATCAATTCCGCCACTTTTATCGGTTATAAAATCGCCCGCATCCCCGGCGCCATCGCGGCCATGCTGGGTATGCTGCTGCCGACTTTTCTTATCGTCATCGGACTTTGCGCCGTTTTTCTGCATATTCAAGATAGCCCGAAAGCGGCGGCTGCGTTCAAGGCGATTAAAGCGTCCATCGTAGCCCTCATCGTCTATGCAGGACTAAAAATAGCTAGGTCCGCTATCTTCGACAAGACGACTCTTTGCACCGTTTTGGCAACAACTTTATTAATGGTAGTCACCGGAATGAATCCGGTTTTCGTCATGCTCAGCGGCATCGCCGTCGGCATTTTGCAGGTAAAGGCAAAGGAATTGTTAGGTCTAGCGGTGCGCCTGAATAAAGAAGACGATCATGAGCATTTCGTCTACAAAGATTATTTTATCGGAGACGGCATTTAGCAGCAGGAGATGAGCCCGTTGATCGTATGGCAATTGTTTACTACATTCATGGTCATCGGTTTTGTTTCCTTTGGCGGGGGCTACGCGATGATCCCCGTAATCGGCGCCCAGGTGGAGAAGCATCACTGGATGACCCCCCAAGCCTATTTAAACGCCACCGCCGTAGCCGGCATGTCTCCCGGCCCAATCGCCACCAATACAGCTATTTTCGTAGGTTATCAAACGGCGGGTCTACCCGGCGCCATTATCTCAGCCATCGGAATCATTTTGCCTTCTCTCATACTCGTCATTCTGGCAGCAGCCTTCTTTTATAAAGTTTACAAGTATAAAACCGTGCGGGCGGCTTTCTACGGACTCCGTCCCATCGTAACCGGCGTCATTTTTTTCGGAGCAATCAAGTTCGCTTTGGCTAGCGGGATGATGGCGGCAAGCGATCTTTATTCTTCCGTTATGCTATGGCTGATCTTTGCCGGATCGCTATACGCTCTTTTAAAGTTGCGCACCCATCCTTTTTATGTCATTGTAATATCGGGGTTAGTCGGCATTGCCGTCTTTACTTGATCCTGCGGCGTAAAAGGAGCGATACCGGTTGATATCTGGAAGCGATCATATTCAAAGCGCTAAAGCCAAAGAAATCTATCTTTCCATTCGCAGACACGGCACGGTATCCAAGCTGGTCCTTCTGGAGGAAAGCGGTTTGACCGCAAGCACATTGACCCGGATTCTCGAAGAACTGCGGGCACAAAGCCTGATCCTGGAGGTTGGCTTAGGCGAATCGACGGGTGGGCGACGGCCTGTTCTCTATGAAACCAACCCTACCTATGCCTATCTCTTCGGCGTTGAAATCTCTCGTACTCATTCCAGGCTTGTCCTGTTCGATTTGCATTTGCATTCCCTCGGTTCCGTCTCGTGGAAGATGAACGCTTCCCTGACCCCCGATCGCCTGATTCAATTGATAACCGAACATGTACCGACGCTGCTTAAAACAAACAACATCGAAAAAGAACGGGTGCTCGGAATTGGAATCGGCGCAGTGGGACCGCTCGACCGCAAGCTGGGGATCATCCTGAATCCTACCCACTTTCCCGCGGAGGGCTGGACCCAGGTTCCGATAAAAGAGCGGCTGGAGCAGCTGCTCGGTCTGCCGGTTTATTTGGATAACGGAGCCAATACCGGTCTGCTCGGAGAATATTGGCTCAGCGACAACCGGCAACAGCATCAACTGCTGTATTTGCATGCAGGCATCGGCATGCGCTCCGCCATCATGAATGAAGGCCGAATCTTTTATGGCGTCATGGATACCGAAGGTGCCGTCGGTCAGATGATCATCGAAAGTGCCGGTGTTCCTTCCGACACCCCGGGAGGTAATTACGGCGCATGGGAATCCTATGTTTCCATCCAGAACCTGATCACGCAAGCGGTGGCTAGTTGGAAGCAAGGAAGAACGGTCGCCCTTAGTCAGTGGGCGAACAATCCTGATGAGCTGCAGTTTGCTCATCTGATTGCCGCACTTCAAGCCGGCGATCCCGTCATCATCGAGCTATTCCGCCAGGCGGCCGCCTATTTCGGCATCGGCCTCGCTAACCTGATCAACATTCTTCATCCCGAAGAAGTTATCCTCGGCGGGCCTCTGTTCTCTTCCAACGACTTTTTCTTTGAGGAAACGACGCGGATTGCTCTGGAGAAAACCTATTACCGCCAATACTACAACGTCCGCTTCACCAAAGGGCAGCTGGGCGACGCCGCTGTCTCTACCGGCGCAGCGGCACTGGTGCTCAGCAAGCTGACGGAATAATCCATAAGACTGGACAACGTCCTGGATATGAAGCACAAAAAGGGTCTCCCGCATGTAAACTGGACCCCATGGACTGGACACTTTGAAAAAAGTGTTTAGGCTATGGAGTCCTTTTTGTATACTTGTAATGGCATCTAAGGAGGGCATAATGAGCAAGAAACTATTCTCTAAGGCAGATCAGGAACTTCTCTCTAAGAACAAGTACGTCAAGAACGTAAGCGACAAAGCTATAACCTATTCAGATGAATTTAAACGGTTGTTCATTGACCTTTATCTAGCGGGCAAGTCACCTAGGGAGATATTTGAATCTCACGGGTTCAATATAGAGATTTTAGGAAAGAAGCGCTTAGAACAATGTGCGGGGCGCTGGAAGAAGGCCTATGAGCGAAATGGTATTATTGCCCTGTCGGATTCTCGTAAAGAATCCTCAGGGCGCCCGCTTAGACGAGAGATGACACAAGAAGAGATCATTACCAAGCAAGAGGCGCGAATTAAGCTTCTGGAGTCCCAACTTGAATTGCTAAAAAAAGCAGATACGAAAGAAAGGTTGCTGGTAGCAAAGGGAGAAAACCCAAGCAAGAATAAGCTATTTGAGTTAATTGAGGATGCTGTAAATGAAGGATTTAAGCGCATGACGCGTTACTTATGTGAGCTGCTTAATGTCTCACATTCGGGGTATTACAGCTATCTAAAGGCCACAGAAGCCCGTAAAGAAAGAGCTCGGCGTGATGCAGAGGCTGGAGAGTTAATCAAAAGGGCGTTCCGTAGAAGAGGCTTTAAGAAGGGCTCCCGCTCGATAAAGATGGTCTTAGAAAATGAGTTTAAAGTCATCTACAATCGCAAACGGATCCGCAGACATATGCGGCGTCTGAATCTAGTTTGTCCTCATCGTAAGCCCAATCCTTACAGACGAATGGCAAAGGCTACTCAAGAACATCGGGTTGTACCTAATAAGCTGCAGCGGGATTTCAAGAAGGGGATTCCGGGTCTTGTGCTGCTCACCGACATCACTTACCTTCCGTTTGGACGACGCTCGGAGATGGGCTACTTATCCACCATATTAGATGGTTCTACAGGGGAACTACTCGCCTACAACCTCTCTAATCGCATTACTCTGCCATTAGCAACAGATACCATTAACCAACTCATGAAGCAGCGTCGGTTAAAGTTACATAAAGATGCCTTTATCCATTCGGATCAGGGAGGCCATTATACAAGCCCCAAATACCAAGAACTTCTGAAGGAAAAGGGACTTGGTCAATCCATGTCTAGACGAGGAAACTGCTGGGACAATGCCCCACAAGAATCTTTCTTCGGTCATATGAAGGACCATGTTGTTAGTCGAAACTGCACCACATTCGAAGAACTTAAACAAGAGATAGATCGCTACATCCATTACTACAACAACCACAGATACCAATGGGGATTAAAAAAGATGACCCCTGTTCAGTACAGGAATCATCTTTTGTCTGTTGCTGCTTAACTCTTTTTTTCGAAGTGTCCTTGACGCAGGGTCCAGTTTAATGCGGGAGACCCTTTTTTTATCGGCAAACGCCTACTTCACACCAACACGCATCCGGTAGCAGAAATCGATGTCAAAGGTCTGATGGCCAAATGTCTGGATCACGAGCTCCTTGAAGGCATCGACGTCGGACGCAATCCGTTCCGGAAGCCGCCTTAAAACGCTCTGCATCCCCCCTTGGCTCATGGCCAAGTTAACCAACCGGTTTGCATCGCACTTCTCTCGGTTCGAAAAGACGATCTCCCGGCTATATTGGAAATACCCGCTGTTGTGGATGTTTTGCAAGTGATTGTTCTTGTCCCATTTCACGTATTGCTCTTTAAGTTCCGGGTTCTCTTCTTCGATATGCTCAACCTTCTGAAATAATTGCTGGTACGATTTCTCTACCCGCCAATGATAAACCGGCGGCCAATCCGCATCCACAGTGGCGAAAACTCCGCCGTTTTTCAAAATCCGGTTGATTTCATGCAAGGTTTGGTTAGGTTCCATCCAATGAAATGACTGGGAGCATACCACCGCATCGGCGATATGATCCGGCAATCCCGTCTCATGGGAAAATGCCCGGATAAACGAGACGGTGTCCGTTTTCTTTCGAAGCGCCACGTCCAGCATATCGATGCTAGGATCCACACCGATCACGCGGCTGCAATGCCCCTCCCAAACAAGCGTTGACAGCCCTGTTCCGCAGCCAAGATCAACAACCACTTCAGGTTCTGCCTCCAAATAGTTGCGGATTACCTCGATCGGGTACTGTGGCATTTGCGGACGTGCGTTTTCATAGATATCCGCAAATCCGCGAAACCGTTCTGCATTAAGTTCTGCGCGATTTTTCATCGGGGAACCTCCATTTTCATATGAAGCTGCTTGAATTACTTCAAGTATACTTCAGAACGAAACAAACCTCCCAGCTCTTTTCGGCAGAAAGGTCTGTTGCAGGTTCAGAAAATCCTACGGTCCCTTATATTCATGAGAACTGCCCACGATATAGGAAGTATCCGGCGAGAATGCGAATGGACGGGGATGGTGCATGCGGATGATCGCGACGATTCCCGGCCCCTCCAACATATCGACATATCCGTAAGTGTGATTGACATAGGTGCAGGGAAAACCCGCGGGACTGTCCGGACAGCCTTTTTCCACTTTGTCAAAGAGCAGGACTTCCAACGCATCAGAGGAACGAAACAAACCGGGATGCAAGGGATGGCCGGATGCGTCCAGCCGCAGATTCCGCTGCAAGCTCTCGTTGAAAGCTTCCCAAGCGACATCGGAAAATGCGATCCCCCCTTCATTTTCCAACACTTCTTTGTTCAGTTGGAGAGATGCGTCATGGGTTGCCATGTCGAGAGCATTTTTCAAACGCAAGTATCCGGTTTCCGAGAGATGATTGTCCGTTTGCCACAACCACAAAGTAAGACAAACCGCAGAGCTGAACAGGAGAAATATCGCCCACTTCATCCACCGCATCCCTCCTTCTCCACATCGTTACACGTTACGGCAAATACTCGGACATCTCGCTTGCATCAAAGCGGTACTCGGAAACCGAGGAGTCACTGCCAAACCAACCGGAAAAAACAAACAGGCTGCCCATGGGATATTCCAAGGTTACGGTTACGGTAATCCCCCGGGTCTGCTTGACGCTGGTCGATTCGCTCAAGGTGATATCGGATTCCCGGAAATGATACTGGCCCAGTTCTTTTCGCAAAAGATTGGCAAGCTCCGGTGAAAGATAGCCCTCTCTCGCAGCTAGCTTGGCATATTTATGGGCGGTCTGCTCCAACAGTACGCCGCGCATATGCACGACTTCGCTCATGAAGGGCTGGAACATAAAAAACACCATAAAAGGAAAGACCAAAAGCAGCGTAATTGCTTGACGCATCCTTCGATAGCCTCCGCTTAGTTAAACATCTCTTCGTATTCGTACGTTACCCGATTCTTCACCTTGGCCCCGTCTTTCCATACAGCCGGAAAAGCGATAGCAGAAAGACATGCCAGAGCTAGAGCAATCAAAAGCAGCTTCGTCATCACATCTTTCATCTCACTCAATCCCCCGGCCGAATCGTTTCCGTCATTTTCACTTCCACATGCTGATGCCCCGTACTTGCCATTGGGAACATATCCTTAAATACCCAAGCCGTGAAGCATCCGACCAGTACGGCGATGATGAGCAGCTTGCCTATTGTTTCTTTCATGATCAGCTAGTAGGAATAACAGCGCTCGTTACCGTTGTATCCTTGCGCACATCGATGGTTTTTGTGTCATTCCACAATCCGTTTGCGACAAAAAAGGTAAAGGCGGCGAGGGTAATGCCGATAATTAAAATTTTGATTAGAATATCTTTCATCTTTAGCTACCTCCTAAATTTGTTATCTGAAGCAAATGTTTATGGCCAAGGTACGAGATTCGCCTCCACTTGGCTATCGGAACGGTCCCGGACGGTTTTTGCATCCCCCCACAAACCGGATTCCGAGCCTACAAAAAACGTAATGGCTGCAAGAGCGACGGCTATCAAAAGCAGCTTCACGATAATATCCTTCATCGGCTCATCCCCGTCAGTGCAGCGTATAAACGCCGCTCATCATATCCCTGTATTCCAGATAGTAGACAAACAACCCGCACAGAATCACCATCAATAACCCGGAAAACGTAATGAGATAAGCAACGGTCCCGCGGTCCCGCATCGCCCCCCGGTACGCTTCCTGCCGTTTTTTCTTCAGTTCCTCGTAGCGCTTTTCCAAAATGTCGCGAACCTCTTCTGGAGACGATTGATCCACTTGATATAAAATCTGGGCTAACGTTTCTCCTTCAGGCGTCCCAATCAATCTGGAAAAGCTGCGGAATGCCTTCTCCCGGTTGATCGGATCAACGGGATACTCTTCCAGGAACCGGTCGACGGCTGGCCGCAGATACCGGACAAAGCGACGAAGATAAAGAAACATGTGATAGATATTTTGTTTGGAAGCGTTGGCGTCGGCAAATTCATTGGAGATCAGCTGCTGCAGGATAAAAATTTCTGCATTCTTTTTGCGTACAAACCGCACCCGCAGCGCCTGCAGCGCATAGACGACGGGAAACCGTGGTCGGAGCTGCAGCGCCAAATACAAAAGTAAAACAAACGCGACGCGGACCATCGGATAAGAACCCTGCAGCTGTATGAAACGAAGATGAATGACGAACATGATCGACAGAAACAGCAGATCCCGGGCAAGCTTGTATTTGAGCGGGGTGATGCCGGCTGCCGTAAGTCCGGCTGTCTCAAACTCCTCATCCATCGGGCTTACGCGGTAACGCCGAATGAAGCTTTCCTTTTGCGAGCCGTAAAAATGGCGAATCCGGGTTGCCAACGGAATTCTACGCTCATTGACGATCTGCAAAGCCAGCTGCAACAGGTAGACAACCGCCAGCAGCGGAAGGGTGTAAAGCCAGAACGGAATCAATGTGTGCGCCATGGTTTACATCTCGTTTCTCGGTTTTTGGATGATGAAAGCCGCAATCCCGCAAAAAAGCGTGAACAAAATTGTAAACACCAACATCCGGATTCCAGCAGGATGATGAAAATAGTAAAACCATGATTTGCCCATAGACGGGTATTGGTTCAAGAATACGACCAGAGGGAGCAAAATCGCCGGCAAATATCCCATCTGAATAGCTTCACGGTTTTCCGTTTTCAGTTCCTCGGATATCTTCGTCACTTCACTCATGTCGGTTATAAGCCAACGCAACCCCCGTTCGATATTGTCGCCCTGTTGTTCCGACTTTTGAAATAGAATGCCTAATTGCATCGCCCATTGGCTTCGCACCCGAAAAATGAATAAGTCGATAGCTTCTTCTATAGTGGCTCCGGAAGCGCCTTGCAAAGCAGGAAGCATCGCGGCAAAGGCTGTGCGAATCCCCCCTTTCAACTCCTTAACCGTTTCAAAAACCGCGTAATACAGATTGCCGTGATACTCTCTGTATTTGAACAGCAACGTATTAACGGCGGGAATCAGCTCTTCGCTGTTTTTTACGCGAATACTGTGGAGCCGTAGACGCAAGATTCCGTATGGAAGTGCCGCCGACCAAAATGAAACCATCAGCAGCCAACGATCGGTTAAGCCCGCCCCGTTCAAATGATTGAAGTCTACCGCGCCGGTCCACATACCGATTAGCAGATAAGCAGATACGAAGGATCCCATGGTATAAAGAATGAAGCGACGAATCCGTTCCTCATCGGAAGTGGTGCTTTCCTGAATCGCCCTGGATACAAGCAGCAAATGTTTGCTCCACCTGGACGGGTGGCGAACGCGACCGCCGGCAGTGGCGGGAAGTCGGATGCGCATAATCCGCAAAGGCAATCTCGCCGTGTTTCCAAGAGAAAGAACGAAAGCAACTCCGATTAGAGCGGCAGCCGTAATCATGATCCGAATGAACGGATCAAGATAAGGGCCTAACTGGTTCCACAGGTTAGGAAGCAATGGTTTGCCCCCCTTTCCCGATAGGCTTCAAAGCTGCCATTCGGGTTAAGACATCTATCATCTGCCTCGTTTCCGCAGGAGCATACTTGCCTAAAATCTCTTGAATCCGCTCGGGAACCCGGGCTGAATATCGCCAGTCCATCATCTGGTGATCCCATACAACCAGATCGACGGTTCGGAAGGAATGATCCGACGATCTCCAGTCGTAGGCGGTCAATCGGGTGAGCCGCTTGCTCCTGTCGGCGCATTCCTCCATGACGATAGCAAAATGCAGATTCCGCGCCGCCCGTTCCAGCTGGGCTTGTCTGCCCTTTGCCGGGTGGCTTTCCAATACAAGATCCGCTAGCTGGGAAGGGATATTATCGGGGTCGGGCGTATGATAGGTGCTGAGCGCCCCCGGCAGCCCCCGCTCGCATCCTTTGAGAAAAATATCAGCTTCGGCTGAGCGCATTTCACCGACGATGATGTATTCGTAATCCGACCGTAAAACGAGTTCAAAGATCTCCTTTTGATTGGAATCGTTCATGATGAGTTCCATTACTTGATGCTTCGGATAATGGCTGGAAATTTTCAGCTCGTCAAACCCCTTCTGAAGAATCATCATCTTGTCAGATGGCTTACGCTCCGAAATCAACGCGCTTAAGAGGGTGCTCTTCCCGCTCTTGACTGGACCGCATACCAAGGTGGTCCCCCGGCCGCAAGCAATGGCTCTTAGCATCGGCAACACCTCGGAAGGGAAAGTCCCTTGCATGCGAATATCGTCGAGAGTAATCTTCGGAATGGTATAATGCCGGAAAATGATAATCGGTCGGGTTGACCAAGGCGGTATGACGATGGTGACCCGGGTCCCGTCTGCCATATCGATTTCCAGCGACGGGTGATGGGGATTGAGCGCGCTGTTCGGGCTCCGCAAGCTGAGCTGTTTGGCAACGCGCAGTACGTCGTCTTCGCTCTCGTAGGAGATCGGCCGCAGTTCATTCACTTCTCCGGGAATTTCAAAAAAGACGTGGGTTCCGATAATTCGAGCGGCTTGTGAAATATCGTACCGTTCGTTTTTCCACCAGGTGGAGATCACCCCCAATCCGTAGGTTTCCTGATAGGCCGCTTCCACCAGGTCGGTGTAGCATTCCGGATACGGGCTTCCCATAAGATTGTTTCGCTGCAAGAACTCCTCGATCTCCCGTTTAAACCATTCCGCTGCACTCCTGACGCCTGTAACCGCCTCATGCTGACGATTGAGCCAGCTCAGCTTTTCATGCTCCTTGCCGGTCTCGAATCGCTGGCTGAAATAATCGGTGATGGCCAGTTTGATGCGGGCAAAGAGGTGATCGCTTTCCCTGGCGGCCCGGGTTTCCTTGTTCTCATCGGCAAGCAGCTGCCTTTCCAACAAATAGTCGCGAACATCGAAAGGGGTAGACCGCCAGTCATCTGATCGGCCATCCGTGCTCCTTATCGCGCAATCATCCTCGCATCCGTCCGTTAACCGCTCCGGGTCCATAGCAAGCCTCTCTCCTTCTTCAACTTGTCGGCTCTGCCACCCATTCGATCCATCACAATATCAGCTAGTTCGGAAAAGCAGGCGAGAGCGCGTTTTCGCGCAGAGCGGTTGCCGCTATCCGTTAGCAAACGGTTCTCTATCTCACAAAGTAAGCCATCCAGACCGAAATCCGGAATTTCGCCGACAAGAGGTACGCCCATCAATTGCTGCAATTTCCGCCCTTCGAGGGGTAAATCCGCCATATGGCGATTAATGACCAGCAAAAACTCGTCTTTGGTATAACTCAAAAGTCGCAAAATATCGGTGTACATCCGGTTCCACATCATCTCGGACAACGGCTGCTGCGAGCCCACAAGCAGTTTGATATCTCCTTGAGCCAAAGCTTGCAGCGTCAAATTGCTATCCGGCGAACAGCCTGCATCCAGAATGACAAGATCAAATATATCGGAGGCCATGTCGATCAAACGTTCAATGCAATCGAAACGGTAATAGCGCCTTTTGGTGAAATCCGCATTGCCGGCAAGATAAGCGTAACCATGTTCATCTTTGTGCATAAAATTGAGCAACTCGTCTCTCTTCGGCAGCCGCCGGCTGTCTGCAATCTCCGGATAATATTCATCCAGTGTGTTGCCGTTATAAGGATGAAAGTAATGATTGCCCGGATTATCCGAATTGAGGCCTAGCACTCCGACAGACACCCCCCTTGCGGATAGTTCCCGGGCCAGACACAAGGCAATCATCGTCGCGCCAGTTTGAGGATGGGTGCCCATGATCACAAGCCTTTTCCGCGCCATTGTTGTCTTCCCACTCGTGCCAAGAAGCATCCGAACCATTTGCTTGGGAGTTTGCCGTGGGAAAATCGGCAAAATTCCAAGTTTAGTGCATACTGATGCCTTATTTTCCAAAATGCTATTTTCGCAATGGCTGGACAGCAAATATCCGACTTGTTTAGCATGACGGTTCGCCATAAACGGCTCCAAATCCGAAATAGAAACCTCCTGCTCGGCAATGAGAATCAAATCCAAATCCGGCTGCAAGCGGAAAACATCACCTGCCCCTGCGGATTCTATTTCCCATTCCGGTGCTTGCTCCATAAACTCCCTGCGGATGGAGCTATCAACTCCGACAAAAGCAACTTTCCCCACAATTTCCCTCCTATATGGCTTGGTGCATGCCTTATTCGTAGCTCACGATAAACCGGTATTGTTGAATAGCCAGACTCTGCAGCAAATCGAATTGCGGCTCGGTTAACGCAACCTCCAACCGGGCTCCAACGCTGCTTGCCTTGAGCCGGCGGCTGTCTGCCGAATCTCCGCCATTTCCGGCTTCATCGCCTACCTCATTGGCTGAAGCATCCTTGAAATATGCGACCGTAATGCCGCTGAGCTCACTGGATTCGAGAGGAACCGGTACGTAAGACGCGGGAACCTCAGTTGCTTCTCCCTTCTTCTGATAGACGGGGTGAAGACGGATCTCATCCAGTCGGCGCAACGATTTCGGAAAGGAAAGCAGCCAATCTTCCGGAATTTCTACGATCATCTCCCCTTCCCGCTTGATTGCCTCATTGACTTTTCCCGGCGTAAGCTGTTCATTGGAACCGATGAACGCCGCGCTTTCTTTGCCTACCGCCGATTCTAAGCTAGTGTACGCTCCGTCGACCAAGTCGGAATAGCGTATCCGTCTTAAAGCGATGTCGTCCGATGTCAAAACGGTATGGGGTGGGATATCCCGCACGGCAACGGCAATCTCCCGGGAGTCCACCTTTTCTGAAAAGCGAGTAACATACAGATGAACTGCAAAAACATGCCCGGTCAGCACGGCTGCATACAATACCGCAATCAGCAGCAACCGGGCGGAGCGGGGAAGCTTCCTCCAACTCATGAAAACCCATCCATCCTTTCCGGAACAAAAAAGAACCGACTGCTCGCGCATAACGCGAATCAGCCGGTTCTTCCGTGCTCACGATCCATAATGAAGTTGAGAATACTATACTCCAGTTTATTCCAGATAACAAGAACTATTTTTCCATCAAGATCTGCTGCAGACTAGGCGGCACTCAAATGCCGCGCCGCTTCCGTCCGGTACGCCGAAACCGCCGGAAGAATGCCCGCTGCCGTTCCGATCGCCCCGATGGCGGCGGCTGTCGCCAAAAGGTTTCCGTTGAATCCGAAGCTGACGGATATGGACATATGCTCGCCGATATACACGGAAATTCCCCAAGTCAAGCCATACGCCAACAGCACGCCAAAAGCGCAGCCGAGGATCATAGTCAATACCGACTCCAGCAGCACGAGGATCAGCACCGATTTTCTCCCGGCGCCAATGGCCCGCAAAATCGCCACTGTCCGCCGTCTTTCCACAGCCGATCCGTAGAGTTGCAAAGCGACGGTCAAGACAGCCATGCCCAGTACAACATAGCTGATGTACTCAAGCACCTGCTCACCGCTTCCCATCATATCGTAAATTTTGGCGATCACCTGGCCGGGAAAAACCGCTTGAGCCGCATGTCCCCCGTTGATCTCCTGGTACAGCTTCATCAAATCCGCGTAACTCCGGGTTTTCACGAGAGCTGCCGTTACCCCATGGGGATCTCCCACCGTCTCTTCCGCCTTGTTCTCCATGAGATGTTCATGGCTTTCCCAGTAGCTGTCCATGCTGACATAGATCCCTTGATCGGATGGAGCCGATAAGGAATGGAGAATGCCGACCACCGTGTAGGGATGGTCCCGGTGCTCCTCGGCAGGTTCCCCTTCCAGCGTTTTTGCTAAGCCGTGTTCGGATACGAAGGAATCGCCTACCTTGAGTCCGGTTTCTTTTGCAACCTTGGCGCCGATTACAGCTTGGAAGGGTTTATCAAAGATGTGGCCCTTGGCAAGGCGGAAGTAAGGCGGATCCGCGGGCTTGCCCTTGAGCGCAAAGAAATCGGGGCTGGTGCCGACAATGCGGAACCCTTCGTATTGGTCTCCCAGGGCAAAAGGTACCGCCATGGCGACGCGGCTGTCCTTAAGTAAAGCCTCGTAGTCATCGGAAGCCATGTTGCCGACCGGATTATCCATTAGAAAGATCGTGTTGAAAATCAATTGATTGGCGCTGCCCTTCGCTCCGACAATCATCCCGTAAGGCTCGCTTGCCTTGGCAATACCCGTTTTAATGCCGGAAGAAATCAGGAAAATCGACAGGGACAAGGCGATGCCCACAGCGGCGACGATGACCGTCAGCAAGGTTTGAATCCTCCGGTTGGACAGGTTGCGCCAGGCCATGTGCAAGAGGTTCATTTTCAACCAGCCTCGCTTTCGCCGCCAGACGCCCGCAAATCGCGAATCCGGACGATCCGGTCAAGCTTGCCCGCGATGTCTAAATCGTGGGTGCACAGAAGGAGCCCGGCTCCATGCAGCTGGCACGCTTCCGTCAGCAAGATGAACACCTGCTGGGCGTTGTCGTAATCGAGGCTGGCTGTCGGCTCGTCCGCCAATACCAGCGCCGGCCGGTTGGCAAGAGCCCGGGCGATGGATACCCGCTGCTGCTCGCCGCTGCTTAACTGCGCCGGCTTGTGCTGCAGCCGGTGGCTTAGCCCCACCTGATCCAGCAGCGTCGCTGCTCTCGCCTTCCGTTCCCTGGCGGGAATAACCCGGCCGAAGCTCATGGCGGCCGTGACATTCTCTAAAGCGCTGAGCCCGGGAATCAGATTGAAGCTCTGGAACACATAACCGATACGGCTTGCCCGAAATCGGTCCAGCTCCGCCTCGCCCATCGTTTCCAACTGATGGTCAAGGAGGCGGATGCTCCCCGTGGTCGGACGGAGAATACCCGCGATCAAGTGCAGCAACGTGCTTTTGCCGGAACCGCTTGGCCCAACCAGGGCCACTTTTTCTCTATCACCCATGTTAAAGTTTGCAATCCGCAGCGCTTCCGCCGTTTTGCGGCCGGGCAGCGGATAGATCTTTGAAAGATTGGAAATGTGCAGCATCATTTCAACTCCTCGACTTTATCGGCATGGATCCGCACCAGGCTGACAAAGCCGGTTTCATCATCGGTAGCGGAACCGATGCTGAGCGTGCCCGTTACCTTCACCTGGTGCTCCGTCGGCTTTGCTGCCTTACCTTCCGGCATGAAGACGACAACGATGTCGGAGGGCCAATCGGCGTTGGTGGAACAGAAAGGGCAAACTGACAAGGCTACCTTTGTCAGCACAAAGAACGTCACCTTTGCCGATAGCGGCGGAGCCATGTATCCGGTCATCTCCACCTTTTTCCCGTCTAACTCCTTCAATTTATCGGAGAAGGTGATGCCGCGGACAGTTACGTCGGCGTACATTTCGGAAAAGGTCAATTTCGGCGTTTTCCCATCCGGTTTCTTTTCCTTATCAGGAGACGAAGCAGGAGGAGAAGCAGGAGGAACAGCCGAAGGCGAAGCGGACGCCTCTTGCTGTACTTGTAAGGCAGGCTCTTGGAGAAGGGTCGAGGGTGCTAACGCATGGGCCGGCTTACCCGATTCAACGATGGCGGCGACCGCCGGTTTCGTTGATGGCGTCGCTTTGCTGCCGACAGCCGCCTTGGCGCCGGGTGTTGCTGTTGCCTCCGTAACCGAAGGCCCGGAAGTTGGCGTGGAGCTCGCCACCGTCACATAGGGGGATGACGGGACTTCCGAGAGGGATGCCGATACTTGCGCCGTTTCCGCTGCCGGTGTTGAAGAGTCCCTTGGCGCTGCCGCCTCATGCCCGTCCTCACCCGCTTGAATCGCCGCTTGAACAGACAAATCAAAGACCTCCCCCTTGGAGGGGGAGGCTTTATCGCCGCATCCGGCAATAGCGAAGAGGAGCAAGATCAAACAGGCAGCCAGCGGCAAATGTCGTCTGTGATGCATACGCGTTCCCACGGGCATTGCCTCCTCTCGTCTTACTTCAATACGGCAAGCAAGGAGGAAGAAGTTACATAGGTTGTCCCTTTTTCAACCTTGAAGTCCAGAACGGCTGATTTGCCGTCTTTTGTAACCTTGCCGGTATTCAAATTGAGGATAATCGTTTTGCCATCAAGAAGAACCGTTACGTTCCCGCTGGCCGAATCGTACTTGACGGTTCCGCCCAGCGAATTCACGACGCTAGATAGTTTCACCCAAGTTTTTCCGTCCGTCTTGGCGCCAGTCAGGTTCAGCCCCATTGCGTTGATCATGGAGTAGAATACCTCGGTGTTATCCATCGTGCCTTTGAAATAATTGGCGCCGACGCCATATGCCATAAGCGGCACGTCATCCGCTGTGTGCACGCCGACGCCTTCCGCCGTCGAACTGACGGAGCCGGTTTGCAGGTATTTGGCATCCCGGTTGGGATCATCGGGATTCGCCAGTTTCGCCGGATTGGCCACATACTTGCCTTCGCTGTTCAAAATGGTCGGCGAAGTGGGAACCGGATCGAATTTGTAATCTTCATAGTAATCGGGATGAGCGCCGAATACGACAGCCAGCTTGCGGTCCACTTGCGGATTGTCCGGGAATCCGTCTTTGTTGGCATCGGTATAGGTCGGGAATTCGGACGCTTCATAGGTGCGCACAGCGTCGCGACCGGTCTTGCCGTCGCCTTCCCAATAGGTGCCGGCAAGGCTTACGGAGTGAGAATGGTCGGCGGTTACGACAATCAAGGTGTCGCCGTTTTTGTCGGCGAAATTCTTGGCGGCGGCAACCGCCTTATCCATTTCGATGGTGTCGTAGGCAGCCCGTTCCCAATCCATCGGGTGAAGCTGTTTATCGATGCTGGCGCCTTCCACCATCAGGAAGAAGCCGTTCTCGTTTTTACTCAATACGTCGATGGCTTTCTGTGTCATATCCCACAGATTAGGCTGATCGGTAAGCTTGCCGAGAGCAGCCACGTTATTCGTCGACCGGTCGTAATAAACGTTCATGTCCGAGGGATGAAACAAACCGAGTAGCTTGTTGGGAGTGCCGGTAGCCTTCAACTGAGTCGCGTTATCCACCACGGTATAGCCGCTTTGTTCAAACTTGCCGAACAGGTCGGTTTCGTCTTTGCGCTTCGAGCCTGCCGTCGATTTGGGAAGGAAATAAGCGGATCCTCCGCCCATCACGACTTCTGGCTTCAGATTGTAGATCATGTCGGCGATTTCCTGCTTATCCGCGCGGCGGCGGGTATGGGAAACAACGGCTGCCGGTGTGGCGTCCTCGATTTCGGAAGTGGTCACGATGCCGACGGATTTACCCCCTGTCCGCTTCAGCATCTCGGCCAAGGTTTCAACCTTGGGATCGTCGAAATCATCTTTCGGCGTATTGTCCGGATAGGAGCCAAGCTCGTTGACGGACGCCTTGTGCCCGGTATTGTAGGCACTGGCGCTATTGGCCGAGTCGGTGACGAGGGAATCCATCCCCGAGGTAGTAACGACCGCCCGCTGATCGAATTGATCCATCGTCAGAAGCGAGTTGTATTTTCCTTCCGTAAGTCCGCGGGACATCACCCGAGAAATGGTAATATCCGCATGGGACATGCCGTCGCCTATGAAAAGGATGACGTTTTTCGCTTTTTTGCCGCTCGTGTCGGCGGTTACGACTTCATATGTAACTGTTCGTGTGAGTCCTTCCGATTTGACTTCAACGATATAGGTACCCGCCTTGCCGATGGATGCCCCCCGAATCGTGAACTCGCTGCTTGTTTCAGTGGATGTCTTGGTGAAGGATTTTCCGAAGAAGCTTTCCGCATTTTGCCCGTTTACCGTAATCGACACCGATTTGGGAAGGGCTTTCAGGTTGTTGAGCTCAACGCGGAAATCAAATAAGGCGCCTGCTAAAATTTTTGCGTGGTCAATGGGTGCAACGTACACAGATGGATCCGCCGCTTTCTTTTCCGCCTCAGCCGCCGATACCGTGGGACGCGTTTCCGGGAACACGCCGCTTCCGGCAATCAGAATGCCCGCCAGCGCCACGCAAACGGCACTACGCACAACCTTCATGGTCTTCATCTCGTCAAGAACACCTCCATCAATATAAAACCAATTTCAGTATAAAAATCGACTGTAAAATCAAGTGTTCGTTCATGTAAAGGTTTTGTGTAAATCTATGAAAATCATCCATGTGTTTCCATATTACCGGGTTTGAAAACTATGAAACCTTCCGCCGTTTCCGAGCCATGGACGAATGAAGGGCATAAAAAAAGCCCGGCATCAAGGCAATCTCCCATTTCTCCCAACAAAGTGAACCAACCGAGAGTTCGTTCCATATTCTACAGTAGCGTATGCATCCCGCAGCAAAATGATAGATTCGGACAAATGGAGATGATCGCTTGTCAATCTCACAAGAAAAAATCGACGTCCTGATCCCCGCCATCGAAAAAGACCTTGTCGTTCTGCCTTATGTCATAAAGGGGATTCGCAAGAACGTTCGCCATCCCATCGGGTCGATTTATATCGTATCCCCGGAAAGTGCTAAAATCAGAGAGCTTTGTGAAAAAAAAGACTGCCAATTCGTTGACGAACAAACCGTTCTTCCCCTTACCAAAAAAGATATCCGCTACAGCTCGCCGCGCTTCGAGCGATCCGGTTGGATGCTCCAGCAGCTGCTGAAATATGCGGGGGATCAGGTATGCAAAGAAAATGCTTTTCTCACAATGGACGCCGGTACGGTGCTGATTCGCCCTCATGTGTTCAAGGACGACGGCAAGACCGTCTATTACTACCGGGAATGGAGTCAACCGGAGTATTTTAGAATGCACAGAAGATTGCTCGGCCGCAAGAAGCATGCACCTGTTTCATTCGTAGCTCACTACATGCTGTTTGAAAAAGACAAGCTAGCCCGATTGAAAAAGAAAATCGAAGCCAGACATGGTGCGCCTTGGTATCAAGCTATTTTACGCAATACCGACAAAACGAAGCTTTATGGCTTCTCCGAATTCGAAACCTATGGCAATTTCGTATATTCGAAGTATCCCGAGACTTTAGTTTTGGTTCCAACGCGCAATCGCCATTTGAAAACGTCCATCCAGTCGCTGTCCGCAGCCCGAAAAAAAAGGCTGGCCGCCCGCTACCGTTCCTTGTCTTTCCATGCGCGTAAAAGCTACTTTCGTAAAAAAAGGCCTGATGCGCAATGAATTCGGAAGATCGGAGCAGACCGAAGCTGAATATCATCCTCCTGTCAGGAGGTTCCGGTAAAAGGCTGTGGCCTCTTTCCAACGACATCCGTTCAAAAGCTTTCTTAAAGCTGCTCGACAATGGCCGGGGAGAGCGGGAATCGATGATTCAGCGGGTCACCAGGCAGCTCAAATCGGCTGGATTTGCGTCGGATGTTACCATCGTCGCCCACGAGAGCCAGCAGGAAATGATTCGCAGCCATATCGGCAAACACATTCCGATTATCCCGGAGCCCGCCAAACGGGGAACCTTTACAGCCATCGCACTGGCCGCCACCTATTTACATTCTGTTAGAAAAACAGACCACGAGGATCATCTTTGTATTTTGCCGGTGGATTTATTCGTGCAAGGCCCTTTCTATCAACTGCTCAGGCAGATCCCCGGTGTACTGGAGCGGTCTCAAGGAGAGATGGTCTTTATTGGCACCCGTCCCCATTTCCCTTCCACGCAGTTTGGTTATATTCTTCCGCAAAAAACAGAGGACTCCGGCTATATGCGGGTGTCCCGTTTTTATGAAAAGCCCGATACCGAGAAGGCAGCGGAACTGATTCAGGAAGGTGCCCTTTGGAACTGCGGCATCTTTGCCTTTACTCTCCAATTTATCCTTGATATCTTGCTGGAGAATGGGCTTCCCATTGAATATGAAGATCTGCTAGAGCGGTATGAACGACTGCCGGAGCGCAACTTTGAGAAGGAGATCGCGGAAAAAACAAATAATGCCGCAGTAATTGCACATGATGAAGAATGGAACGACCTCGGCGGTTGGGAGTCATTAATGGACCACATGAAAGAGAGCCTCATTGGTCCCGGTGAACTGTCTGCCGATTGTACGAATAGCCAGGTCATCAACGAGCTGTCATTGCCGATCCGGGTAATCGGACTGAACGGAGTGATTGTGGCGGCAAGCGCCGACGGAATTCTCGTTGCTGACAAAAAGGTGAGCAGCCGGATCAAAGACATGCTGGGCAACGATCCGGATAGTCCCGGCTACGAGGAGAAAAGCTGGGGTTCGCGAACCGTATTGGATCGCCATTCAACACCGGATGGACCCAATTCGATCACAAGCAAATTAAAGGTCGTGGCGGGACACGTGTTGATCGTTGGAAAAGAGGAGGACAGCCGCTGCCTTTGGAACAAGGTATGGATCATCCTTAATGGAAAAGGAAAGCTAACGCTAAACCGCGTACAGCGACTCGTTAGCAGTGGAGATGTACTGAGATTACCCGCCGGAAGGTCGGCCATTCTTCATGCGTTCAGCGATATGGAGCTTTTGGAAGTAAAGAGCCGCTGATAAAGTAAAAAACCGGAAACGCTAAGCCTCGACAGGCCGGTTTCCGGTTTTTCGGTTGGTTATGGGCGAAGCAGGATCGCGGCACCATGACCAAATCAATGAGTTTTTTCAAAGCTGCCGTACCGGTAAAAAAGCGAGCCGCATAGCGTCAAAACGGCCATGATCATGAACAGCGGCATTCCGCCGAATGAGACCAGCAGCACTCCCCCAAGAATCGGGCCGAGAAAATGGCCCAGGTTTTGAAAGGTTTGAGCGCCGAAATACGTTCCCCGCATCTTTTCCGGAGCCAGCCGGTCGATAAGCAGGCTGGTAGACGGAAAGACGAGAATCTCGCCCAGGGTAAAGACAAACATGGAGAGGATAAAGCCAATCCAACTGTGCGATAACGCAAAACCGACAAAACCAAGGGCGAACAATCCGTTCCCGATGGTGATCACTTTTACGGGATTGAGCTTCGACGCTAAAGCGGTGAGCGGCATTTGCAAGGCAACGACGACAGTGGCGTTAAGGCTGATCAGCGTCGCATACCATTCCCGCGCCTTAGTGAAATCGTGCTCCAAATACTGGACAAGCGTCACGTTGATCTGTGAATAGCCAATGGCACCGATGATGGCGCCTCCCAGAAAGAAGCGAAACGGGATATCCTTGCGGATCACGTTCCAAGCGGAGCGGAAGCTGGTGTTGCTCTTCTTCTCTCCTTCGATCTTGCGGATTCCGAAACGGATCAATAGAATGTTTAGCACCAAGGTATACAGCAAATAGAAGATTCCGGTGATAAAAAAAGGCAGAGACGCGTTATGCAGCCCGAAGTACGCGCCGGCGAGCGGCCCTACGGCGGAGCCGACGTTGATGGCGAAGTAACGCAGCGAAAATACTTTGAGCCGCTTCTCCTTGGGCGTCAAATCCGCCATTAACGCTTGGGATACCGGCTCGAAGAAGGATCGGCACAAGCCGTTCAGCACATTGAGGATGATAAACACCCAGGGAGAGCGGGCAACCGCGAAGCCTAGAAAGACGACGCTCCAACATAAAAGCGCAGATAGCATAACCGCTTTTCGTCCCACACGGTCGGAAATGGTCCCACCGATGAAGCCCCCAACCATCCCGGCCAAGGAAGAGATACCGATGATGAGGCTGTTGACGACATCGCCGCCACTCGAGTATTTGGTTAAATAGAGAGCTAGAAAAGGCAAGCTCATCGTTGATGCAGCCCTGGCCAGCACGGTACCAAAAATCAGAGAGTGAACGATAGGATGATAGGCTTGGATATAGGCACGCGGCTGTGATAAGAGGTTTTTCCTAAATGATTCGGGAATCCAATTCGACACGACAAAAGTTCTCCTGTTTCTTCCTGATAAAATATCAGCCCTTTCCTAGTTAAGGAAAGGGCTGTTAGACGTGAGCTGGATAATTGCCCTCAAGGATTAAGACGTCGAATGAATGCACGGTCTCTTCGGTGGTTGATGCAAGCCGAGATGATGATCACCAACAGCAGAAGAACTTGACCGGTTACGCCCTCTTTTGTCGGGTAAAACGAGAACAAGGGCACTTCAGGCAATCCGCGCATAGGCGTAGCCTGCATCGCAGCCGCCTGCTGCAGATGCCAGATGCCGGCGCCGATGAACTTCAGCGTGAAGAAGGCGGACAGCACCGGAGCGATGGCGGAGACGCCGCGCACGCTGCGGCTGGGCAAGTGGCGCATGAGCCACAAGCCGGCGGCGAGCAGCCCGCAGCCAGCGGCCACGCCGGCGGCATAGCCGACCC
>NZ_CBQR020000137.1 GCF_000455485.1 Gorillibacterium massiliense
AGCCGCGCGCCCAGCGTCAGCATGAGCCCCGCGGCGGCTAGAGCCGCCCAGCCGGCGGTCAGGTCGGCGCTGTCTGCGAGAGGCCCTGTGCCGAGCAGCAGGCACAGGGCCGCTGCACCGGCAACCGCCGTGGCGGCGCCGACTACCGCGCCGAAGCGGGCGCTGCCAAGCAAATCCTGGCGGCCCGCCTGGCGCAGAAAGCGGAAGAAAGCCGTCAAGGTAAAGACGGCGTCCGCTCCACTGCGATAGAGGAAAAGGGCCGAGATCAGAGCCGCGGCCCAAACGGAATAGACCGCCGGCAGCAAAACGATGGCCAGCGCCGCCAGCAACAACGGCAGCGACACCGCCAAGCCGGTGTGAAGATTAGCGTCCCTTTGCTTTACCCCATGAACCTCACCTCCGCTTTTCATTCGCAGATGCCTTCATGCTAACAAGCCGATTCCGCCTGCCTTTTCCCGGAGACACTTCTTACTTCTTGACGTACTTTTGCGCCTTTTCCAGCGCTTCATCTTCCGTATCGGCGGTGATATATCTGCCGTTGATATAGATAAAGGCAAACCGCGAGCAAGGCCCGCAGTAGGATTTGCAGCCCACCCGAATCCGGGAGTCCGGCGCCATTTGCTCGATCTTCGGCAATACCCGTTTGACGTTGATATGCTTGCATTTGTCGCAGATGCGAATATCATTCTTTGCAGCCATCAATGATCTCCGGTGTTTCCTTTAGAGGGGTTGGTGATCTCGTAACCTTCCTGCGGGAAATACAGGTAGTCGATCTTGATCCCATCCAAAAGAGGCTCATCCTTCGCCAACAGCACATCGATTCCTTTATCGGTGCTTACAATCACGTCGTTATCCGTCGGCTTGTCCAAATCCATGCCGTAGTGGGCATGACTGCCGTGTTTATGGGTGATAAATACGCGGATTTTCAAATCCTTGTTCTCTTCGGACGCCATTTCCTGCAAAATTTGTTTAGCCGCATTGCGGGTAATTTTACAATTCAACTCGAATCTCTCCTTCTATCTAGTCGTTTAGGCATCCTCGGCCTTGTGGCTGAGGGCCGGCAAGTTTTCCTTTATTGTAAAGAAAGTAAGAGAACTATTCAATCCTTTTGACTATTGCCTCTCTCCCGGATTCATATCCTTCTCTTCGTTCCGCCAAAATCCGCGGGACCCAATAAACCGGGCAATGTCCATCCGAATTGGCGCTGAAAGCTTTTTTTTCATGGAGTCGGTCCAGTTTGCCTTGGATTTTCCGCCCGATCTTTCCACCATATACCGCTCCGTTGTTAAATCGTATTCACCTACGAGATCGGTTATTTTGTCCGCATCATAACGGTTTTCATGAAGGACGGCCGCCAAAGGCAGGCGTGGCCGAAGAATGGGCTCCTGATCGGGATAGCCGAGGCACATGCCGAAAACCGGCATCACCAGTTCAGGCAGTTCGAGTAATTCCGCGACAGCGTGAATGTGATTGCGGATCGCCCCTATGTATACCGCACCCAGGCCTAGAGATTCCGCTGCAACCACGGCGTTTTGAGCGGCAAGCGCCGCGTCGACTAGCGCCGCAACGAGGTTCTCCGTCGTCCCCACATACCCGCTGCCCGCATCGAATCCGCAGGAAGCCGCAAGCCGCTGTAAATCCGCACACCAAACGAGAAAGACGGGGCTCTCCGTTACGTAGCTTTGATCGGAAGCGATATGCGCCAGCTGCCGCCTTTTTTGTGGGTCTGTTATGTTAATCACACTATACGCCTGCATATTGCTGGAACTGGAAGCCATCTGCGCCGCCCGGAGAATATCCTCCAGCGTTTCCCTGTTCACGGGTTTTTCCGTAAATTTCCGAATGGACCGGTGGCTCATGAGCCTATTCATCGTCTCGTTCATAATGGATTCCTCCCCTTGCCGAATTCCCAGCTTTTTGTGACTTTCGTGACAGCCATGAAACCTTCAAGTAAAATAAGCGTAAATAGCACCAGATTGCAAGCCGATTTGCATTCCACTCTGTCGACAAAGAGGTGTACCATCCACTATGCTGATCTTTTGGAAAAAATATTGGCGGACTATTTTCGATATCGCCGTCATTGGGGTTACCGTCTACTTGTTCATGAAGCTGTTCAGCTACATATTTAACATCGCGACGCCGATCTTTCTCGCGTTTCTCATCTTTTTCGCCATCGAACCGCTAGCCAAGCGGCTCCATCGCATCGGGGTGAAAAAGTCGCTGGCCACCGCCATCTCGACGTTGATTTTCGTCGTCATCCTATTGGGAGCCATTGTTGGCCTTGGGGCCATTTTTACAAGTCAGGTCACCAACATTGCAAAAAAAATCCCCGATTATACGGCGATGGTACAGAACATTGTGGAAGAAAATTCCGGCTATTGGCAGGATAAATGGGCTCTTCTGCCTGCCGACATCACGGATCGGTTGTCCACCTTTACCACCAGCATCACCAAATTCGGCGGAGTCGCAATCACTTGGTTCTTTTCCCACCTGATGTCGTGGCTGTCCTCCTTCTCTTCCTTTTTGTTCAGTTTTCTCGTGGGCATCATTCTTGCCTATTTCCTCAGCATCGAAATCGATGCCTGGAAGCGGGGAGCCCGGGAAAAAACGCCGCACACCTTCAAGGTCGCTTTCACCTTTCTCAAGGAAAATGTGCTGGCCGGTCTTGCCAGTTACTTGAAATCCCAACTGAAGCTGGTTAGTATCACCTTTATCATTATTTTCGTCGCTTTGCTGATCATGAGGGTAGAAAACGCCTTTACCATCTCGCTGCTGTCCGCTATTTTCGACCTGCTTCCGCTGCTCGGCGTTCCCACACTTTTCATTCCTTGGGTCATCTATTTGTTCATCGTCGGTAAGACGACCCTTGCCATCAGCTTGACCGTTCTTATGCTCGTAGTGCTGCTGATTCGGCAAATTATGGAGCCGAAAATTACCGGCGACTCCCTAGGGGTTTCCGCCTTCACCATGCTTTCATTCATGATCATTTCCCTTTCTCTTTTCGGAGTATCGGGGCTGATCATCTCGCCTATTCTCATTATCACACTGAAGGCTCTTTACAATCAAGGTTACTTGAAGAAGTGGATCCGCGTCCCCGAAGGGGAGTACATGCCGGACACCGCCCACCCCTGGGCTCCTTCTGAGGACCGCGACGAGGACTCTGTTGCGAAGTAAGCTGATGAACCGTTTTCCATAATTACAAAAGCAGGAAAAATAGCTCCTTTATCGAATTTTCATTTGATATTGGAGCTATTCTTTTGAACCGGAGGAAGTTCAGGTTGAAAAAGCAATTTCTATTTCTTTTCGTTTTATTTCTTTTCATCTCAGGTTGTAAGGGCGGTAATACATCGCACACACCATCTTCAACCACACAGGCAACTCCTACAACGACTCTTTCCTCAGCCATCCCCACCCAGACTGCTCCGCGTATCTCTCAAAAATCGGATGCAATCCTGGGTGAAATCCTGAAAGATCAGTCTTTCCAAGTCAATTTCGAAAATTTGGGGGAGTCCGAGTTTATATCCACTCAAGAAAAAACAGACGGCGAGATCAGACTGCATTTTTACGTCAAAAAAGGAGATTCGGTAGCCGAACTGAAGTATGAGCCTTCTTCGCTTAACACCTTCTTTTCCGTTTCAGCAGTTTCATTTCGGGATGTAAGCGGTGACGGGAAAAAGGACATTATCGTGATCGCGGACTATGCAACCGGTGTGGGAGACATGGGGGCAATTCCCATTTCGCAATTACTCATCTTTAAGCAAACCGAATCTGGTTTTATCGAGGATCAAACCATTGAAAATAAAGCGGTATCTGGTGTCCCATACCGAATCTTAACGATCCAGGATGTGTTGATCGGACTGAAGACGAATCCGGAAGACAGTGTCGCCAATGCCTGGCGGCGATTACCTACCGGAACCTATACGTTGGATGGTTCCGATGAGCTTTCCGGATCTACTCTGACCGTTGCAAAATCTTCCGGCGACGTTCTTTTATTCAGTATGGATGCATTTTATTCGCCGGATAAGGAAGCCCTCGCGCAAGGAAATGTCAATATCGGAACAATCGATCCGGGCACAGCTACCCCCTCAAAAACAGAAATGATTTATAAAGATGGAGACTTTGAGCTTACGTTCGAAATGATATCCGACAAGGAGCTTTATTTGCGGGATAATGGGGAACCTTACTTCGGATTAAACGTAGGTGTAACTGGAATCTACATATTGAAGTGACAGCTGTCCGTAACGGAATCATCTGCGAGTAAACTGTAAATCCAGTAATAGCAAAAAGGCACAGAGCCGCTTTT
>NZ_CBQR020000138.1 GCF_000455485.1 Gorillibacterium massiliense
CAGCACCTCTTTAGAGGTGCACTTCGGAAGCCAAACACAGGTAACAGATGATCTAGCGCGATTGCTTCGCATCCGGTTTTCAGGGCATAAGCCTTGATACGTTTTCAGTGGAATGCTTGGAGAGATACCCAAGTGGCTATAAGGGGACCCTCTGCTAAGGGGTTAGACTGCGTAAGCGGTGCGAGGGTTCGAATCCCTCTCTCTCCGCCAGTTTCCTGAAACGTTTAGCAATGTGGCGGTGTAGCTCAGCTGGCTAGAGCGTTCGGTTCATACCCGAAAGGTCGGGGGTTCGATCCCCTTCGCCGCTACCATATTTCTTTATTGCTAGCATGTCTTGTATGTGATAAGATTCAAATTGTTTCATTTGGAAGCTTAGCTCAGCCGGGAGAGCATCTGCCTTACAAGCAGAGGGTCGGGGGTTCGATCCCCTCAGCTTCCACCATTTAGCCGACGTAGCTCAGTTGGTAGAGCAGCGGTATCGTAAACCGCAGGTCGGGGGTTCGAGTCCCTTCGTCGGCACCATAAGAAGATCATATCGCGGAGCCGTGGTGTAGAGGCCTAACATGCCTGCCTGTCACGCAGGAGAACGCGGGTTCGAATCCCGTCGGCTCCGCCACTAATCTTCATGTTAGACAAAATGTCCTGTTTTTTTTTGCCTAAATGGCTCGGTAGCTCAGTCGGTAGAGCAGAGGACTGAAAATCCTCGTGTCGGCGGTTCGATTCCGTCCCGAGCCACCATTCAACTTCATATGGAGGGCTAGCGAAGTGGCCAAACGCAGCAGACTGTAAATCTGTTCTCTGACGAGTTCGGTGGTTCGAATCCATCGCCCTCCACCATTTTAGATTATGAGCCATTAGCTCAGCTGGTAGAGCACCTGACTTTTAATCAGGGTGTCGCAGGTTCGAGTCCTGCATGGCTCATCAAAAAAAGTCGTCGAACGAGTTAGGGTTCGGCGATTTTTTTTACCTCGAAAAGAAAGCTGCCCGAATTCCGGGCAGCTGTTTTTGTATCCAAGCGGCATCTCTTCATCAAGTTAGAACCTTTTTTTTGTCGCTAAGCAAGGCAATGGGGATTCCGACCAATACGAGGATGCAGGCAAAGCGAAATGTATAATGGAAAGCGTGCTCCATTGCGGAGAGAAATGATTCTCTAATTTGAGGAGCGATCCGGTTGATTTCGTTTGTATCGTCAGCCTTGGAAGCCTCGGAAGAGTCGCCTTCCGCTGCTATGGCAACTTGATCCTGCGGCTTAGCCTCTTGGTTTACAGCGGAACCACCGGTTGCGGCGACCAGCTCTTTTCCAATCATCTCCGCCAGCTTTACCTTCCCCGAAGGGCTAAGAGCGGCATCCGCCGCAATTATTCGGCTAGTTTCACCTTTTGCTTGATCCAACTGAGAGGTCATATGCGTGTTAAGTACGGTAACCAATAGGGCTACACCCAACACGTTTCCAAGGGCTCGGGACATATTGACGATCCCCGATGAGATGCCGACTTTTTCTTCCGGTACATTACGGATGGTGGAGGCAATGACGGGGGACATGGTTAGGCCCAGTCCGATCCCCGACAGACAGAGACGCAGGATAATCGACAGTTGAGAGGATTCCGCGGATAACGAACTGAACGTATAGATGGATAGGATCATAAAAGCCAATCCAGCTGCGCCGAACCAGCGGCTGCCATACTTGGCGGACAAAGGTCCTGCGCTGGAGGAAGTCAACATGGATGCGAGGGACATGGTTGAGATGGTGACTCCTGCGTGCAGTTCGCTCATGCCCATGACTCGGGTGAGGAAGAACGACATGAGAAAAGAGATGCTCATGATGGCGATCCCGACGATGAACATGGTGACGACAGCAGCATCAAACACTTTGATTTTTAGCAAGGCAAGGGGCAACATCGGTGTCTTCCCTTTGACCTCCGCCACAACAAAAGCGAGAAAAGCAATTAAAGCGCCTGCAAACAGAAGTAGGATGGGCCGGGAACTCCAGCCGTAATCGGAGGCTTTAATTAGAGCGTATGTGAGGCAAGACATTGCTGCGGTAATGCTGGCCATGCCGGCATAATCCATTCTTCTATCTACGGTGGGGTCGTAGGATTCAGGAATGAGCCGTAGTGTGAGGACGATGCTGATAAGCCCCAGGGGTACGTTGATGAAGAAGATCCAATGCCAGTTTAAACTGTCCGATAAAATCCCGCCCAAGGTCGGTCCGCTGGCGGCGGCTAAGCCGGATATGGCACCCCAAATGCCGATGATGGCCCCGTGCATTTCTTTCGGAAATATGGATGTGGTAAGGGGAATGGTAGTGGGAACGATAATGGCGCCAGCCAGCCCTTGAAGAATTCGCAAAGCGATCAGCCATTGGACGCTCGAGGCGAAGCCGGCAAAAAGTGAGGTTGCAGTAAAAAGGAGCAGCCCGACTATAAACACCTTTTTTCGGCCGAATTGATCGGCTAGCCTTGATGCGGTAAGAATAAACACGGCAAAGGCCAAGTTATAGCCGTTCACGACCCAGGAGATCTCCCCTACAGATCCCCCATAATACCGGGTCATCTCTGGAAGCGTGATATTGACAATGGTGGCATCCAGCAGTGCCATAAAAAATCCTAAAACAATCGCTGTAAAAGACAACGTTCGCTTCCATTTGCTTTCCATTGTGGAATCACTTCCTATTCGTTAGAATGTGAACTAAAGTTCATGTTTTAAATTATATGAACCAAAGTTCATATTTGTCAACAGCAAATTCCATTTATTGACGTTTCCATATGGTTTCTTTACAATCGTAGGCGAGAGGAGAAGGGAACATGACGAGTAGCGAAGACAAAACAAGGACGCCCCAACAGGAGCGCAGCATACGCACGAAAGAGGCCATTCTTCAGGCGGCGATGCGGCTTTTCTCCGACAAGGGATACCATAATACCACTTCTAAGGAGATCGCACGGGCAGCGGGCGTGTCGACGGGGAGTTTTTATTCTTATTTTGTGGATAAAAAGGCTGTTTTTATCGAAGCGCTTGTGCTGTATCAGCGGGAGTTTTACGAGCAAGTCGAAAGTTATTTGGCAAACGCCGATTTACATAACGGAAATAAAACCGATTTCCTTGTGAAGCTGGTGGAAAGCTTGATTGCAGCCCATCAAGTATACAAGGAATTTCATAATGAGCTTGGTGTGCTCTACTACGCGGAACCCGAGGTAAAAAAACTGATGGACGGGGTGCATGAACAGGCTTTTCAGACCACATTGTATTACTTAAAGCGTTGGAAGGATGAACTGAAGGTTGACGATCTGGAGGCTGCGTCCGTCGTTGTTTTTAATACCATGGATATTATGGTAGATAAAATGGTTTTCGAAGAGGGAAACATAAGCGCCGACCGATTAAAAAAAGAACTGGTCCAAATGCTAGCTGTCTATTTGTTCCGCGAAGAATAGAAAGCGAAATGAGCCAGGGGCACGCCGAATTCCGGGCGTACTGCCGCCGGGCTTTCTTTTCCGTCTATGCATGGGGTATCATTATAGAAAGAGAATGGAATAAAAGGAGCTTTCCATGGATTGGGAGAAAATCAGAAAGCAGCTTGAAGCGATTTTGGGCGTTAAAATTTCGATGCGTAAAATAACGTCGGACGAATGGACGCAAACGGCCGGTCCGCTGAACAAACGTTCTGCAGCTCGTGAGATGGGGGGAGAAACGGCCTACTGGCTGGAAACCTCGGGTTCTTCAGTTATCGCCTTCGTTTTTGACGGGAAAAAGCTGTCGGAAGCCGAACGGGAATTAGTTGCTCTGACTCTTGATGTTTACCGGCAGCGAGACAAAGCCAAAACGGCTTCCCCAGTAGGCGAGGAGGAACGCAAAGCCCAGCTTGTCCGGGATTGGTTCATGCGGCAGTTGGAGCTGGGCCATACCGAAGAGGAGCTTCCAGAACCGCTAGCTTCGCAACTGACGTTTTACAAGACGCGAATCCCCATCCTTTTATACGGCGAGTTTTCCAATACCCACAACGTTTCGTACCGGGAGCTGAAGAAGCTGCTGGAGTCGTTTTTTGACGCGGAGATCAGTTTGATCGCTCTTATGGACAAGGAGTGGCTTATTCTCGGACCGGAAAATATCGTATCGGAAAGCTTCGGTGGCAACCGCGACGACGGCAACGAGGAAAGTTTGGAGGATACGCTGACATCCATTTGCGAGGGACTGTACGAGATGCTCTCCAACGAATGGGTCGGGGAGTGTCACCTGGCTGTGCATTATCCGATGAATCCCGCCAAGGCGCTTTTGTCGACGGTTATTGGGCTGCGGGAGACGATCATGCTCGGCAAGGCTTTCCACTTGGGAAAAAATATCCATTTGCCTTGGGAACTCCGCTTGGAAAAGCTCATGAATGAAATCCCGGATCCGATGAAGCTGGTCTTTGTCCGGCAGATTTTTAAAGGGAACGATCCTTTATTGGACGCGGAAATACTAACCACGCTGGAAACGTTCTTCATGCTGGAGTGCAATGTGAGCGAGACGGCGAAAAAGCTCTACATCCACCGCAACACGCTGCTGTACCGGCTGGATAAGTTCAAGCAGGAAACGGGGCTGGACGTACGTTTGTTCAACGACGCGGTGCTTGTGAAGATTGCGCTTCTATTGTATAAAGTCACGAAAAGGCAGTAGTTTTTTTTGTAAGGATTGTGCATAGTCAATAATCACTAATTGCGATATGATAAGTGTACAGAATTTGAAACCATTTTCTTGGGAGGAATAAATACATGGCTGGCGTTCGCTTAAACCATATCGTCAAGAAATACGCGGGTAACGAGGAAGCAACCGTTAAAGACTTCCACTTAGATATCAAGGACAAGGAATTCGTCGTATTGGTCGGCGCTTCCGGTTGCGGTAAATCCACAACTCTTCGTATGATCGCAGGTCTTGAAGAAATTTCGGAAGGCGAATTGTACATTGGCGACCGTCTGGTTAACGATGTAGCTCCTAAAGACCGTGACATCGCGATGGTATTCCAATCCTACGCTCTGTATCCTCACATGAATGTTTATCAAAACATGGCATTTGGCTTGAAACTTCGTAAATTCAAGAAAGCCGACATCGATGCTCGCGTTCGCGACGCAGCGAAGATCCTCGACATCGAGCACCTGCTCGACCGTAAGCCGAAGGCTCTGTCCGGTGGTCAACGTCAACGTGTTGCTCTGGGCCGCGCTATCGTGCGTGAACCGCAAGTGTTCCTGATGGACGAACCGCTTTCCAACTTGGACGCCAAACTGCGTGGCGCAATGCGTGCTGAAATCAGCAAGCTGCACAAGCGTCTTGGCACTACCTTCATCTACGTAACCCACGACCAAATCGAAGCTATGACCATGGGTCAACGCATCGTCGTTATGGAAAAAGGCATTATTCAACAAGCCGATACGCCGGAAGAAATCTACAACAATCCGGTTAACATGTTCGTTGCAGGCTTTATCGGATCGCCGACGATGAACTTCCTGAACGGCGCTATTTCGGAAGAAGCCGGAACTCTGATCTTCAAAGCAAACGGCGTGAAAGTGGCGCTTCCTCAAGGCCGCGCTCAAGTGCTGAAGGACAAAGGCTATACCGGTAAAGAAGTCATCATGGGCATTCGCCCTGAAGATGTTCACGATGAGCCGATTTTCCTGGAAGGTTCGCCGAATTCCATCGTAAACGCCCATATCGAAGTTGTTGAAAACCTGGGCCACCAAATGAACCTGTTCTTGAATGGTCTTGGCAATGACACCACCATCGCCACTATCGATTCCCGCAGCGGTGTGAAGGAAGGCACTAACGTTCGTCTTGCTTTTGACATGAACAAAGTACACTTCTTCGACAAAGAAACCACGGAATCCGTATTGTTCAATAGCTAAAACACACAATCAAAAGGTCAGCCAATCGGCTGGCCTTTTTTATTGGCTAAGGGGATTTGCATCTTTCCTAAAAATGGGTAAGGTTGAGTCCGATAAACAAAGATAGACTGGCAACGCGGAAAATGTCGTCATGAATGCGGCGGGAAAAGTGATCTTCAAAGCAAAGAGTTAGATGAGCATGTGACTTAAGCAATACGGTCTCAGTTGATTTACGGGGACAATTCTATTACGATGAAACTATCCTGAATGAACCTGGCAATGGAAGGTTATTTTCAGGCGGCTGATCGGAACTTTCACACATTCGCTGATCGTCGCTCTAGCGGCATGTGTGTCTACTGGTAAAAGAAGGAGCTATGGCGATGCAGAAAAAAGCAAAGGTTTCTGACCTTGTTCGGCATTTTAAAATGGAGGTTATCCAGGGCAATGAGGGGTTGAAGCGGAGCATTACCGTTGCCGATATGTACAGGCCGGGCTTGGAAATGGCCGGTTATTTCAATTATCACCCGAAGGAACGGGTGCAGATTTTGGGCCGTACCGAGCTGGAGTTTTTCCAGACATTGAGCGATGAGGAACGCCGCGACCGGATGGAGCATTTGTGCAATGATGATGCGACACCCTGTGTCGTAGTGACCCGCAGCCTTGACGTACCCGAGGAGCTGTTGGACGCTGCCGCTCCGCGCAACCTGCCGATTATCCGCAGCAATATGCCGACGACGCAATTAATCGGGCAGATGACCGACTACTTGGAAAGCATGATGGCGCCTTCGACGACGATTCACGGCGTGTTGGTAGATATTTATGGGATCGGGCTGCTCATTACCGGTTCCAGCGGCATCGGCAAAAGTGAAACCGCTCTGGAGCTGGTCAAGCGGGGACACCGGCTGGTAGCTGACGATGCGGTTGAGATTCGGCAAACGGCGGAAAATGTGCTGATCGGCAATCCGCCCGAGCTGATTGAGCATTTGCTAGAGATTCGCGGTGTCGGGATTATTAACGTGATGACATTATTTGGCGCCGGCGCCGTTCGCAGGGATACAAAGATCAACATGGTAGCCAAGCTGGAAACCTGGCAGCAAGATAAACAATACGATCGCCTTGGTCTGGATGAAGAAACGACCCGGATCATCGAGACGGATATTCCCCTGGTGACCATTCCGGTGCGCCCGGGCCGAAACTTGGCGGTCATTATCGAAGTGGCGGCGATGAACCACCGGCTGAAGCGGATGGGTTACAATGCGGCGCTGCAATTTACAAACAAGCTGACCGAGACGTTAAACGATCCGGAAGATTTGGATTGATATCAGATATAAAGGAGAAGGAAAATGGATCTTGTACTCAACCGTGTTGCCTTTTCCATCGGAGACTTGATCTCTGTCAAATGGTACGGAATCATTCTTGCTCTTGGCGCTTTGGCAGGTTTGGCGCTAGCGGTATGGGAAGGCAAGCGTTATAAGATTGTTCCCGATTTTTTCATGGACTTGCTATTGATCGGTGTGCCTTCCGCTTTGGTTGGCGCCCGGGCGTACTATGTCATTTTTCAATGGGACGACTATAAAAACAACCTTTGGAACATCTTTAAGGTGTGGGAAGGTGGCATTGCCATCTATGGCGCCTTGATAGGGGCCATCATAGGGGCTTTCTTCTACATTCGCGCCAAGGGCTATAGCTTCTGGCGTATCGCCGACATTTGCGCGCCCAGCTTACTCGCCGGGCAAATCATCGGCCGTTGGGGCAATTTCATGAATCAAGAGGCCCACGGTGGACCGACGACAGAGAGCTTTTTGCGGCATACGCTGCATTTACCATCTTTTATCGTCAACCAGATGAATATCGACGGGGTGTACTATCATCCCACTTTTCTCTATGAATCGCTGTGGAATTTGATCGGCATCTTGATCCTGTTCTGGCTCAGACGGCGTCCGTTTTTGCGGGCGGGAGAACTGTTTATGAGCTATTTCATTTGGTATGCTATCGGCCGTTTCTACATCGAAGGCTTGCGGACGGACAGTCTGGCCTTTAACGGACCGGATTGGCTTAACTCCTTCATTCAATGGCTGTGGTCGCCGATGAAGGGGCTCCTGCAGGCAGAAGCCGGAAGCATGTCTTACGGAACGGTGCGCACTTCCCAACTGGTGGCGATCTTTGCTTTCATCGGGGCTATCGCGTTGATCGTGATCCGGCGGAAAATGGGTTATGCCAAGGAGAAGTATTCCGACCCGATTATCAGTACCAAAATACAAAAAAATACAACCGAGGTAGCTGCAGAGAATGATTGATACAGTATTGTTTGATTTTGACGGAACGATTGTAGATACGAATGAATTGATTATCGCCACTTTTCTTCACATTTTACAGGGGCATACCCCCCAGCAGCCCTTCACCCGGGAGCACATCATCCCCCATATGGGTAGCTCTTTGGCCGAGCAACTGTCAACGTTCACAGGCAGAACGGATGTGGAGGACCTGATAAAAGCGTATCGTGAATACAACGGGCGGATCCACGATGAAATGGTGCGCAGCTTCCCCTATGTCAAGGAAGTGCTGGAGCGGCTGCAGCAAAGCGGCATCAAGATGGGTGTTGTTACCAATAAAGTGCAGTTCAGCACTCGCCGAGGCTTGAAAATGTTCGAGTTAGATGGCTACATGGACGCGGTGGTGACGGCGGACGAGGTTTCGGCAGGCAAGCCGGACCCGGAAGGTATCCTGCTGGCGGTAAGCCGTTTGGGGAGCGATCCGGAACGTACGCTGATGGTGGGCGACAGCCAATATGATATGCTGGCGGCTCACGCTGCGGGCGTTAAAGCGGTCGGAGTCGCCTGGTCATTGAAGGGCGAAGAGTATTTGAAGCGATTTGAGCCTCACTACATGCTGCACGACATGCGCGATTTATATGAAATCGTTGGTTTAGGTGAGGGATGATCCGTGCGGAAAACAACCCGTTATCCCACCTCCGGTCCCAACTCCTTATGGCAGGTGTACCGGACGGTGAGCGTTTGGAAGGCGACGCGCAATTTCCTGTTTATTCAGGTTGCGCGCTATTCGCCTTCTTTGCGTTTAAAGAATGCCATCTATCGCAATATATTGGGCATGAAGGTCGGGAAAACCGTCTCCTTTGGTCTGATGGCGATGCCGGACGTGTTTTTTCCCGAATTGATCCATGTCGGCGACAATACGATTATCGGGTATAACTCCACGATTCTTTGTCATGAATACTTGATTAACGAGTACAGGCTAGGGGAGGTGCGGATCGGGGCAAACGTCATGATCGGTGCCAACACAACCGTTCTACCCGGGGTGACCATCGGTGACGGAGCTGTAGTCGGGGCGGGCTCGGTGGTGACGAAGGATGTGGCACCGGGCAGCTTCGTGGCGGGAAATCCGCTCAGACTGATACGTCCTGGAACGACTGAAGTCGATCCGAAAATCCCTTTCCCAGAGATTGACGGATGAAGGGCTCCATGCTATAGTAACTAAATATTCGCTTTAGTTTGGTAGTATGGTAGCACACTAAAGCGTTTTGCAAACGAGAATATTCCTTTCTTTATCATAAAGCTCATAGCTAAAGGAGTGGACGGTTTTGTCAAAACCAAAAGGCTTTGAAAAGCCGACAGGCGTTAAAGATTATTTGCCGGAGGCTGTTTCCCGCCTCAGGGAGATCGAATTCAGCGCCCTGGATTGCATGGCCCGCTGGGGGTATCAGCAGGTGATTACCCCGACGATGGAATTTTACGATACCGTTGGCGAAGCCAGCGCGACATCCGATAAGAAGCTATTCAAACTGCTGGATCAAAACGGACGGACTTTGGTGCTTCGCTCAGAAATGACGGCGCCTATTGCCCGGATCGCTTCTTCTTTATTGAAGGACCGGCCGTTTCCTTTGCGGCTGTCCTATCATTCCAATGTGTTTCGCGCTTTTGCGGAAGAAGCGGGGAAGGAGTCTGAGTTTTTCCAGACCGGTGTTGAGCTAATCGGCGACCCGTCTCCTGATGCGGACGCGGAAGTGATCGCCCTCGCGGTGGCCTGTTTGCAAGCGGCGGGGATCGGGACGTTTAAAATCGCTCTCGGACATGCCGGGTTTTTAAACGGCTTGTTTAATGAAACTTTGCCAGGGATGGACGAGGAGCAAACCTCTCTTAAAGAGTGCCTGCAAAACCGCAACTACGTCGGTTATCGCCGATCCTTGGACGGCATGGGACTTGCGGAAAAGCTGCGGCAAGAGCTGGACGGTATCCTGCGTCTCCGCGGCGGCGAAGAGGTGTGCCGGCAGGCGCAGCAGCTGACGAAGGATGAGAAGGCGCTGGCTGCCATCGATCATCTCTGCGGCGTTATGGACGTATTGAAAGCATACGGAGTCAGCGAGCATATCATGATCGATCTGACGATGA
>NZ_CBQR020000139.1 GCF_000455485.1 Gorillibacterium massiliense
GATCTGACGATGATCGGCGATTTTACTTATTATACGGGGATGACCTTCGAAGGCTATGCCAATGGCCTCGGATTCCCCGTCGTCAGCGGCGGGCGTTATGACAACCTGCTGAAGCAATTCGGGAGACCTGCTCCGGCTACCGGCTTCGCTCTGAAGACAAACCGCATCCTCGATATCGTGGCAGCGGGAGAAAATAAAGGCAGTGCACCGGTTCTCATGCTTTATGACGCGGCTGGCCGTGCGGAAGCCCTGAGAGAGGCAAGCCGGTTGCGCGGTGAAGGACGGATCGTGGAAACCCGCTTAGTTGCAGAGAATGGCCCGAAAGACGGGATGGTCCCTACGGACTCGGTTGCTTCTACTTTGGCCAATGAGGTAGGGGAGCCGCAATGCCGTGAAATTCGGCGGTTTATCGGAAAAGATCGGAGGGAGAGCGTACGTGGCTGATCTATTGAAGGTAGCGATGCCCAAAGGGCGGATTCATAAGTCCGCCGCCAAGCTTTTTCAGCAAGCCGGCTACCCGGTTCCCAGTGATCTGGAGGAATCCCGCAAGCTGATTATTCCCGTTCCGGAAGCGGGCTTGGAATTCATTATGGCAAAACCGGTGGATGTGCCGACTTACGTGGAATACGGGGCGGCGGATATCGGCATTGTCGGCAAGGACATTTTGCTGGAAGAAAACCGCGACGTCTACGAACTGCTGGATTTGGGTATCGCCCGCTGCCGCATGTCGGTGATCGGGTTGCCGGACTACAAACCGGAGCTCAATCCCCGAGTGGCAACGAAGTATCCCCGGGTGGCATCCCAGTATTTTCGGGAGCGGGGGCAGCAGGTGGAAGTGATCAAGCTGAACGGCTCCATCGAGCTGGCGCCTTTGATCGGACTGGCGGAGCGGATTGTGGATATGGTGGAGACGGGTCGGACCCTTGTGGAAAACGGTCTGGTGGAACTGGAAGCCATCGTTCCCATCACCAGCCGGCTTATCGCCAACCGGGTCAGCTTCCGGATGCGGGGAGAAGAGATTCAGCAATTGTGCGACCGGCTGCAAAGCGTGGTTTTGGAAACGTCCAAGTAGGCGACTGCCTAGGGGTAGCGGTTGTTTGATAGATAGTAAGGAGTAAACGAAACGTGTTGAAAAGGGGGAACCGGAGATGCGCATCGTACAGCCTGAGGAGTTTACCCTCGAGCGGCAAGTCGACAGCGGGACGGCGGAACAGGAACGGACAGTAAAAGAAGTGATCGACGCCGTGCGCCGGGAAGGCGACGCGGCGGTTATCGCCTATACGGAAAAGTTTGACCGGGTAAAACTTACAGAACTGAAGATCGGGCAGGAAGAGATTGAAGCGGCCCGGGGGCAGGTGGAGGATAGTTTTTTGGCTGCTCTGCGGGATGCTGCCGCCAATATCCGATCATTTCATGAAAAACAAAAGCGGAACTCCTGGATTGACCTGCAGCCGGACGGCACCATGCTCGGGCAATCTATCCGCCCGCTGAAAAGGGTGGGGCTTTACGTTCCGGGCGGCAAAGCCGCTTACCCCTCTTCGGTTCTGATGAACGCCATTCCCGCACAAGTAGCGGGGGTGCAAGAGATTGTTATGGTCACACCGCCTTCCACCAGCGGAGGCGAAGGGGTTAATCCTTACGTTCTTGCCGCTGCCGCGGAATGTGGCATCACGGAGATTTACCGGGTCGGCGGAGCCCAGGCGGTGGCGGCGCTGGCCTACGGTACGGAATCCATTCCCCGAGTAGACAAAATCGTCGGACCTGGCAATATCTATGTAGCTTTGGCCAAGCGGAACGTCTATGGTCTGGTAGATATCGACAGCATCGCCGGTCCCAGCGAGATCGTCGTGCTGGCCGATGATACCGCCGATGCCTCATATATCGCTGCCGACCTGCTGTCCCAAGCGGAGCACGACGAGATGGCTTCCGCTATTCTCGTGACGCCGAGCCGTGAGCTGGCGGAGAAGGTGGAAGCGGAAGTGGAGCGCCAGCTAGCTGTGTTGCCTCGCCGGGACATCGCCGCTGCATCGATCCGCGACTACGGGGCGATCGTGTTGGTTGCCGATCTGATGGAGGGTATCCAAGTGGTTAACCGGTTGGCGCCGGAACATTTGGAAGTCGTCACAGCTGAACCCTTCGGACTGCTAGGGCTTATCGAAAACGCAGGAGCGATTTTCCTTGGGGCCTACAGCTCGGAGCCGGTAGGGGACTATTTTGCCGGACCGAACCATGTCCTTCCCACCAACGGCACGGCACGGTTCTCGTCTCCGTTGTCGGTGGACGACTTTATCAAGAAATCGAGCATCATTCACTATAGCAAAGAGGCACTTCTGGCAAACGGCGAAAAGATCGTGACATTTGCGAAGCGTGAAGGGTTGGATGCCCATGCACGGGCGATCAGCATTCGTTTGGAGAAGGAAGGAGGAGCGAAAGGATGAGTAGCGAAACAGGACGGGATTTAACCGGACGGCGGGCGGCAGTAGCCCGGAAAACCAACGAGACGGATATCGAGCTGGATTTTGGCCTGGATGGATCGGGAGTCGTGGAACTGGAAACGGATGTACCGTTTATGAACCACATGCTGGATTTGTTCGCGAAGCACGGTCAGTTCGATCTGAAGCTGAAGGCGGAGGGGGACGTCCACATCGACGATCACCACACCGTTGAAGATATCGGCATCTGCTTGGGGCAGACGATTTTGCAGGCATTGGGCGATAAAAAAGGCATCAAGCGCTACGCCAGCGTATTCGTCCCGATGGACGAGGCTCTGGCGCAGGTGGTGATCGACCTGAGCAATCGGCCACATTTTGAATACCGAGCCCAGTATCCATCCGCTCAAGTAGGCAGCTTCTCGACGGAGCTGGTTCACGAGTTTTTGTGGAAGCTGGCGCTGGAAGCACGTATAACGCTGCATGTCATCGTCCATTACGGACAGAACACCCATCACATGATCGAAGCGGTGTTTAAAGCCCTCGGTCGCGCTCTTGACGAAGCGACCTCCATCGATCCCCGGGTGCAGGGGGTTCCTTCCACCAAGGGGGTGCTGTAGCATGATCGTGATCATCGATTACGGCATGGGCAATTTGCACAGCGTCTCCAAAGCCGTTGAGCGGCTTGGTTATGAGGCGGTGGTGACCGCCGATGAAGCGACCTTGATGGCGGCGGACGGCGCGATCCTTCCGGGAGTCGGCGCATTCGGCGACGCCATGGTGCAGCTGCGGGAAACGGGCATGAAGGACGCGGTGCTGCGTTACGCAGCCGCAGGCAAGCCGCTGCTCGGCATTTGCCTCGGCATGCAGCTGTTGTTTACGGAGAGCGAGGAGCATGGTCAGCACGAAGGTTTGAATCTGCTACCCGGCAAAGTTGTCCGCTTCCAAGGGGATTACAAGGTTCCCCATATGGGCTGGAATCGGTTGAGCTTTACCCAGCAAAGCCCCTTATTTCGGGATTTGGAGGAAGGGCACGTCTACTTCGTGCACTCGTACCATGCACTGCCGGACAACTCCGGCGATTTGCTGGCGACGACGGATTATTACCAGCCGGTGACGGCCATTGTCGGCCGGGGCAACTTGTACGGCATGCAGTTCCACCCGGAAAAAAGCGGCGAAGTGGGCATGAAGCTGTTGGATAACTATCTTCAGTTGTGCAGTGCCGGGGTTCGTGGATGAAATCGGCGGCCAGTAAGGGCGAAAAACGGTTAAGATGTTTAGGAGGCAAATAAGCTATGGCGTTTACGATATATCCCGCGATTGATATACGCGGAGGAAAATGTGTCCGCCTGATTCAGGGGGATTACAATCAGGAGACGGTTTACCACGAAAGCCCGCTGGCGGCTGCGCGGGCTTGGGCGGAGCAGGGCGCCGAATGGATTCACCTGGTTGATCTGGACGGCGCCAAAGCCGGCCAACCCGTCAACCATGAGCTGATCGGCGCCATCGCTTCCAGCGTGAGCGTGCCGGTACAGGCAGGCGGGGGCTTGCGCACCCGCGCCGACGTGGAACTGCTGCTCACGCTCGGGGTTCAGCGCGTCATCCTGGGCACCGCGGCCATCGAGGATCGCCCCTTCGTTCAGCAGGTGCTGAGCGATTACGGCGATCGGGTGGCCATCGGCATCGACGCGCGAGACGGCCGCGTGGCAACCCGCGGCTGGCTCGAGACCTCCGAGGTGATGGCCGAGGAGCTGGCCGCCGAGCTGGCGGGCTACGGCGCATCGACGTTTATCTTCACCGACATCTCCCGGGACGGGATGATGTCGGGGCCGAACGTCGAAGCCATCGCCCGCCTGGCCAAGGCCAGCGGCCGCTCGGTCATCGCCTCGGGCGGCGTGAGCCGCTACGAGGACCTCGCGGCTCTGGCGCAGCACGAAGGCGCCGGCGTATCCGGCGCCATCGTCGGCAAGGCGCTATACACCGGCGGCATCGAGCTGGCCGAAGCGCACCGTCGTTTGCGGGGCTGACTCTATCGTCAGCGCAGCCTTTGGGCAGATTTGCCCGCAATCGCTCCATTATGCTGCAGAAAATGCAGTGCGATAAGCTAATAAGCCGTGAATCAACGCATCAAAGAGGAGGTGTCGCCATGCTGGCGAAACGAATCATTCCCTGCCTGGACGTACACAATGGCCGGGTAGTCAAAGGAGTCAACTTCGTGAATTTGCGGGATGCCGGGGATCCGGTAGAGTTGGCCGCCGTTTACGACCGGGAAGGTGCCGACGAGCTGGTGTTTCTCGATATATCCGCATCCTACGAAGGCCGTGCTACCATGGAAGAGGTCGTCCGCAGAACCGCCGGTGAGATTACCATCCCTTTCACAGTCGGCGGGGGCATTTCCAGCGTGGACGACATGAAACGCTTGCTCCGGGCGGGAGCCGACAAGACCGGCATCAACACCGCGGCTGTCAAAAATCCCGAGTTGATATCCGAAGGAGCGCTCAAATTCGGCTCCCAATGCATTGTGGTGGCCATTGACGCCAAATACAATGAAGCATGGGGCGAGTGGGAAGTATACATCCACGGCGGACGCACTCCTACGGGACGGAAGGCGCTGGAATGGGCGGCTGAAGCGGAGCGCTTGGGCGCCGGTGAGCTGCTGCTGACCAGTATGGATGCCGACGGCACGAAAGACGGCTTCGACATCAAGCTGACCCAGGCCATTTCCGATCGCGTGGGCATTCCCGTCATCGCATCCGGCGGAGCGGGCAAGGCCGCGCATTTTTATGACGTATTCAAGGACGGCCGCGCAGACGCAGGCTTGGCGGCATCTATCTTTCATTATAAGGAACTAACCATTCGCGAGGTAAAAGAGGACTTGCGGATGAAAGGAGTAGAAATCCGATGACCCAGCACACCAGCAGTTTTACCATCCGCAACCGGGAAACCATATCGGAGGAGCAGACTGCCTTCATTCCACTGGAACAAGCGGCGGAACGCATCCGCTGGGACGAGAAGGGCCTGGCGCCGGCCATCGTGCAGGACGCCGTCAGCAAGGACGTGCTCATGCTCGCCTATATGAACCTGGAGTCGCTTCGGCTGACTGTAGAATCGGGTGAAACCTGGTTTTGGAGCCGTTCCCGGGGCGAACTGTGGCACAAGGGGGCAACCTCCGGCAATATTCAAAAGGTACGCGCACTCTCCTACGATTGCGATGCCGATACCTTGCTCGTAACGGTCATTCCCTACGGTCCGGCTTGCCACAACGGAACGTATACCTGTTTTACCGAGTCTGTCGCCCTTTCAGAAGCGGAATCTTCCACACCGGCCGATCAGCTGGAGCCAACCACATCCGCGACAGCCGCAGCGGATTTCCCTTCCACGAGCGGGAGCAGCCGCTTCCACATTCTGTCGGAGCTGGAGAGCATCATCGCGAGACGGGACGCCGAACGGCCGGAAGGGTCATACACTACCTATCTTTTTGAAAAAGGGTTGGACAAGATCCTCAAAAAGATCGGCGAAGAAACCTCCGAGGTGATCATCGCCGCCAAAAACGGCGACAACGAGGAATTGCGAGGCGAAGCCTCCGATCTCCTCTTCCACCTGATGGTGCTGCTGCGCAGTTCCAAGCTGCCTTTGGACGACATTTTGCAGGAACTGCACCTTCGCCATAACAAATAAAGTGGACTAGCGCTCACATTTTGCGGGCGCTGTTTTCTTTTTTTGACGATATCTCGCAAAAACCTATTCATTCCTTTTGAAAAAAAGGACGAAACAGGTATAATGATACTCGGAAACTTGTGAAAACTTAACGACATTCCGGCAACACTAGTCCACAATCGATGTTTTTTGTTTAAACTTAGAACGTGTTTATCGGGAGTTTGCACCGGATACGTGAATTGAGCAAGCTAAACTTTTAGGAGGTTTATCATGAGTGGCAACAGGTTGAAGATTTTTTCCGGATCTTCGAATCCGAAACTGGCGGAGCAGATTTCCCGGGTACTGGGCGTTCCCCTTGGAAAGACCAAGCTGTCCCGTTTCAAAAGCGGCGAGTTGTATTGCCTGTATGAAGAGTCGGTAAGAAATTGCGACGTATTTCTCGTGCAGACCTTCTCGCATCCGATTAACGAGCATTTTGTCGAATTGCTTGTTATGATTGATGCCGCTAAACGGGCGTCAGCGCGCACGGTGAATCTGGTTGTGCCTTATTACGGGTATGCCCGTCAAGAAAGAAAGGCAGCGCCACGGGAACCGATTTCCGCGAAAATGGTTGCGGACGTTCTCACCACCGTCGGAGCCGACCGGGTCATTACCATCGATCTGCACGCCAACGCGATTCAAGGTTTCTTCAACATTCCGGTGGATCATTTGACCGCCCTTGATCTGGTCAGCGATTACATCCGCAAGAAAAACATCGTGAACCCTATCGTCGTCTCTCCAGACGCCGGACGGGCTACCACAGCGGAACGTTTGGCCAATATCTTGAATGCGCCTTTTGCCATGATGATCAAAAAGCGTCCTGCCCATAACGAATCGGTTATTACCCATGTCATCGGCGAGGTGGAAGGACATACGCCGATCATCATCGAGGATCTGATCGACACCGGTACGACTATTGTCAACGTTGTCGAAGGGCTGAAGGAACGGGGCGCTCACGACGTATACGTCTGCGCCACTCACCCTGTTTTCTCCGGCCCGGCTTTGGAGCGGCTTGACCACCCCAGCATCAAGGAGGTTGTCATTACCGATACCATCGCCATTCCGGAAGATCATGCGTCGCGCTTCAAGGTCATCTCTGTTGCGCCGCTGTTAGCCAATGCCATCAACATCGTCGTGGACGGCGGTTCCATCAGTTCCCTGTTCAAATACGGCGGAGTCTAAAATTTATTGAACGATCGCTTTCTTGCTATATCAGACATACATGCCGCTAGCGCAGCATCAGCGAATGTATGAAAAATCGGCGAATTCGCCTGAAGCATTAGTAAGTCTGATTCCATAACGGTAAACGGCGCGTGTCTATAGGGGGCAGCGTCAGCCGTTTATTTTCACAAGGGGCGTTAACGTTTTTAAGGGGTGCTTTTTTGTATGGAGAAGAAAAAGACGTTGGCCGGACGCAAGCAACCTAATGTCATACCTTTACCGATCGATGCCACGTTCTTTTTCGAGCGCGCGGTTCGTTCCTTGGACAGGTGCCAATATGACAAAGCGCTGAAATATTTTCGCAAGGCTGCAGAATACGAACCAAACAACCCGGTCAATTTTTGCAATTTAGCGGGGGTCTTGTCGGAAATGGGCAACTATGGCGCTTCTAACGAAGTGCTGCGGCAAATCCTGGAGGACATCGACCCGACGATGACCGAATGTTATTTTTACCTGTCCAATAATTACGCCAACATGGACGATTTCGAATCAGCGGAGCGGGCGGTTTTGCTTTATCTGGAGACCGACACCGAAGGGCATTATCTGGCGGAAGCGGAAGAGATGATCGAGCTGCTCAGCTACGAGCTGGGCCGCGACATTCCTATCACCTTCGTCAAATCGAGAGCCGGTTTCTTCGAGCATGACAAAGCCCGGCAGCAGTTGGAGGAAGGGCGTTTTTCCGAAGCGTGCCGCAATTTGGAGCGCATCGTAGCGAGCCACCCGGATTTTCTGGCTGCCCGCAACAATCTAGCGTTGGCTTATTACTACATGGGTCTTTTTGAAAAAGCGATGGACACCGTCCAGGAAGTGCTGAACCGCGAGCCGGGTAATATTCATGCCCTTTGCAATCGGGCTATTTTCTATCAACAGGCCGGAGACGCCGAGCGTCTGGAAGAGATGCTTGAACTTTTGCAGAAAACCTATCCCTATCATTCGGACAATCTGTTCAAACTCGCGACCACCATGGGCATTCTCGGGGATCATGAAGCGGCGTACCGGCAGTTCAAGCGCCTCCTTTTGTCGGGAGAAGATCATTACGATACGGGACTCTATCACTATGCTGCAGTAGCTTCGTTCAACACGGGCCGTTTCCCGGAGGCGCGGAAGCTGTGGAAGCAGGCGGAGAAGCTGGACGCCAAGCCGGAGATCGCCCGCTTTTTCCTGAACCTTTTGGACAGCGAGCAGACTGCGGGGGTTTTCTTAAGCTATCATTATCATTTACCTTTTGAAGAGCAATTTCGATTCTATGAAAAAAATCGCGATCTGTTCAGCCTGAGCATGAAAAACGATCCGTTGGTGCGGTCCTCCTTTTTCTGGGCGCTGCGCCATGGCGATCTTCATACGAAGCTGCAGGTCATCCAGGCTTTGTCAGCTATTGCCGACCAAGAGGCGGAAGAAGCACTGCGGGAGCTTCTCTTGAATAAGGAAGAGAGCGACTATTTAAAGCGTATCGCACTTTTCGTTCTGCGGGGCATGGGCGCCGGCGAGCCGCTGGAGATTGTACTGAACGGCGTCGCCCAGATGGTTCCGGCCGTTCCGTATACTCCGGGGCTTCCCGTTTGGGAAACGGAGTGGCAGACGGTGCTGGAGCTGGCGATGCAGCACATGCGGCGGAGTTATGATCTCCTTCAGCAGTTTGATTTGGAAACCCTATGGGTGGATTATCTTACCCAACTGCATCCGAGCAAGCCGAGAATCGGCAAAGTGGAAAGCTGGGCCGCATCGCTGGAATATTTGACGGCGAAAATGCATAGAAAAAGTGTCAGCTGCGAGGAGATCGCCCTCCGTTACGGGATTTCGGCAGCAACCGTGAGCCGCAACGCCAAGCGCATCGACGAAACTTGCGGACTGCAGAGAAGAGCGGAAGAGGAAGACCAAGACCGTTCTTTGGGCAGCGGCATTCTAGGTTTGCTTTGAAGATATCCAGTGCGGGGCATACTTGAATCCAAGGAGGATTAAGTTATGTACAAAACGATTGTCGTAGGAACAGGGCCGTCCGGTCTGACGGCTGCCATTTACTTAGCGCGTGCCAATCTGAATCCCCTTGTTATTGAAGGTCCGGAACCAGGTGGGCAACTCACCACCACCACCGAAATCGAAAACTTTCCGGGTTTTCCTGAGGGAATTATGGGCCCGGAGCTAATGGCAAATATGCGCCAGCAAGCGGAACGTTTCGGCGCAGCGTTCAAGACCAGCTGGGTGACGAAAGTGGACACGTCAAAACGTCCGTTTAAGCTGACCCTTGAAAACGGGACGGAGTTGGAAGCGGAGACGCTGATCATCTCTACAGGCGCTTCGGCCAAGCTGCTGGGCATTCCCGGCGAGAGGGAAAGCATCGGCCGGGGGGTAAGCACTTGCGCCACTTGCGACGGATTCTTTTTCCGCGGGAAAAAGATCATCGTCATCGGCGGCGGTGACTCGGCCATGGAGGAAGGCCACTTCCTTACCCGTTTTGCTTCCGAAGTGCGGATCGTTAACCGCCGCAGCGAGCTGCGTGCATCGAAGATCATGCAGGATCGGGCGCGTCAAAACCCGAAGGTGGCATGGAGTCTGAACCGCACGCCGCTTGAGGTGGTTTCCGGGGAGAAGGGCGTCACAGCCCTCAAAGTGCGGAACAATGAGACCGGTGAAGAGGAACTGCTGGAAACTGACGGTGTTTTCGTAGCCATCGGCCATAAGCCCAATACAGGTTTTCTGGAAGGTCAACTGAAGGTGGACGAACAAGGCTACTTGCAAGTCTCTCCGGGTACGACCCGCACCAATATTCCGGGCATATTCGCTTGCGGAGACGTACAGGATCACCGGTATCGGCAAGCCATTACCGCTGCGGGCAGCGGCTGCATGGCGGCTCTCGACTGCGAGAAGTTCCTTGAGGGCGAGATGGTTAACGACTGGAGCCACATTCTCTAAAGTTCCTTATAATGGATGAAACGTAAGAAGGAACCCGGCTGATCCCGCGGTTCTTTTCTTTTTTTTCTTTCCAAACCCCTTAAAACCCGGGAAGGCTTGCCACGGAAGGTTTTCTTGACCTGACTAAGCGGTTGCCTTATAGTTGGGAAAGGACTTGAAGTAAAAATATCAATGAGGTGACATTTTCATGTCAGATAAGATTTATGTCGGTGTCGATCTGGGTGGAACGGCCATTAAAGTCGGAATTTGCGGCGAATCCGGCAAGCTTCTGCAAACCTATGAAGGTCCTACCGGAGCAGAAGGCGGAGCCGATGCGGTAATTGAGCGAATTGCCCAATACGCTCGCAAAGTCGTCGAGGAATCCCCCTTCGAATGGGAGCAGGTAGCCGGCGTTGGAGCAGGTCTCGCTGGATTTTTAGACATTCCCGAAGGCATCGTCAAGCTTTCTCCTAATCTGGGCTGGCGCAATGTGCCGGTCAAGAAAGTATTGGAGGAGAAGCTGGGCAAAGTCGTAACGATAGATAATGATGCCAATGTGGCTGCTTTGGGCGAAGCTTGGAGCGGAGCTGGCGCAGGCATTCCTAACGTGATCTGCTATACCCTCGGAACTGGCGTTGGCGGTGGAATCATTATCGGCGGCAAAATCTATCAAGGTTCCTTTGGCATGGCTGGCGAGCTCGGCCATATGTCTATCGTTCCCGATTTGGAAGCGATCCAGTGCGGTTGCGGCCAATTCGGCTGTCTGGAAACCGTCTCCTCGGCGACCGGCATTGTCCGTGCGGCAAGAGATGCGGTGGAACGCGGCGATAAAACCTCCCTTAGCACGATCCATACCCTTGCTGCGAAGGATGTATTTGATGCAGCCAAAGCCGGGGACGAAGTCGCTCTGCGCATCGTGAACCGCGCGGCTTATTATTTGGGCCGATCCATGGCGACTCTGGCTGTCATTCTCAACCCGCAGCGGTTTATTATCGGCGGGGGCGTTTCGAAAGCGGGAGATATCCTGTTTAATCCGATTCGTGAAATTTTCAAAAAATATACGCAAGAACAAGTCCAAGAAGGAGTCGATATTGTACCGGCTACCTTGGGCAATGACGCAGGAGTTGTAGGCGCCGCCGGTCTTAACCTTAGCCGTTAAGTTTATGCCGCTATATGTCTAGTGTTTGGGGAGGAATCGGTATGGAAGAACGCAAAGCGCCGGCCAAGCTGGTCATTATAACGGGCATGTCGGGAGCCGGGAAGACCATAGCGGTTCAGAGCCTTGAGGATTTGGGGTTTTTTTGCGTCGATAATCTGCCTCCTGTTTTGATTCCAAAATTCGCGGAATTAATTGAGCAGTCCAGCGGAAAAATCGGCAAAGTCGCTCTTGTGATCGATTTGCGCGGCCGGGAATTTTTTGTGTCGTTATCGGAATCTCTTCATAGCATGAAGGATAACTATACCCTGACCTACGAAATTCTGTTCCTCGACGCTACGGACTCGGTGCTGGTGCAGCGGTATAAAGAAAGCCGCAGACGCCATCCCCTTGCTCCCAGTGGCGTGCCTCTCGAGGGCATTCACCAGGAGCGCAAGCTTCTGGAGGAGCTGAAGGGTATGGCTAATCAGGTCATTGATACGAGCAACCTGAAGCCGGTCCAGTTGAAAGAAACCATCGTCAACCGGTTTACCGGACACGGTGACGAAGGTCTTGTCCTCAACGTCGTTTCCTTTGGGTTCAAATACGGCATTCCGATTGATGCGGATTTGATCTTTGACGTTCGCTTCCTGCCGAATCCCCATTACGTGGAGAATCTGCGCCCGCTAACCGGGCAAGACGCGGAAGTGTACGATTATGTGATGAAATGGACGGAGACTCAGGAGTTTTTGGTGAAGCTTCTTGATTTGCTGCAATTTCTGATCCCTCAGTACAAAAAAGAAGGCAAGAGCCAGGTTGTGGTCGGTATTGGTTGTACGGGAGGCAAGCACCGGTCTGTCGCCGTCGCCGAATACTTGGGCAAAATTATCGGCGCCAGCGAAACGGAACGGGTGCGCGTCAGCCACCGCGATGCTGACCGCGACAAGAAGTAAAGAGACGGCAAAGCCGTCGTTCACTTGCTACATCAGAATTTATAGGTTTGTCACTATAAGTAGCCTGATTCCGTTACAGTAAACGTCGCCCGTCTTTTAGGGACGGCGTCGCCGTTTATCTTTATGATGTATCAAGGAGGGATTGGCATGAAGCCAGTCGGCAGAGACCTGCCGCGGATTGTTGTAATCGGCGGAGGCACAGGGCTCTCGGTTATGCTGCGGGGACTTAAAGAAAAGGCGCTGGATATTACCGCAATCGTAACGGTTGCCGATGACGGTGGAAGCTCCGGCGTGCTTCGGGATGAAATGCAGATTCCCCCTCCAGGTGATATCCGCAACGTGTTGACCGCATTGGCGGATACGGAGCCGGTGCTCTCCCAACTGCTGCAATACCGGTTTAAAAATGGAAACGGATTAGCCGGGCATCCCTTGGGCAACCTGATTCTGGCAGCACTTAGCGAGATTAGCGGGGACTTTGTTTCTGGGGTGCGGGAATTAAGCCGGGTTTTGGCTGTACGGGGCCAAGTGCTTCCGGCAGCGGGCATTCCCATCGTGCTGAAGGCGGAGATGCAGGACGGCTCTATCGTCATCGGGGAGTCGAAGATCCCGAAAGCGGGCGGTCGCATTAACCGGGTTTTCATCGAACCGGAGGATGTGGCTCCTTTGCCGGAGGCTATCGAGGCGCTACGGCAGGCGGATGCCATCTTGATCGGTCCGGGCAGCTTGTACACGAGTATCCTGCCAAATTTGCAAGTAAAGGACATTGCCAAAGCCGTCATCGAATCCGATGCGCTGAAGATTTTTGTTTGCAACGTCATGACTCAGCCTGGAGAGACCGACGAGTACACCGTCAGCGATCATTTGAAGGCGGTTTACGATCACATTGGCTGTCATCTTTTTGATTATGTAATTGTCAATAACGGCGATATTCCCGAACCGGTACGGCAAAAGTATGCAGAAGAGGGAGCTCATGCGGTGGAACTGGATGAAGACGAGGTTACTCGTTACGGCTATCAGGTCATCGCCGATGAACTGGTGCTGTTCCGCACGTTTCTGCGGCATGATGCCGAAAAGCTGAGCCAGCACATCTATCAGCTGGTGGAAAGCTGGATGAACCGAAAGGGATGAGCGTAGTGTCTTTTGCAGCCCAAACGAAAAAAGAGCTGACCCTGCTGGAAAACGACGATTGCTGCGCCAGGGCGGAGCTTTCATCCCTCATTCGGATGAACGGATCAGTTCAGATTTCCGGCGGACGCGTCATCCTTGACATATCGACGGAAAATGCCGCTATTGCGCGGCGCATCTACCTGCTCTTGAAACGGCTTTTTCAAGTTCACACCGAGTTGTTGGTTCGCAAAAAAATGCGGCTGAAAAAGAACAACATTTATATGGTCCGTGTTCCATTGCAAGTGCAGGAAATTTTGTCGGAGCTTTGCATTGTTTCGGAAGGGTTTCAGTTTACTCCGGGCATTGATAAGAAGATTATTCGCAACAGTTGCTGTAAGCGGGCTTATTTGCGGGGTGCTTTTCTCGCAGGAGGCTCGGTCAACAACCCGGAGGGATCATCGTATCATCTGGAAATTGCCTCGATGTATGAAGAACACTGCCGAGCCTTGGTTGATCTAGCGAATAAATTTGATTTGAACGCCCGTTTTATTGAGCGGAAAAAGGGTTATGTGTTTTACTTGAAGGAAGGCGAGAAAATCATCGATTTTCTCAGTCTCATTGGGGCGCATCAGGCGCTTTTGCGCTTTGAGGATGTGCGGATCATGAAGGACATGCGCAATTCCGTCAACCGGATCGTCAATTGCGAGACGGCGAATTTAAATAAAACCATCGGCGCCGCTGTACGGCAGATCGAGAATATTCGATTATTGGAGCGTGAAGTTGGGCTCGCCAGCCTTCCGGACAAGCTTCGGGAGGTAGCGGAAATCCGTTTAAAGCACCCGGATATTAATTTGAAGGAAGTTGGCGAGATGCTGAAGGGCAACGTCAGCAAGTCCGGAGTCAACCACCGGCTGCGTAAAATCGATGAGATGGCGGAGAAGCTGCGGGGTGCTCGTTAGCGGTAATCCTTGCGTAGAACGGAAATTCAGTTTGATATAGTGCTGTTATGGAAAAAATGTTATAATGAACAGTAGTCTTTTGTAAACGTTGTTAAGAGAAGACCTTTACATATAAATTCGGGCATTGGGGGTAAGGTTATATGTCGAAACGTCCCGTTGTGGTTCGGTTGAAAACCGGCCTGCATGCAAGACCGGCTGCTCTTTTCGTTCAGGAAGCGAATAAGTTCTCTTCGGAGATCTTCGTGGAAAAGGATGAAAAGAAGGTAAATGCCAAAAGTATTATGGGCATTATGAGTTTGGCGATCAGCTCCGGAACGGAAGTTTTTATTAGTGCGGACGGTGCGGATGCGGATCAAGCTGTAACCGCTTTAGTCGCTTTAGTTAGCAAGGAAGAGCTGGAGAACCAATAGCATGATTGTCAGCCTGCCAACGGGGGCATGGATCTTTCCTTTTTTACCTGCAAAATAAACCTTTACTATCCGCTTGACGGAATAGCTGAAGGTTTATTTTTTTGGATCATGCAACTTTCGTCTTTCGGTTGCTGTCAGTATGGAAGTGTGGCGGTTGCCCCGACTTTGGTCGGGGTTCCGGTACGACTTAGGCCGATGGGCGGGATTTGTATTTTTCGGTACAATCAAGGGCAGAACTTGGAGATGAGAGACTTAAGGAACGAATCAGGGGGGGAAGCGGCTTGGAGAAGCCAACGGTACAGTTGATTAAGGTCACCAAAAAAATCGGTAAAAAAACGATCATCCATGATTTGAGCTTCGAGGTTCCGAAAGGAGAAGTGTTCGGATTTCTCGGCCCTAACGGGGCGGGGAAAACCACGACGATCCGGATGATGGTGGGGCTGATGCGGATCACATCGGGGGATGTGCTCATTGAGGGCCACAGTATTACGAAGGATTTTGAGAAGGCGATCAAGCACGTAGGGGCCATCGTGGAAAATCCGGAGATGTACAAGTATCTGACGGGGTATCAGAATTTGATTCATTTCGCGCGTATGTCCAAAGGAGTGACGCCGGAACGGATCCAGGAAGTGATTCATCTCGTCGGGCTGGAAAACCGGATTCATGAGAAGGTGAAAAAATACTCCCTCGGTATGCGCCAACGTCTTGGCGTGGCCCAGGCGCTGCTGCACCGTCCATCTCTGCTTATTCTGGATGAGCCGACCAACGGTCTCGATCCGGCGGGCATTCGCGAGCTGAGAGACTATTTACGGGAGCTGGCTCAGAAAGAGAATATCTCAGTGGTCGTTTCCAGCCACCTGCTTTCCGAGATGGAACTGATGTGTGACCGCATCGGGATTATTCAGAACGGGAAGCTGGTGGACGTCAGGCTGATCAAGGATTTTGTTTCCACTGGAGAAGGGGAAGCCGGGCGGGTCAGCTTCGAAGTGGATTCGGTTGAGCGGGCGCTGGCTGCGCTGTCAGGAAGCGACCTGCAGGCTGCAGCTGTAAACGGGGGAATTGAACTCGTTGCCGTTCGGGAGCAGATAGCGGAAGCGAATGTGCTCTTGGTTCAGGCAGGCGTAAAGATATATGGCATTCGCCCCCTGACAAAAACCTTAGAAGACAAATTCCTGGAAATGACGGGGAGTGATCAAATTGCTTAATCTGATGAAAAACGAAGTTCAAAAGCAATACCGCCGTCCCCGTACCTGGGTGATGTATGGCTTGCTGCTTGTTATCATCGTCGGTTTGTTGGCCTTGATCAAATTCGATAAGCCGAGGGAGAATACAACCTGGCAGCAAACGGTACAGCAGCAGACGACCAGCTATCAGGAGTGGGTCAAAGACGAGAACTCAACCCAAAGACAGAAGGATTACTACAATAAGCATATCTTGATCAACAATTACCGGTTGGAGCATAATATCGCACCACCGGATAAGGATTTGTGGGGAAGCGTCTTGGATATGGCCCAAATGGTCATTTTCATCGCCATTTTGACGAGTATTGTGGCAGCGGATATTGTCGCCGGTGAATTTTCGACAGGTACCATCAAGCTGCTCTTGATCCGTCCCTCTGTCCGCTCGAAAATATTGCTTTCCAAATACCTTTCGGTGCTGCTATTCAGCTTGACGATGCTGATTGTATTATTTGCAGGCAGCTTTATCGTCGCGGGGATATTCTTTGGCTTCGGAGCTTCGGGGGCGCCCTTTTTAGCGGTGTCCGGCGGGCAAGTAGTGGAACGGAGCATGCTGGTCCATGCGCTGGCCGAATATGGGTTGAACTGCGTCAGTTTGATCATGCTGGTCACGGTGGCGTTTATGATTTCCACGGTGTTCCGCAGCAGCTCTTTTGCCATCGGCTTGTCGGTTGGTTTACTCTTTATCAACCAAATCCTTGTCGCATTGCTGGGCAGATATGAGTGGTTCCGTTATTACTTGTTTGCCAATACGGATCTTAGCGTATATCTGGACGGCGGAACTCCACTGCAGGCAGGCATGACGATGGGCTTTTCCATTGCGGTATTGGTTGTGTACTTCGTCCTGATGAATCTCCTGTCTTGGACGATATTCAACAAACGTGACGTGGCGGCATAAGGTTAATCGTTAACGGCTGCATAAAACAAAAGACCTGCATGCTTCATTCGAAGCTTGCAGGTCTTTTTGGTGGGTTCATTCCATTTCAGGCAACTGGCCAGATGAAGCCAAGTGTTGAATCTGCAATTAGAGGTTGGTGATTACGCGGTCGATGAGGCCGTAAGCTGCCGCTTCATCCGCAGTCATGAAATAGTCGCGGTCGGTATCCTTTTCGATGCGTTCCAACGGCTGGCCGCTGCGCTCGGCGAGGATGCCGTTCAGCTTCTCCCGCGTCTTGATGATATGTTTGGCGCGAATCTCGATATCGCTTGCCTGACCTTCAGCCCCGCCTAGCGGCTGGTGGATCATCACTTCGCTGTTCGGCAGCGCCAGGCGTTTGCCCTTGGCTCCGGCAGTTAGCAGGACGGCGCCCATCGAAGCAGCCATGCCGACGCAGATTGTCGAGACGTCCGGCTTGATGAACTGCATTGTATCGAAAATCGCCATACCGGCCGAAACAGAGCCCCCGGGGCTGTTGATGTAAAGGTTGATGTCTTTCTCTGGATCTTGAGCGCTCAGGAACAGCATTTGCGCGATGATGGCATTGGCCACCGCATCGTTGATCGGAGTGCCCAGGAAGATGATCCGGTCCTTCAAGAGCCGGGAGTAAATATCATAGGCGCGCTCTCCCCGTGCATCCGGTTCGACAACCATGGGAATAAAACTCATAATGGCTTCCTCCTTGGAATGTGGATATCTTTCTTTCATTCTACCCCCATCATAGCGAAAACAAACGGAAAAGTCAAAGAAGGTCAAACAATTAGTAAAAGTCACTTTCAAGCCCTTGAAGTGCAATAAAAAAAACGCCCTACATGGCGTTCATTCTGCTAGTAATATTATGGCGCGCCCGCGAGGGATCGAACCTCGATCTCAGGCTCCGGAGGCCTACGTCATATCCATTGGACCACGGGCGCACATATGATTTTGCTCACTTTCATGGGGTCTTAAAAGAAGCAAGCAAATAGTATTATAGGACACGGGAGAGGAAAAAGCAAGAGCTGATTTGTCTGTAAAAATTTTACTTGCCACTGTTGCAAGGGCTGGTTGAATCAAACGGTACCCTCTTGCCTTTCACAAAAACTTAACGCGAAAACGGGGCTGGTAAAACTTGAAATGCAATTCCGCATCCGTTACAATAAGGTCAGGAGATAAAATTTTTTACCCATAGTGGGACGCAATTTGTTACACCGGGACGTTTTGAGTCCATCGTAGAAACAGAATGGGTTCCGCTTTTCAGGGCAGGAGTGGTAAGATGAAGGCGGTTCTGGATCTTCAAAAGCAGCTTTTGCCTGATGTTCTAGACATCATCAAGAAACGTTATCAAATCCTGCATCATGTCATGGCATATCGCGTCGTCGGCAGAAGAACCCTGGCAGCCTCTTTGCATATGACAGAACGGGTTCTCCGGGCGGAAGTGGATTTCCTCAAAGAACAAGGCCTGCTGGAAGTGGAAAGCTTCGGCATTAAGATGACGCCAGCGGGGAAGAAGCTTCTCGACGAGATGGAGCCGATGATGAAAGAGATGACGGGATTAGCCCGCTACGAAGAGCAACTGCGCCAGCGCTTCGGCATTGGCCAGGTCATCGTGGTTCACGGGGACTCTGACGAGTCGTCTTACGTCAAGCAGGAGCTAGGACGGATGGCAGCCCTTGCGCTGCGCAAATCCGTGCAGAAGGAAACGGTCGTTGCCGTATCCGGAGGGTCTACCATCTACGAAGTGGCGCAGCAGCTTGCCTCCTCGACCGCATTGAAAGGCAGCATTTTTGTTCCGGCTCGCGGCGGACTTGGGGAAAGCGTCGAATATCAGGCTAATACGGTCGCTTCCGTCATGGCGAAGAAAACCGGAGGCCAGCACCGGATGCTGCATGTGCCGGATCATCTGGGAGAAGAAGCCTATCAAACCCTCTTGCAAGAACCGAACATTCAAGAGGTTGTTCAGGTCATCCGCAGCGCGCGAATCGTCGTTCACGGTATTGGGGAAGCTAAAGTTATGGCCAAAAGGCGCAAAGCGTCTCCCGAACTGGTGCAAGCTCTACTGGAAGAAGGAGCTTTAGGCGAGGCGTTTGGTTACTATTTTGACAGAAACGGTGTAGTCGTGAATCGAATGCCTACTGTCGGCTTGAAACTGGAGGATCTCCAGAATGCGGAAAAAGTCATCGCTGTAGCCGGCGGGAGCAGCAAAGGAGAAAGCATTGCATCAGTATTACGGTACGGATGCGAAAGTATCCTGGTGACCGACGAAGGCGCTGCTAAGAAAATTTTGCAAGATTAGTTGTTTCCCGAGGGTTTTCGGGTAATAATGATTTTGGACAGTCTATGTAGACACAAAACGTCCTTATTTGCGGCATATGCGCGTTTTCTTGACGGGTTTCCCGTCTTGAGATAAATAGGCCACACCATAATACCTATTAGGAGGAATTAAACATGTCAGTAAAAGTAGGCATTAACGGATTTGGACGGATCGGAAGACTTGCTTTCCGTCGTATTCAAAACGTAGAGGGCATCGAAGTTGTAGCAATCAACGATTTGACGGACGCAAAAATGCTGGCTCATCTGTTGAAATATGATACCACTCAAGGCACCTTCCAAGGTGATGTAGAAGTTCACGACGGTTACTTCAAAGTAAACGGCAAGGAAGTTAAAGTTCTGGCTAACGCAAAACCTGCTGAACTGCCTTGGGGCGAGCTCGGCGTTGACATCGTTCTGGAGTGCACTGGTTTCTTCGTAAGCCAAGAAGCTGCTGAACAACACTTGCAAGGCGGCGCCAAGAAAGTCGTAATCTCCGCTCCGGCTACTGGCGAAGTTAAAACCGTTGTTTACAACACCAACCATGAAATCCTCGAAGGTACCGAAACCGTTATTTCCGGCGCTTCCTGCACCACCAACTGCCTGGCTCCGATGGCAAAAGTCCTGAACGACAAGTTCGGTATCGCTTCCGGCTTGATGACCACCATCCATGCTTACACCGGCGACCAAAACACCTTGGACGCTCCGCACCGCAAAGGCGACTTCCGTCGTGCTCGCGCTGCTGCTGAAAACATCATCCCGAACACCACCGGTGCTGCTAAAGCCATCGGCCTTGTTATCCCTGCACTGAAGGGCAAACTCGACGGCGCCGCTCAACGCGTACCGGTTGCTACCGGTTCCTTGACCGAGCTGGTAACGGTTCTCGATAAGAAAGTAACGGCTGAAGAAGTCAACGCAGCTATGAAAGCAGCTGCTAACGAATCTTACGGCTACACCGAAGACGAAATCGTTTCGTCCGATATCAAGGGCAGCACTTTCGGTTCCTTGTTCGACGCAACTCAAACCAAAGTACTGACCGTTGGCGACAAACAATTGGTTAAGACCGTTGCTTGGTACGATAACGAAATGTCCTACACCGCTCAATTGGTTCGCACCTTGGAATACTTCGCAAAACTGGCTAAGTAATTCGTTCATATCGCGCATAGTACGGGAGCGGAAACAGACTCGGTTGTTTCCGCTCTTCTAAATGCGTCGGGGTGTAACGCGCTGTACAGGGCTTCACTATTCGAGTCGTGGAGGTACCAGGGAATGAATAAGAAAAGTATTCGCGATGTAGCCGACTTGGCCGGCAAACGCGTTTTTGTGCGCGTAGACTTCAACGTGCCGCTGGAAAACGGCAAAATTACCGATGACACCCGGATTACTGAAACGCTGCCGACGATCAAATATTTGATCGAGCAAGGTGCGAAGGTTATCCTGGCCAGCCATCTGGGCCGTCCGAAAGGCGAAGTAAACGAAAGCATGCGTCTCGCTCCCGCAGCTGACCGCCTGTCCGAGCTTCTCGGCAAGCCTGTTGCTAAAGCAAGCGAGTCCGTAGGCGACGCCGTAAAGGCACAAATCGCTGAAATGAAAAACGGCGATGTTCTCGTGCTCGAAAACGTCCGCTTCCACAAAGGCGAAGAAAAGAACGATCCTGAGTTGGCTAAGCAATTCGCCGAACTGGCTGATCTGTTCGTCAACGATGCTTTTGGCGCAGCACACCGTGCCCACTCTTCAACCGAAGGCATTGCCCACTACCTGCCGGCTGTTTCCGGTCTTTTGATGGAAAAAGAACTGCGCGTTCTCGGCAACGCCCTGAGCAATCCGGAACGTCCTTTCACCGCTATCATCGGCGGCGCCAAGGTGAAAGACAAAATCGACGTCATCGAAAACCTGATCAAGCTGGCCGACAACATCATTATCGGCGGCGGTCTGGCCTACACCTTCCTGAAGGCTCAAGGCTACGAGATCGGTAATTCCATCGTCGACAACGAGAAGATCGATCTGGCGAAGGAATTCATCGAAAAAGCGAAAGCTAAAGGCGTGAACTTCCTGCTTCCAGTGGATATTATCGCGGCTGACAGCTTCAGCAACGAAGCCAATACGAAGACGGTCTCCGTCAAAGAAATTCCGGCAGGTTGGCAAGGTCTCGATATCGGACCGGAAACCCAAAAGATTTTTGCCGAAGCGATCAAGAACTCCAAGCTTGTTGTTTGGAACGGCCCGATGGGCGTGTTCGAAATGGATAAGTTCATGGGCGGCACCAAAGCGGTAGCGGATGCTTGCGCAGCAACGGCTGGCTACACCGTTATCGGCGGCGGCGACTCTGCGGCAGCTGTTGAGAAGTTCGACATGAAAGAGCAAATGGACCACATCTCCACTGGCGGCGGCGCTTCCCTGGAATTCATGGAAGGCAAAGCTCTCCCCGGCGTTGTAGCCCTGAACGACAAGTAAAACAAGCAAGCTTTTAAATAGAGAGAACGGTATAATGGGATAGGTTGGAGAGATTTTAGATACTTCATAAGAGTTTGTAAGTTTGGCACAATAAGCCTTATTCCGCTACGGTAAGCGCACTCGTCCTGGTAGGGCGGTGGTAGCCGTTTATCCTTGGCTGGGTTTGGCTTGTGAAAGGAGCAGGATCACGTTGAGAAAACCGATTATTGCCGGCAACTGGAAGATGTTTAAAACCGTGAATGAAGCTGCTGCCTTTGCTGCAGAAGTAAAAGGAAAAGCGGAAGTGGATGGCGTGGAAAGCGTCGTTTGCGCACCTTTTACCGCATTGTCCACGTTAGTGGAAGCTTTTAAAGGAACCACGATCAAAGTAGGCGCGCAAAATCTGCACTGGGCGGACAACGGCGCGTATACAGGTGAAATCAGCGGTGAAATGCTGAAGGAAATCGGCGTGGATTACGTCATTATCGGCCACTCGGAAAGAAGAGAGTATTTTGCCGAAACGGACGAAACCGTCAACAAGAAGATCAAAGCCGCCTTCAAGTACAATCTCGTTCCGATCGTATGTGTCGGCGAGAAGCTGGAAGAGCGTGAAGCAGGACGTACCAAGGACGTTTGCAAAGTGCAAACGGAAGCCGCTTTTGCCGGCTTGACCAAGGAACAGGCTGCGGAAACGGTAATCGCCTATGAACCGATTTGGGCCATTGGCACCGGAAAATCCTCTACCTCGGAGGATGCCAATGAAGTGATCAGCTACATACGCAGCCTGATCGCCGATCTGTTCGGCGCGGAAACCGCGGCAGCCATTCGTATCCAATACGGCGGCAGCGTAAAACCGGCCAATGTCAAGGAATACATGGGCATGTCCGACATTGACGGCGCATTGGTAGGCGGAGCCAGCCTCGAACCGGCTTCCTACATCCAATTGGTCGAGGGGGCAAAGTAATATGTCCAGACCTAAACCAGTCGCATTGATCATTTTGGACGGATTCGGCCTGCGGGATCAAACCCAAGGCAACGCCGTTGCCGCAGCCAAGAAGCCGAATATCGACAAGTTTTTGGCTGAATACCCGAACAGCACGCTTTCTGCAAGCGGTGAAGCCGTAGGTTTGCCGGATGGACAAATGGGCAACTCGGAAGTGGGTCACCTGAACATCGGTTCCGGCCGGATCGTGTATCAGGACCTGACGATGATCACCAAGTCCATTCGCGATCGCGACTTTTTCCAAAACGAGTACCTGACGGGAGCCTTCCGCAAAGCGAAAGCTGCCGGCAAAAAAGTGCATCTCCTCGGCCTGTTGTCCGACGGCGGCGTGCACAGCCACATCAACCACCTGTTTGCTCTTCTGGAGATGGCGAAGTTGGAAGGCGTAACGGAAACCTATGTACATCCTTTTTTGGATGGACGAGACGTTGCTCCTGACAGCGCGAAAACTTATGTAGCCCAACTGGAAGAGAAAATCAAGGAAATTGGCGTCGGCAAAATCGCAACGGTAAGCGGCCGCTACTATGCTATGGATCGCGACAAACGTTGGGATCGGGTGGAAAAAGCTTACCGCGCCATGGTTTACGGCGAAGGCGTGCAAAACAATGATGCCATGACGGCTGTTGTGAATTCCTACGCCAACTCGGTATTCGACGAATTCGTCATTCCGACGGTCATTACCGATGCGCAGGGCAATCCGACGGCAACGGTGGATCCGGGAGATTCGATCATTTTCTTCAACTTCCGTCCGGACCGTGCCATTCAACTGTCCCAAGCCTTCACCAACGACGAGTTCAGCGGCTTTGACCGCGGAGCCAAATATCCGCTTAACCTCAACTTCGTCTGCTTGACCACATACAGCGAAACGGTTAAAGGTTTGGTTGCTTATCCGCCGAAGGATATCGACAATACCTTGGGTGAAGTGCTGGCTGCCCACAACCTGAAGCAGCTGCGTACGGCGGAAACGGAAAAGTATCCGCACGTTACCTTCTTCTTCAATGGCGGCAGGGAAGAGCCGAATCCAGGCGAAGAACGGATTTTGATCCCTTCGCCGAAGGTTGCCACCTATGATTTGAAGCCGGAAATGAGCGCTTATGAGCTGACGGATTCGACGCTTAAGCAAATCGCCGACGACAAATATGATGCGATTATTTTGAACTTTGCCAATCCGGACATGGTCGGCCACTCGGGCCTGATGGAACCCACCATCAAAGCGGTGGAAACTGTCGACGAATGCCTCGGCAAGCTGGTGGACGCCATCACGGCAAAAGGCGGCGTAGCCGTTATCATCGCCGACCACGGCAACGCGGATATCGTCCGCGACGAAGAAGACCGTCCGTTCACCGCTCACACGACCCAACCGGTTCCGTTTATCGTAACTTCCCACAACGTAACCGTTCGGGAACACGGTATTTTGGCGGATGTTGCTCCGACCTTGCTGGACCTGTTGGAAATCGAGAAACCGGCTTCCATGACTGGCAAGTCGATGATCGCTTCCCGCAAATAGTGTTAACTGCAAGACCCATACATGAACCGGCTCATATGAGCCCAAAACCATTAAGGAGTGTTAATCCATGACGATCATTTCTGACGTTTACGCACGCGAAGTGCTGGACTCCCGCGGTAATCCTACCGTGGAAGTTGAAGTTTACCTGGAATCCGGAGCCCGCGGCCGCGCTATCGTTCCATCTGGCGCATCCACCGGCGCTCACGAAGCTGTTGAGCTTCGCGACGAAGACAAATCCCGTTACCTGGGCAAAGGCGTACTGAAAGCCGTTGCCAACGTAAACGAAATCATTGCCCCGGAAATCATCGGCCTCGATGCGCTGGACCAAGTTGCCATCGATACCCGCATGATCGAGCTGGACGGCACGCCGAACAAAGCCAAGCTGGGCGCTAACGCGATCCTCGCCGTTTCCATGGCTGTAGCTCGCGCAGCTGCTGAAGCTCTCGATGTACCGCTGTACACCTACCTGGGCGGCTTCAACGCCAAAACCTTGCCGGTTCCGATGATGAACATCGTAAACGGCGGCGCACACGCTGACAACAACGTCGACGTACAAGAATTCATGGTTCTGCCGGTAGGCGCTCCTTCCTTCAAAGAAGCTCTGCGCATGGGCGCTGAAATCTTCCACAGCCTGAAATCCGTACTGAAAGCTAAAGGCTTGAACACGGCAGTAGGCGACGAAGGCGGCTTTGCTCCGAACCTGGGCTCCAACGAAGAAGCTCTTTCCACCATCATCACCGCTATCGAAAAAGCAGGCTACAAACCGGGCGAAGAAGTATTCTTGGGCATGGACGTAGCGTCCACCGAGTTCTTCAAAGACGGCAAGTACCACCTGGAAGGCGAAGGCAAATCCTACACTTCCGCTGAATTCGTTGACTTGTTGGCTGGTTGGGTAGACAAATACCCGATCATCACCATCGAAGATGCTTGCTCCGAAGACGACTGGGAAGGTTGGAAACTGCTGACCGAGAAACTGGGCAACAAAGTTCAACTGGTAGGCGACGACCTGTTCGTTACCAACACCACCCGTTTGTCCAAGGGCATCGACGAAAACATCGCCAACTCCATTCTAGTTAAAGTTAACCAAATCGGTACCTTGACCGAAACCTTCGACGCCATCGAAATGGCGAAACGCGCCGGCTACACCGCCGTTGTTTCCCACCGTTCCGGCGAAAGCGAAGACAGCACCATCGCCGACATCGTTGTAGCAACCAACGCCGGCCAAATCAAAACCGGTGCTCCGTCCCGTACGGACCGCGTTGCCAAGTACAACCAATTGCTCCGCATCGAAGACCAACTTCCGGTTTCCCAATATGCCGGCAAGCAAGCCTTCTACAACCTGAAGAAATTCAAATAAGTTGCGTTAGTCGGGCACCGATCGGGCCTGCTATCGTGCTAAAGCCGCCAAGAGAGAACGTTGATCCGCATTTGCCGGATTGCCGCCTCCTTGGCGGCTTTTTTCTCTTTTGACAGGAGTGATATAGTGAAAGGGATGGAACCCGCGTAGGGCGGAAACGTAAAGGGTATAGAGGGTTTTAGGGGAAGAAAGAAAAGGATTAAGAAGCGGAGAAACCGATTGTTCTGGAATAGCCACACATGCCGCTTGAAAGCCATGAGCGAATGTGTGAAAAACGGCGAAGCCGCCTGAACCCAATCTTAGATTATCTAAGATTTGTTCAGGACAGCGTCAGCGGTCGCCTTTGCGGTCGGATTCCTACCTCTATGGGGTTATCTAATCATGGAATCTGAGCGCAACAGCGACTCTCCAGAATAATCAGGTTTTGCAGCGACGAAATCCATATAGCACGAAAGGATGATGCGGTTTGAGCAACTGGTTGAAGGCCATCGCATTTTTGATCGGATCGGCGATATTGACGCGGCTGATTCCGTTTTCTTCATTCTTCCGCAACGTCGACACGATGGTTCACGAATTCGGCCACGCCATCGTCACGTTGATGCTGTCGGGTAGGGTGATGAATATCAGTCTCTATCCGGATCACAGCGGCGTCACCCGCTCTTTGGTTGCGAACGGTTTTCGGATGGTGCCGGTTGCACTTGCGGGGTACGTTATTGCTTCGTTATTTGCCTGGCTCTTGTTCAGTCTATATGCCCGGGGAAAATATACCGCCGGTTTAGGGATCATCACGGCCATCGCGGCAGTCAGTCTCCTGCTTTTTGTGCGCAATTCCTTTGGGGTAACCTGGTTGATCGGCTTCCTCGTCCTGACCATCGTGGTTTTTCTGCTTCCGGCTGCCGTACAAAAATATTACTTCCTGCTGATCGCGTTTCTTTCGTTGGAGGAGTCCGCTATGGGTCCCGTCACGTTGATTCTTTACTCTTTGCAAGCTCCGAGCCGTGCTGGGGATGCCGCTATTCTCGCCGACGTTACCCCGCTGCCGGCTATCGCCTGGTCCGTCATTATGCTGATTATCGCTCTCTGGTGCGCCAAAAACGCCATCCTCGCTTTTGTCAGCAGGGATCGTTATCGTCAGCCGAAGCCCGCTCTGTCGAGCGAGGGACGACCTGGAAGAGGAGCATAAGGGAAGGGCGGTTGCGTCCATTTTGCAGGGGTGATATTATTGCTTGATAGACGTCGATATGCTAAAATAGTGATACTGTGTCTAATCGGACAAAATGGTCCGGCTTCAAGGAGGTGGAAAATATGATTCTTTTCATGAAAATTCTTCTGCTCATCGTCTGTGTAGGCTTGATTGCCGTTGTTCTTCTGCAGAAAGGGAAGAGCGCAGGTCTATCGGGCGCCATCTCCGGCGGCGCGGAACATCTTTTTGGTAGAACGAAGGCACGCGGCCTTGAACTTTTCATGGCGCGGTTAACCATTGTATTGGCTGTCCTGTTCCTCGTGCTTTCCATTGTGGTGGCGTATATCGTAAAAGGCTGATTAAAATGAGTCTCGCGGCGGGATCGATGGATCCCGCCGTTTCTTTTTGCTTGCTCATGTTGGAAAGTTTTTCATTTGGGTAAAAGATGAGATAAAGCGCCGAATTCGGCGGACTATAAAGCGCGCGGGACGCGCATACTAGAGATAAGTAGGTGATGCTATGGTCACAGAGCAGGAGCTGCTCGCTTTTTTGGCAAACGAACAATATAAACCGATGACCTATCAAGAGCTGGAAAAGCAGTTTGCAATCGAAGACGCTCAGGACACTAAAGATTTTTTAAAATTATTGGACGGGCTGATGGATAAAGGGCTCGTTTATCGCTCCCGCACCGAAAGGTACGGGCTGCCCGAACGGATGAACTTGGTTCGCGGACGGCTGCAGGCTCATGCCAAAGGCTTCGGGTTTCTGATTCCCGACGACCGGGAACACCCGGACATTTACATTCACGCCAACGATCTGGCGGGAGCCATGAACGGTGATATTTTGCTGGTACGGGTAACGGCAAGCAGCCCGGCTGGAGGAAAACTGGAAGGCGAAGTGGTGAAGATCGTCCAACGGGCGATCAGCCAAGTCGTGGGCGTTTTTCAAAACCTGGAGAGCTACGGCTTTCTGATTGCCGATGATAAGCGGATCGTGCGGGATATTTTCATCCCGAAGGAAGCGTTTATGGGGGCGGTAACGGGGCAAAAGGTTGTAGCCCGCATCGTTGCCTATCCCGAAGGCCGCTCGGCCGCCCAAGGGGAAATCATCGAAATCCTCGGGCATAAGGATGACCCGGGGGTCGATATTCTCTCGATCATTCGCCAATTCCAACTGCCGGAGCAATTCCCGGACGAAGTGATGGCGGAAGCGGAACGGGTGCCGGATGAGATCAGCGATGAGGATCTTAAGGGACGCCGGGACCTTCGCGGCAAAAAAATCGTCACTATCGACGGCGAGGACGCCAAAGATTTGGACGATGCGGTCATGGTGGAAAAGCTGCCGAACGGCAACTTTTTGCTGGGCGTTCATATCGCCGACGTCAGCTATTATGTGCGGGAAAACAGCGAGCTCGATAAGGAAGCCTACAATCGGGGCACCAGCGTATATTTGGTGGACCGGGTCATTCCGATGCTGCCGCACCGCCTGTCCAACGGGATCTGCAGCTTGCACCCCAAGGTGGACCGGCTGACCCTCAGCTGTGAGATGGAGATCGACGAGAAGGGCAAGGTTGTTCGCCACGACGTCTATACCAGCGTGATCAAGACCGTGGAACGGATGAGTTATACCAACGTGCGGAAAATCCTCGAAGGCGAGGATGAGGAGCTGCTGAAGCGGTACGACTATTTGGTGGACGACTTCAAACAGATGGAAGCGTTGGCGACGGTTCTGCGTAAGAACCGGATGCGCCGGGGCGCCGTTGATTTTGATTTCCAAGAAGCCAAGGTCATTGTGGATGAAGAAGGCAAGCCTGTCGATATCATCAAAAGAGAGCGGTCCATCGCCGAATCCATCATCGAGGAGTTCATGCTTAAGGCGAACGAGACGGTATCGGAGCATTTTACATGGCTCAAGGTGCCGTTCCTCTATCGGATTCATGAGGAGCCGGATACGGAAAAGCTGTTCCGTTTTGCCGAATTTATTACCAATTTCGGGTATACGATGAAGGGCGGCAAGGGGGATAAAATTCATCCCCGGTCGCTGCAGGCGATTTTGGAGGACATTAAAGGAACGAAGGAAGAGACCGTCATCAGCACCGTGCTGCTGCGGTCCATGAAGCAGGCGAAGTACGATGCTCAGAATGTGGGGCACTTCGGCTTGGCGGCGGAGTTTTACTCCCACTTCACGTCTCCCATCCGCCGGTATCCGGACTTGATCATCCACCGGGTGATCCGCGAGGTGCTGGAGGCTGGCGGCACGCTGCCGGAGAAGCGTCTGGAGTATTTGAACGGGCGGATGGACGACTATGCTCGTCAGTCCTCGGAGCGTGAGCGGCTGGCCGTGGAAGCAGAGCGGGAAACCGATGCTCTGAAAAAAGCCGAATTCATGCTGGACAAGGTCGGCGAAGAATTCGAAGGCATCATCAGCAGCGTGACCGGCTTCGGCATGTTCATCGAGCTGCCCAACACCGTGGAGGGCTTGATCCGGTTGAGCTATTTGACGGATGATTTTTACCATCATCATGAAGCTCAGCATATGCTGGTGGGCGAACGGTCGGGCAAAATCTTCCGCTTAGGCGACGAAGTGAAGGTGCGGGTCACCAAGGTGAACTTGGACGAGCGTACCATCGACTTTGAACTGGTGGATATGAAGCCGCGCCGGGAGTTCGGCGGCGGACGCGGCGGTAATGGCCGCGGTGGAAAAGGCGGCAAAGGCCAAGGCGGTCGCGATGGCGGGTTTGCCTTTGGTGGAGGTCGCGGGAGCAAAGGCGGTAAAGGCCAGAAGGGTAAGACCGGACGCGTTGGTGAAGCCGGAAACGGCAAGAACGGCAATGTCGCGGGTAATGGCAAGGTCGCCGATGGAAAAGGCAATAGCAATGACAAAGGCAAAAAGGGCAGAGGGAAGAACCGCAATGGCAATGGCGGAAACGGTGGGAATGGCGGGCCGGTTCTCGCTCCCGGCGTACGGATCGGTGGCGGGGAAGGTGCCCCTGCAACCGTAGGCGCTGGTTCTGAAGCTGGTAATGGCGGCCGCAATGGCAAAGATAAAGGCAGGCGCCGCGGGAAGAAGGGAAATGCGGACCGGAGCGGACTTGTCGAGAACATGGGTGTCATCGACTTTGAACAAGGCCCCCGTTTGATCGAAGCAAGCAAAGGCGGGAAGCGGAGAGGCAAGGGAAGCCTCGCCATTGGCGGCGGAACTCAACCCGCGGCTGAACCGAAACCTGCAACGCAAGAAGACTGGAGCTCCGACGGCGCCGAATGGACGAACCGCGAAGGGGCTCGAAGGAAGCAGAAAGGCAGAGGCGGCAATCGCTTCGAAGGCATGGAAGCCCGCGGCGGAAACGCCGGCGTTGAAGTGGTGGGCACCCTTCTGCCGGAAGGGGTTGGCGCCGACAGCAAAAAGCGGCGCAGCCGCAGCGGCCGCGGAGACGCAGCCGGCACCACCGCCAGCGGCGGCGATGCCGGGGCAGCGCGCGGCGCCGATGCGCCAGCCGGAGCGAAGCGCGTCGTTTGGCCGGATCCATCGGCCAAACCGCACAGCAGCTCCGGCAGCAGCGATAGCGGGCCCGGCCCAGAGGGCCCGCGCAAGCGTCCGCGCCGCAAGCCGTAGGCAGCGGCGCCGGCAAGGCAGGCCGCCGCATGCGCGCGGCCTGCGCCAGCGAACAGCGCCCGGGGGAGATAGATGCCCCGGGTGCTGTTGCTGTTTCGCTATAACCGTTTGCGCCCCTTGATTTCCTTTTTCCCAGTTGATACAATGAGTTCCTGTAAGAAGTCTTAAGGAGATGTTAGGCATGGCGAAGAAAAGCGATAAAGAACATAAGCCGCTGGCGCAAAACAAAAAAGCTTCCCATGACTACTTCATCGAAGAGACCTATGAAGCGGGACTTGTGCTGACGGGAACGGAGATCAAGTCGCTGCGCGGCGGGAGAGCTAACATCAGCGACAGCTTTGCTACCATCCGCAACGGCGAAGCCTTCATTCATAACATGCACATCAGCCCATTCGAGCAAGGCAACCGCAGTAACCCGGATGATCCAACCCGTGCCCGCAAGCTTTTGCTCCATCGAGCTCAGATCCATAAGCTGCTGGGTTTTGTCAAACGGGAAGGCTACACCCTCGTACCGCTCAAGGTTTATACCCGGAACGGCTACGCCAAGCTTCTCATCGGCCTCGGACGAGGGAAGAAGGAATTTGACAAACGCCATGACGCAGCCAAAAAAGACGCTCAACGCGATATTCAACGGGCGTTAAGGGAACGGCAAAAAGCCAACTAAAAAGGCGACTTCAGGACGAAAGCTCAGTTTCAACCAATTTTTCCGCGGACATCCTAAGCATTTAGGCAGCTAGATATGATATACTAGGTAAGCAATACAGATGTGGCTTCGTTTCTGCCCCACCACGCAGAGACAGCCGCAATTTCTAATTCGGGGGCGTTTTTGGATTCGACGGGGATAGTTCGGACTTAAGTAGCGGGTAGTGGGGCTGTGTCCACTATAAAACGCGGAAGCCTATTAAACGGCAAACAACAACCAACTCTGGCTCTGGCCGCCTAATAACGGTCACCAGGCTCCTACCTTCTATCGCCCATGTAGCGGGCTAGGGGCTAACCTATAGTGGGATACGCTGCTACATCTCCGCCTGGGGTGTGCTGAAGAAGACAATCAGGCTGACCCAACGCGTAGCCGGTTACGGGGCGACGCTCGGGTGACATCAAAACTGTGACTACACCCGTAGAAGCTTTTGTTGCGTTATCTTCGGACAGGGGTTCAACTCCCCTCGCCTCCATATGTAAGATCAGTGAGCATGCTCGAAAAGGGTATGTTCACTTTTTTTTAGACGAATATAACTATATACATGGTGGTTTTAAAGCCTTGTAGAACATAGGTTTACAAGTGTACTAACCATGCATACAGTCAGATTCCCTGATGTTATGCAATGACGGCGGGTTAGGACTGCCATGAATACAGTAACTCGTTATAATAAGCCGTAGTACTATTAATGCCTTAGAAAGCGTTACCTTGTTGAGATTGACGTTTGGTAATCAGTAATATTACACCAGCTTGCAGATAAATTCATGTCCAAATTATTCATACAGAGAGAAACATGTAGGATTTATCTAACGATACAATTGAATCGAGAGTAGGTAAAATATTGTATTAGAATACATAATTAAGGAGTTAGAATAGATTGCTGAATAATTTTATGAAAATCATATAATAACAAATGATAAGAAGAAGTCCCGAATGTATTTCTTCTTGTCGCAAATTGTATTGTACTAAATTTTATGTAAAATAAAATTATTAATACAGTTTATTGAAATACCCCTGGTTCAATGGTATAATTTAGTGTATTAAAAAAGAATTATAAGTTGAGGTGTAATACATATGGCTATAGAATCACTACTACCAAGAATAATACGTGCCTCACTAGACAATGACTTCAGGACGGTTCGTTCTCTTGCAATTAGAGCTGTTAGACAAATTAAAGACACTCATCCCAAGATAGCAGAAGAGATAGCTCAGGCACTGGAGTTACACGGAGTCGGTGTGAATACTAGAAGATCAGTTGGCGTTGATAATTCTCCTTTAGATTCAACTTCAAGGAAATCATTAGCAAGTGTTGAGGAACCATATGAGATCATTAGTCCTGTTCTTTCCTCGGACATCAAAAAACAAATTGATGATTTTATTAAAGAAAGGGAGAACTCGACAAAGTTATTGTCAGTAGGTTTAACACCACCATCGTCAATATTGCTTTATGGTCCTCCGGGGGTTGGTAAAACGTATTTAGCTAAGTATTTGTCGGGGGTATTTAAGCTAAAATTTGCTACACTTGACTTGGCAACCTCAATATCCAGTTATTTGGGTCAAACAGGACAAAATCTTAAGAATGTTTTAGATTATGCTCGGCAGGAACCGACCTTACTTTTTTTAGACGAGTTCGATGCAGTTGCAAAAAAAAGAGATGATATGTCAGATCTAGGAGAGCTGAAGAGAATTGTTAATGTTCTGCTGAAGGAAATCGAGGATTGGCCGTCTCACTCAATACTTATGGCAGCAACAAATCATCCGGAACTATTAGATAAAGCTATTTGGAGAAGGTTTGACCGTGTATTAGAAATCAACTTACCAGGTGAGTTGGAGAGGTTAAATATTTTACAAGAGCAGTTTCAAATTGAGTCGACATTAAAGCCATTCATCCCATTGTTGGCAAGCCTATCTCAGGGGGCTTCAGGTGCAGACTTGTGCAAACTTGCTGATAGAGTGAAAAGGAGATATGTTCTTGATGATATTGACCCTGCTGAGATCATTCTTAAAGAGTTTGTATTTCTTATGAGCAAAGATGAGGTTAGTTTTAATAAAGCGTTATGCAAGGCTGCCAGAAAAATGACTAAACTATCAATTCGAGAATTGGCAGAATTATTGGATAAGAGCCCATCGACAATACAATATTATTTAAAAGGAGATGGTGAGAATGGAAAATGATTTTCTGCCTATTTTAGCTCGAGGTGAAGAATATATTGAGTTTGAAAAAAACAGACCGGGACCACCAATCAACAAAGACAATTTGCCATCGTATGAGGAGGCGAGATTGAAACTTCTTGCGAACATTACTTTGGCAAAAGAAAAAATTAAAGAGATGCCAGACAATCTCCGTGTAAGCGATGTTATAGTTAATTTAAAAATGGCAATAGGATATACTGCTAAATCTTTTCATCCAGTAAATTTAATTAAGCAGTCTGGAGCTGAGGATGTCGGTTCAAAAAAGTGGACGCGAACGACTACAGATAAGACAGGTAAGCCCAAGATTGATGTTGGAAAAAACGTTTTCTTACGAATAAATCAAGAATCACTGCAACATTTTGATAAAATGTTAAATCAAAAACAATCTCAGTTGCTTAAAGGGTTTATCGAGGATGTTCAAAAAATTGAAGATTTTTATGTAAGCGAGAATAATAGTTTGATTGACATTTTTTCAGCTGATTGGGAACCAGGGAGGATTGAGTTAGTATTCCATCCGTTTGGTGAGCTTGAAGAAGAAGTGATTTCAAAGTTTATCAATTTGTTTCAAGCCGCGGGTGGTGATAAACAAAAAATTAATTATAAAAGCTATTATCCTGGGCCTATGTTTATGAGCCTGTATTGTGGAAGAGATACATTAAAACAAATTCTGAAATTTAATCCTATTAGAACCGCTCATCCATTGCTATTTAGAGGAGTTCCAATGTTTCGTGGAGGATTAAGTGGATTTCCTCTTCCCAATCCTCCGAAGGGTGACTATAGGTCATCAGTTTTGGTTGGCATGTTCGATGGTGGAATTAAAGAAGACCATCCGTTGCTTAAAAGATATGTAACTGCAAGGAATCCTATCATTACTTTAGAATCTGAAGATGATATCGAGCACGGTATAGCCGTAGCAGGAAGTATTTTATATGGAAATTTAAAGGGATATGGTGCTGGTTCGGTGTTACCAACCCCACCAGTCACTGTTGAGAGTTTTAGAGTCTTGCCTCTTAGCGATCCGTATGACATAAACTTATACGAAGTAATAGACGTGATAGAGGAAGTAGTGCCAAAGAGAACAGATATAAAAGTGTTTAACTTATCAATTGGACCTTATGGTCCGATTGAAGAAGATTACATTTCAAGATTCACCTATGTTCTTGACAGTTTGTCTAGTAAAGGAGAACGTCTCTTCACAGTAGCAGTTGGTAATGATGGGGATATGCCAAATGAAGAAGATAGAAGGATTCAAGCTCCAGCAGATATCATTAACGGGCTGGGGGTAGGCTCGTACACATACGATACAAACAACACCATTATAAGAGCTCCGTATAGTTGTATTGGTGAAGGCAGAGAAGGCTGTAAGGTAAAACCGGATATAGTAGCTTTTGGAGGCTGTGAGGATCATCCATACCATCTATTAGGTAAAAACGGCAGTAATAAGTTGCTTGCAGCTGGTACTAGTTTTTCATCCCCTGTTGTAGCTAGTAAGGCAGCCGAATTAATTGGCAGATGTGGTGTTGCGGACCCACTAGTAGCACGAGCTTTGATTGTACAAAGTGCTGTCCATCCAAATGAAGAACACGATAAACATCTAGGTTTTGGAGCTATACCCGATTCCGTCGAGGAAATACTTGGTTGTACAGAAAATAAAGTGACGGTATTATATAAAAACCGAATCTTACCGACTAAGTTTGCAAAAGTCAATATACCGTTTGTTGAGGGACTCGATTATAGAGGGCCAGTTGACATCACTTGGACAATTGCTATCGCTACACCTCCAAATCCAAATCACTCAGAAGATTATACGACTAATTGTATTGAAGATTTCTTTTATCCCAACTCTAGTATTTATCAAATTAGTTCTCCTGATAAGAAAAATAATTTTAAAAGGCACTTAATTAATGATAAGAATGAAATTGAGCAACTAAAAGTAAAGGGTTGGAAATTAAGTACAAATCCAATAACTGCATCAGGTAATATTTATAAAAATGAACAGCAAAGAAGAGCTAATTTTAAGTGGGATACGATTGTAAAAAAGAGTATGCCAATAAATAAGTATCAGAGTATACAAGCACCCTACTTAGTACTACATGGTATGGACCGGAACATTGCGAATACATCCGACTTCATTAATTATGCAATAGCAATCACTGTACATTATAAAAAATATTTGGGAAATGCCTACAATAAAACAATAGAGAATTACAATAAATTGGAAGTGGTAAGGGTTAGATCGATTAATGAAATCATGATAAGAGGTTAGATTATTCCCAATTACATACGAATACTTAATGAAGGCAGTCAGAGCCAAAAGATTTTTATTGTGCATTGACTGCCTTCCTTCTTAAACAAGCATATATAATGAAGTAGGTGAAATTCTTGTCTATAAAGATTACTGAAGCAGTATATAGAAAGAAAAATGCAGATGGGACCGAGCTTGTACTATACTTAGGCCCGAGCGATTTAGATAAGGAGAGCTACGAATCAATATATAGGGATCATTTATTTTGTCCGCATCCTAAATGTATGGCAAAGCTTATATTTGTGTCTGGCAATGTTCAAGTTAATCATTTTCGAACATGGAGAAAAAGCGAAACAGAACCATTAAAAGGACTACATATCGAAGGTTGTCCAAACGGCATTGAGCAAGAAGAATCTGAGCGGTCTCGTCGTAGAAGGGATCCATCTTATAAGTATAATATATCCGATGAGCATATGAGCTCAGTTTTGTCTCGAGCGTACCGAGCTTTTCTTCAGAAACAACAAAGTTATGGGCCTTTAAAAGGTGGAGGGGTTGTAAAGCCGGATGGAGTCGGAGGTGGAAAGATAGATACTACACTCTCTCCGACAGGTACAAGTGCATTGTTTGGTGAAGGGGAGGATGTTACAGAAGGTCGAGAGCCACCCATACCAGTTAGAAAAATTGAGAATATTGATGATAAGGATATTGGAAAAGTAAGATGTATTGTAGGTGAGGTGTTGAAATTCTATTGGGATGAAGAAAAAAAGTACGCGTACATTAATTTGAAAACTAAAAATAGCAAAAAGGTCAAAGTTCATTTTAACGAACGCTTTGAAGCCAATAACCGCCCTCAATTTAGACTTTTTGGTTTTTTGAATGACTATATTAAACATCTTGAAAAAAATAATACGCCAATTATATGCTGTTGTATCGGCGAGTTAAATATGAATAAATCAGGTATAGATGCTAGGCCGGATCGTTACTCAGCCTTTAGTATAAATAATAAAAAATTATATGCTATTGTGCATGAAGTTAGAGGTTCTGTTAATTAAATTGATCTTAGTCTTAACAATTGAGGATGTTTATATAATATGGAGGAGAAAAACATGGAAGATAAGCTTGAGTTATGTCTGTTGGAAAGCGGATTAGACTTCGTCGAATCTTCTTTGGATCACTTGCTTAGAGAGGAGAGGGAAAGTGGCTTAAAATATGCTGTGCTACATCTTTCATCGGGTACTGAACTATTATTTGAAAACTTGTTCAAGAACATTGGACTTTAATATACAAAGATGTAATACGGGGTGACGCTCGGTTGGCATCAAAACTGTGACCACACCCTTAGATGCTTTCGTTGCGTTATCTTCGGACAGGGATTCAACTCCCCTCGCCTCCATATGTAATATCAAAAAAGCGACCTGTTCAGCATCCTTCCCAGCAAGTCTACCTTCGTCGTGTACGATGATCACTGCTGACTCCTGCAGATTCTTCAGCAGAGCCACTCGACTTTGGTTACGCAGTCACTTCGCGTATTCGATGGCCTCCCCAAATAAGGACGTCATCTTTCTGCCGGAATCACCGGTTCTCAAGGATAGACCTTAGTGACTTTGGATTTCGTCATGTGTTGGTGACTCATCCGTCTGTCCCCGTCTCAAACCCAGCTCATATGCCTTGCCTCAAGGGGAAAACCTGCGAACAGCCTACAAGAAAGTGGTTCAAAAAGGAGGAGCACCCGGAGTCACTGTGTAACAGTAGCACAAGGTTACCTGAACACCCACCGAGATACGGCCCAAGCCGAACTTCATACGGGAGTCTGCCAACCGTAGGGGTCAGCCTTTTTTAAAGGTTGACTTTTGTTTTATAGGTCGTTTTGTCAGAAATACTTAGAACGGAAGATCGTCATCACTGTTGACGTCAACTTTAATTTTTGCAAGTCGAGTGTATATATTATCTAAAACAATTTTTTGTTTAAGTGATGGCAGGCTCCGCAGTAATTCGTAGAAATCAACTACAGTTGAAACTTTTATATCTGTATTGGTGCTATATGTGTAATAACCATTAATGAAACAGTCTATTAGTTGACTATTATTTTGAATGGAATTTTCCAGAGAACTTTTTCGGATCACAACGGCTAATTTATTCAGTGTCACGTTAATATCATTTATTGGCTCATATCGTTCTATATACTTATATATGTGGGTATAGAGATTTGTAGCGAATTCTCTATATATTACTTTTTGTCTATCGGTAAAATCCAATTCACTAAGAATGCCGCGAGAAATATCAATAGAAACTTCGCAGAACGAAGTATATCTATTTTTTGGATCTAACTGTGACATTTTATCAATAATATACTTGAACTTAAAATCCTCAGTGTTTTCGTTAAAAATATGTCCAAATAATTTTCCGATAAAATATATCTCAGTGGAGTGGTTATACGTTCCTTTAGTAGTAATTTCAATTGGGAGTTGAGTAACGGGCCAGTTAAGCAGAACGCTTTTTCCGTCCTGATCTTTGTTGTCCAATTTTTTTCCGAATCCAAAATCAATTACCTTAACATTTTCATTTTTATCAATCATAATATTTGCGGGACGAATATCACGGTGAAGAATACCTTTTGCTTCTAAATATTCAAATGCAGAAATGGTTTCTGTGAAAATAGTTACCCAAGTTTTGCCCCAAGAATTAGGCTGGAAATCCGCTATTGAAATGCCATCAATAAACTCCATTTGTAAATAACCAGTCTTATACTCAGGATAAAGATAGTAATTATATACTCTTACAATATTGGGGTGAGATAGATTAAATAGTATTTTTATCTCGTCAACGAAGCGATGATAATGCTCTTCTATGTAGTTAGAATCCTTTGGAGCGTATTTTTTAAAGGCAAATAACATGTTGGTGGTGTCGTCCTCAAAGAGATGAGTGTCTCCTGTACCTCCCTCTCCAAGGGATTTGATATGTTTAAATTGTTTCTTAACATCGAATTGAATTATGCTTCCTGGTGCAATCACATTCTCACAACCATTCAGTCTAGTTTACCCATATAGTAGCATATGTAGGAAAACAAAAGTATAGTTGCCAGATAGCATGATCCCAAATAAGATACTCGAAGACAGTTCCAGATTTCATTTCTAATTTGTATAGTCCTATAGAAGATCACTACGAAGTGGAATGCGTGAGAATACTGCTCGGGGGGGCGCTGCGCCGACAGAGTGTCGTTCGGTTATCGTCGTGCTAGGAAGGAAGTAAAGTCACGTACACAACTTGGTTCACTGGAGGAAGTAAACGTAGTTTGTCAAATTGTCCGCTTGGTGGGCTTATAGTGGTTTAATCCTTATAAGATGAAGTGTTCTAATATTTCAAAAGAGTAGTAGAGAATAGTGACAGTTTTTTTGAAGGAGGAATATGTCATATAATGAGGAATTTATAGGGATATAATGCAACGAGGAAAACTTTTGCCCCTTACTATCACATGTAATGTGAGTTGAGTTTTATACAACCGTCAAGTTTCCTCATACTTCGGCAGGTGAGAAATGCAAGTTTCCAAGATTAGTTAGATGATTATAGGCTCTACTTTATTCTTGGGTAGTTACATGACCAAATACTATAGATTTTTATATCCCTTTTATGAGAGGTGCAAAATGAAGCTTAGCCGTATTTACGTTAAGAAGTTGTTTGGAATCTTTGATCATGATATTCGAATAAACAATGAAGAGGGAATAACAATTGTTATTGGTGAGAATGGACTTGGTAAAACAGTATTACTTGAAACGATTGAGGCTTTTTTTAATAGGAGATTTGAATATTTTAATACAATAAATTTTAATGAACTTTGTTTTGAGTTTAATGATAACGTCACTTGGAAGATTAAAAAAGTTATCAGTGATGGAGAAGATTTTCTCTCGTACAATCTTCAAGTTAGCATGGGGAATGAAATGTGTAATATAAAACTAAGCATCTCACCGCAGGATAACATACATAGAACAGCACAATATGTAGCTCGAAAGGTAGGCTTGAAACGAGTTGGATATTCTATGTGGGAGGACAGAACGGGGACAATCCTTACATCATTAGATGTAATGTTAAAATACGCACCAGATAAGTATTACAGATACAATTCTATTTCTCACAATTCTGAAATGCATTCTTCGTTTGATCGGGTAGTCTTTGCTGATGACGAACGCTTTGTTCCGCGTAGCATTCAACTCTCAGATATTGAACCATCTTGGTTTAGAGACAGATTAAATGAAGTAAATGTTTCAATAATTGAAACTCAAAGAGTGTTTATTGTTGAAGGGCCGGATCGAGCTCCAGTTGAGACTGTAAAGAAATATGCAAACGAACTCAGGGATGAAATAAAAGCAAAACTAACAGAATCTACAGAATTATCTTCAAAATTAGATAGAACATATCCCAATAGATTAATTAAGGAAATAAACCGTAGAAGAAACAGAATTACTGATGCGGAAATTGGTGAAAAGTTAACTGAGTTGGAAGAAAAGAGGAATTTATTGGGGAAGGTTGGACTAATTGAAAACGAGAATGATACTATTTTATTTGAAGTTAATAAACAACAAGATATAATAAAAGATGTTTTAAAACTTTACATTTCAGATAGTTTTGATAAGTTAAGTATCTTCAATGATTTAGCTGATAAGATTGAACTCTTTTTGAAAATTATAAATAGCAGGTTCAAGCATAAAAGGTTATATGTAAATAAAGAAGTTGGTTTTTTATTTAGGTCGACTGTTATAAAGGATGATAAAAAGAACTTTAAGGTTATTCCAATCGACAAATTATCATCAGGTGAGAAAAATGAGTTAATCTTATTTTACAAACTAATATTTAAAACTACTTCAAATTCATTAATACTAATTGATGAACCTGAAATTTCTTTGCATATTTCTTGGCAAAATAAATTTATAACCGATTTAAATGAGATACATAAACTAAATAAGCAAGACATTTTAATCGCAACTCATTCACCTGACATTATTTCTAACGATTGGGATCTTGCCATCGAACTCAAAGGAGTAGAATAAAATGCTAGAGAATATGACTCCAGAGAGAATTGCGAACTCTATAATGCAAGACACTACCTTTCCAGGATACTACGTAATAGTTGAAGGGAAAAAGGATTATAAATTTTATCGAAAATTCATTAACGAGAATCACAGAATAAAAGAAGCATGGGGATGTGAAAAAGCAAAACAGGTACTTAAAATATTGACAGAAAGAAATTTCGAGAGAAAAATAGGGATACTTGATTCTGACTTTTCTAAAATACTTAATGATACTTATTCACAAGTTAATTTATTCTATACAGATTTTCATGACATTGAAGTAATGATGCTAAAATCAAATGCTTTTAAAAATGTCATAAATATTTATTGTACAGAAGAAAAAGTATTTGGTTTTAAAAAGGAAAATAATAATGATCTTCTGGGAATTATCTTTAATTTAGGCACAGAAATAGGGCTTCTACGATTAGCTAATACAATATATGATCTTGGTTTGATTTTTAAACCAGAAAAGCCAGAAGGAAACAAATTGAAATATCGTGATTTTATTAATGAAGCTGATCTGTCCTTTTTAGGACACGATAAAATGATTGAAACAGTAATAAACTATTCAAGAAATCGATCCTCAAAAATGAAATCAAAAGAGGAGATCCTTAATAAGTTAATAGAAGTTGCTCAAAAATACTATGATATTGAGCAACTTGTAAATGGCCATGACCTTACTAATATATTGTTTATACTTATGAAAAAAGTACTAAAAAGTACTAATGGCATGCTGTGTGACTCCGATTCTGTTGAATATTCACTGATAATGTCATATGAGTCAAAATACTTTTTATCTACACAATTATTTATGGAATTACAGATATGGTCATCAATAAATGGAGTAAACCTATTTCAAGAAGAATTAATAGATCTAGTTACTCCTGTTGATAGTGGCCTAAAGCAGGCAAATTAATACCTTATAATGTCTTATTTCAAAGAAAACATACATCCCACACTACAAAATGCGAAAAGCCTATTAAAGGCAAACAACAATTCTCTGAGTCCGGTTGCGGGCTTTCGTTCAAACTTGGACTACACCCGTAGAAGCTTTTGTTACGTTATCTTCGGACAGGGGCTCGACTCCCCTCGTCTCCATTGAAAGGCTCATAAACGAACATTTATTTACTATGCTAGAGGATTTGCTACAACAATTTGGTTTTAAGAAAACAATAAGAGCGAGTGGATTTTATTCTTCTTCGCTTTTTTTGTATTCAATAATTAAGTAATAGTGAGTTCACACTACAATTAATAGTTTTAGTTGTATAATGTACTAAACAATATATCAAGACGATGGATTGAGAAGAGGAGTAATAGGTGAGTGCAACAAAACAAATAAAATGGGAACTAAAGGACAATGTAAACGACCACGTTAAGAAAATCGGAAAACCTTAGTCTAAAAATACCAAGAGGTAAAAGCATATAGAAATACAATATTTTATGATTTAGGTTTGAAGCATCTTCAAAGAAAGTAGAAGAGGCTACGAAAAAAGTAGCTGTAAATAAACTAAAAACGTTATTGGGTATTACTGGTTATGAGGAAATATAATCAAGACAAGGACTTTTGTGTTTGTATGAAATTCCAGATAACAAAATCTAGTATATTCACTATGGAGGACAAAGCATGTCACTTCCAGCTGAGCTAGCCAACATTTTCAAAGTCAAACAGAAGTCTTATAAGATGGTCCTCATCCTTTCTATGATTGAAACATGGAAGAAAGCCCAAAGCAGAAGCTTGCCCATAGACAAGATTGCTTTGCGATTTGCTGCTTACTATAAGAATAGAGAAGACAATAATCTGCAAACGGATCCCCCACCAAAACACTTGGCTCTAAGCTGGGAAAGTATAAGCATTCCACAAACAAAGGCTCTTCTTGAAACCCCAATAGACGCTCTTCGCTCCATTATCAAGAAAACAGATAATGGGGCTTCTCTTACTTTCCAAGATCATATCTGGGTTATGGGGCCAGAGGTGCTGGATGAGCTTCAAAAATATGCGAACGAAGAGCTTGATCTATACAATGATCAGCTTAGTTCAGGGTTTTCTTTAAAAGAAAGTATCGACCACATACTTCAAACATACAGCACAGCAAAAACCCAATCTTTTTCAAACCATCTATTAGGTACAATGGTAAGAAGAATCATACCCGAAGGGTTACGGCAGTTATCCTTTTTATCAGATCAAATAAAGGTGCAAGGTTCTGTCGGTCAGGGGAATTGGGCGACCGTTCCATGGATTGCCCTACTGGATAAAAGGATTACCGATACTACTCAACATGGAGAGTATGTGGTCTATCTTTTTGCTGAAGACATGAGTGCGATGTATTTAACCTTGAATCAGGGTGTAACTGTGCCTATAAACCAATATGGTAGAAAACAAGGTTATTCCTATTTACAAGAAAAAGTGAAGGTGCTAAGAGAACAATTACCTTTACATGGCTTCATAAAAGATGAAAATATCCAGCTGACGTCAAGCGGATTAGGGCGAGACTATCAAGTTTCAACGGTTGCCTACATTCGATACGACAAAGGGGCTATTCCAGAGGATGATGTTCTGTTTGCTGATCTGGAGAACGTAATGAATAATTATGATCGCTACGTCAAGTCGCAACAGGGTATTTCAATAGATGAAGAAATAGATGTTGAAAAAGAGGAGGAAAAACTCGTGGATACCTGGACGGTCTTGGAGCGGATCGCTCACATAAAAGCTTACATCCAACATAAAGGGTTCATGTATCCGGATGGGTTGATCGAGAATTTTTACCTCTCCTTAAAAACGAAGCCCTTCCTCATCCTGGCAGGAGTTTCTGGTACAGGGAAAACCAAGCTTGTGAAGCTTTTTGCTGAGGCATTGGGGGCTACCTCCGCCAATGGTCAATTCGTCTTGATTCCCGTTAGGCCGGATTGGAATGATTCATCTGATCTTGTGGGATACAAAGATCTATCTGGTGCTTTTCGCCCTGGGCGATTAGCAGAAGTACTATGCGAAGCATCTAAGTCCGATAATCGAAACAAGCCCTATTTTATTTGTCTAGATGAAATGAATTTGGCTCGCGTTGAACACTATTTTAGTGATCTGCTCAGCATACTGGAAACGCAAGAATGGCAAAATGGAAGAATCGTAACAGCACCTCTCATTCAGCGGACATCATTATCTACTGAAGAGGATCAAGCTCGTTTTGGCGATTTGGTAATTCCGGACAATGTCTATTTCATTGGTACTGTAAATATGGACGAGACGACTCATCCTTTTAGCAAAAAGGTACTTGATCGGGCTAATACGATTGAGTTTAATTACATTAATCTCTCCCAATTTCCTGTGGGGCCATTAAATACTCCCTCACCGATCGCTATCCCAAACTCTTTTTTAAGAAGTGAATATCTGCAACTGGTGGATGCCTATGAAGGTTCAAAGGAACTGATTATAAACGTAACCAATCAACTGGTAAAAATAAACGAAATACTCGAAGAGATTCATGCTCATGTCGGTTTTCGGATCCGGGATGCCGTTTGTTTTTATATGATTTATAGTCAACGGAGCAATTGCAATCGGAAGACGAAGCCTTCGATCTTCAGCTTCTTCAAAAAATCCTCCCCCGCATCCAAGGTAGCAATAACTCGGTAAAAAGAGTTCTTTTATTGCTCTTGAAGGAATGTATAGGGGAGCCTATATCTATTCAAGATTACATGGACGATGCATCTCCGCTATATATGGATGGTGGAGCTGACGGGTTATTGACCAAGGCCAAGTACCCCAAAAGTGCACATAAACTCGCTTTTATGCTGCGGAGGTTAGAAGAGGATGGCTTCACCTCATACTGGTTATCGTAATGAAACGGTGGAACTACTTCGGATTGAAACGAATCTGTTCAATTTGTACATACAGGGACGTCCTTTTCATCCAACGGTAGAGACGTTACAGCTGCATCGAGATGACTCCAATACATGGGTGGACGCTCATTTTCACGTGGGTGTCTCTTCCTCAAACCATATTCTTAACTCCGTTCAGTTTTTCTCTCCTCGGACGCGCAAGCTTGAAGACTGGACTCAAGATCAAGCTTGCGAACCTATTTTTTTCGAAACGCAATCCTATGAGGTTGTCATTGAAAAAAAGCAGGAGCTTCCGATCGCCTTTCATCATGAGAACATTCATTTAAGGCAGGCGATAAAGCCGCTTGGCAAAATGCTTTTATCGGGAGTACTCAATTTTCAAAATGAAGTGGGTTTGACTGAGCTTGAGTTACGGCTTTACGGCCAGACCATTTTTCGTCTGCAGTTAGAGGTCTTCCCGTCCAAAATGGATTATAAACGGGATTATGAGGTCATTTTGCGTGATGTGAACGAGCAGATCTACAACCTGTCTTTTGATTTTTTGCGTAAAACCTATCATTTGACGGAGCTCAAGGAAACAAAGCAGCAGAGTGTGACGGAGTTTTTTACGATTTTACAGCATATTTTTAAGCAGCTTGTTCAGGCAGTGGATCGCATAAAAATAGCCCCGCATTATAAAATGCAGGTCACAAACCGAAAAGTGGAGGCCAGTAAAGCGAGAAAAGCAGGTAAAGAGAACATCGCATTTTTAAGTAAGCGACATGAACTGCTTGTTCCTAATGTGCAGCATGGATATATAAACGTACAGGGTAAAAGGATGCTCCCTAGTCATGTTTTAGAAACAAAGAGATACATGGACTATGATACGGGGGAGAACCGTTTTGTCCGTTGGGTGTTGTATCGAATTGCTGGGAAACTAAAATCTCTTCGCGTGCACCTTCAAGAAAGGGATCGGAGGATCGATCCAATGCTAATGAAAAAGCTGGATCTTATGAATAGCCAAATGCAGCGGTTGTTTCGGAATGATTTTTTGCAGGTTGGGGAAATGACTCATATGTCGGTATCTCTTGTCCTTCAAATGGCGCCAGGCTACCGAGAGGTGTACCGCTATTATCTGATGCTGATGAAGGGACTCTCGATTCAAAGCGATCTTTTCCGCTTGTCGATGAAGGATTTAGCCCAGCTTTATGAATATTGGTGTTTTCTGAGAATCCATCTGCTGATGAGCAATAAGTATGAACTACTGAAGCAGGATATCATCGAAGTGAATCGGAATGGGATATTCGTAACGTTGGATCGCAGTCAATCAGCAAAAATGATCTACCGCAACCCACTTAATGGAGAAACCTTTACGCTCTATTACAACGCACTGCCTAAAGGGGACAGCACTTCGACGCTAGCGCAACGCCCCGATAACATTCTCACCCTGAAAAAGAATGATGCGGCAACGGAGTATAAGTATATTTTTGATGCGAAATATCGCTTGAACCCCGCCTATGAGGGAACCCCTTACTGGGAAAAGTATAAGCAGCCGGGGCCGGAGGAAGACGACATAAACACGATGCACCGCTATCGGGATGCCATTGTGTATCGGGAAGAAAAACGCGGAGAGTTGGAACGAAGCATGTTTGGGGCATACGTTCTGTTTCCGTATCCAGATGAGGCTAAGTTCCAGGAGCATAAGTTTTATAAGAGTATTCAGCTTGTGAACATTGGGGCGATTCCTTTTTTGCCGAATGCTACGAGTTTGATGGAGTCGTTCTTGGATGAGATCATTCAAGATAGTCCGGAAAAGGCTTATGAGCGTTCGACAAGGCCGAGGGGAACAGCGGATTATTTCAAGAATAAGTTCACTGGGAAGAATGTTCTTGTCGGTTCGTTAAGAGGCCCAGCTCAATTGGCAATAGCTTTAAAGCATAAGTTTTACCATATGCCATTAAAAAATATAGTGGATCATAAACTGTTGACCCAAATCGAGTATATTGCGATGTGCCAATCCCGAAAAAAGTTTCAAGTGGAAGAGCAAACCGGCATCCAATGGTTTGGGGAAATTGTAGATTGGAAAGTAGTAAAGAGAAAGGAAATTATAGAGATCCCAGTTCGTGAAGGCACTGGTGAAGAGCTCTACGTTAGGTTTGCAATAAAGGAATGGAAGAAACGGCATATTCGTATTGCATTAGCTGGTAGCTACATACATAAATGCCTATACACAAGCAAGTACATGTTTGATCGGGCTCAAGAGATTGCTGAGCTTAGGCTGGACTCCGAGGAAGATCTAAAAATCTGGAGAGAAGCCCGTAGGTCTGGCAAGGTAAAAGTGAAGCTGGATAATGAGCATGTGGATTTGGCGAGGAATGTATTGGGGATTGATGTGGAGTGATGAAAAAGGGGCCGAAATGGTCCCTTTTTTGTAGAATTTTTGAATTTACAAATTTCGTGATTCGACTAATATCCATAATTATCCTGATTGTGTAAACTCCTCGTCTACCTCAACGATATCAATGATTTGCCGGATGTCCTTAATATCCAACGCCTCAGCGATACGTTCAATATGTTGAAAATTAATGTTCTCTCTTTTTCCGTTGGATAACTCGCTCAAGGCGGCATGGCGAACATCGGATAAGCGTGATAATTCACGCAGGGTAATGTTGTATTGCTTAATTAATTCTTGAATACGAATAACGACCTTTTTTGCCATCACGCATCACCATCGGTTCTAGGATTTGACTATACGCATAAGCGTACCGTATAATGAATTTAGTATTGGTACGCATATGCGTAATTATTCGAATGTTGGGTGGGATGAAGGATGTGTGTAGCGGTGGATGGCCGTCATCTTTTGGCTCAAGAAGAGGATGAATTAAAACAGAAGATTTCATTTTGCGAGGGTTGCCTCTTAGAGATTCTAAAATACATATCAAACTGCTCGATGAGTGGTATGGAAATCATGGCTGAGGAGATCCTAACCAAGATTCATGCGATAGAGCAAGACTTGCGAACGGATCTTTTGCATTTGCGATTGGAAATGGGAATCGTGACGGAAGAAAAGCGACCATAATCGGTCGCTTTTTCAGGAAACGAATCTATTCAATTTGCACATACAAGGACGTCCTTTTCATCCATCGGTAGAGACGTTACAGCTACATCGAGATGACTCCGAACACCAACGATAATAAAATTCTAGGGATAGTATAGATTCACTTAATCTACCCTGACCATTCTTGTTCGGGATGTTATGTAATGTAAGCAACCTATTTGCGGGAGGTGGCAAGAATGCGATGGGAAGAAGTTCGTGAACAGTTTCCAAATGAATGGGTCGTTTGTGAGGCGCTGAAGTCCCGCTCGGATGACGGTTTTTGGCTTGTCGATGAGGTGGCGGTTATTGATCACTTTAACGATTCAACAGTTGCCATGAAGCGGTATTACGAATTGCATCGCGCTCAGCCTTATCAGGAATATGGTTTCTTCCACACATCTCGTGAAAACTGGAACTTCGAGAAAAATGGGCGGGGGTACGTGGGACCAGATGAATATAGATATAAGATGCAGGATCGGCGGGATCAATATTCAGTGCCGATTTGGTAGCAGCTATTGGAGTAAAGATTGAGCCGGGGGATTTTTTGAACAAGATTAGAGGTGTGGGTGGAGTGGAAGTCGTATACTCCAAGCGGCTTGATTTTGTGAAAGCAGGAGAGGCTAATCTCTCATCGTTTGAAGTGGAAATCGGAGATATGAATTATGGCATGGAGGTAGACGGCATACTCGGGTTTGACTTCATTCAGTTAGCTGGCCTGGTGATAGACTCTAAGGAACTAATCGTATCGTTAAAAGAGTAGCTAGACGACCTATTGGAGGATTTTGTTTTCTGAGGGTTAGTTATTACAGTGAGTGTGCTCTTAAAGTGACATGCTCACTTTTTTATATTATTAGAATGCATATAATTGATAGCTATACTTCGCCTGATGCCACTACGGTAAACGTCGCTCGTCTATTAGGGACGTCGTCAAACCGGGATGGTGATGGAGTGTATTGGAAATAAATAGTAACAGTTCACTGGCTTCAACGCTGGTTGGTTTTCTCTATGCATTATTTGCCCTGTACATGCTATGATAATGTCATGTGATTTTAGGAGGCACGATTATGGACAAAAATGTATTTAAGCGAATGGGTATTGAATTGAATGAGATTGACTCGGCGGAGAAAGTTGAATTAGCTCCAGGCGAAACCGTAAAATTACAAATTCCACGTGAAGCGATTGAGCGTGGGCGTATAGAAAGCTATTTGCGTGAGTTTGCTAACTATGACAACAAGAAAGATATGCGGGGCTGTCTCCAGCTCAGTTTCGAAGGCTATGATTCAGATCCTCGCGAAGTCTTTGAAATCAAGGAGATTCGTGATTGGTTGTCACGTATCCTGTCTAGTGTTCCCCACCTGTTTTATTTCCTTTCTTCGGAAAATGACAATATGCAGATCGCTTTTTCCTGTATCGTTCCGATCACTCTCACTGCCGATGGTCGAGCAGGGTATACGTCAACTGCGGCTAAATCGACGATTGAAAAAATCAGCCGGAACGCTGTTGCCTACGCCAAAAAGAAAAAGGACTCAGCTGCTGTGCAGTACGCGCTGGCAGAAGCAATCCTTAGTGAAACCGGATATGAGCATCTATAACATCTTTGCTATACTGCTTACGAACATGGATTAGGAACTGAGTGGATAGAAGATTTGATCGTGTATATAAAGGGGCAGGAGGGATAACCTCGCTGCTCCTCTTTTTTCAATTGCTATGTTGTTGAATGATAGCTGTAAGGCCTTCAAAGGTATACCGATGATTAACCATATCTACTGTAAAATTTTCGGCTGCTTTCTGTTCCATCACAAAATGATAGCCATTCAACTTTAGAAAAATAACAAGTGCAGTGAAGGCTGTTCTCTTATTTGCATTATGGAACGGATGGTTCTGGCTTATTGATTCAAAGAGTGCTGCAGCCTTTTCAAATATTGTCTCATCGGCGCCTTCTTCAAGGGCAGAAGATTGTGGTCGAGAAACGGCGGACTCAAGCATCCCCCTGTCTTTAACGCCAATGGGTTCCCCAAAACTGTATTTCTGAATCGCAGCCACATGAACAGCGATGACTTCTTGAACGGATAAGTACCGGATACTCGATATGTTATCGATCCTTCAAGCCCTTAAGAGTAACGTCATACTGGTTCATAACCTGTGATAACGCCTCCACGAACTCCGCGCTAATTCCTGATGGTAATGATACTTTATTTGCTTTTCGTATAATGATTTCCCCATTATTTTCATTAACATCGATTTGTACGGTATCGCCAATGTCGGCCCCAATTTGCCTTAAAGCCTCTGTCATGGTAATACCAAGACTATTACCGAATTTGACTACCTTGCGCTCCATCTTGATCACCTTACCCATGGAAATTCCCTCCCTATCAGGTTATTCAATTGTTATAACACTTACACATTGGTTGTGCGAATAATTCAAAACCATAACCGCAAGAGATAGTGGTTTTTTGCTTTTTACTCTAAATCTTCTAATATGAAGCTATAACAGATGTGCTGCAAGGCCAGACGCTAACGGTATGCAGCAGGCGTATTTCCGTGACCACGCTTCAGATTCACTGGACCGGATTGGCTAGATCAAGCAGATAGAGTTGTTCTAGATGCTGATCCGGTAGTTAGGGCCTCATTCTAGTCGGGCCGTGACCAGCATTCCGTTCGCTTCCAATCCCTACTAAAGATAACGGTAAAATGTCTATACCTTCCCAAGTTGAATGTGTGAAAAGTATGAGATATCATACAAGTATGTGATTGATAACAAAGGGGGATGTTTTATTTATGCATCGCGGAAATGAACAAGGGCGCGACCATGGGTTTGGAGGACACGGAAAAATCCTCGGCACAACATCAGTTGGCGAAAGAGGGCAAGTGATTATCCCTGCTGAAGCTAGAGAGGAACTCGACATTAAACCTGGCGACAAATTCCTGGTGTTTGGGAACAAACGCAAGGGCGCTGTCATCATGGTGAAGGCAGAGATTTTCAATAAGTTCGCGGAGTTCTTCCTGAGCAAGTCAAAGAAGTTCGAAAAAATGGCGGAAGTCATTTTAGGGAAAACCAATGCGGCAGATCTGGATGAAGATGAGGAAATCATTGAAGAGGAGGAAAAATGAAATACTTCTTTAAACTCTTTTCCAACAAGAGATTCCGGATAACCATGTCCATGCTCATGCGTTTCGTCTTGCAATATTGGTTTTTGAGTAGAGGGAAACGCTTTATGTCAAAAGAACGTGCCGAAGCGAAGATGAAAGCCTTGTTCAGGAAACAGGCAGCACGTTACACAAAAACGGCTGTTGAATTGGGTGGGCTTTTAATCAAGCTTGGACAGCATGTCAGCGCGCGCATTGATATTCTGCCGAAGGAATATACAGACGAGCTTTCGAAGCTGCAGGACTCTGTCGCTCCTGTTGCAACGGCGGAAGTCATTTTAAGAATGGAAACTGAGCTGGGTCGGACAGTCGGTGAAAGTTTCGCCGAATTTGATCATACGCCGATCGCTGCTGCTTCTTTGGGACAAGTGTATAAGGCCACTCTTCGAACGGGTGAAAAAGTCGCTGTAAAGGTGCTCCGCCCCGGAATCGAACGCATCATTGCAACAGACTTGGATTCGCTGAGAATTGGTTTGAAGTTTCTTGGGAAGAAAACAAAGGTCGGAAATTTAGTGGATTTAGATGCGCTTTACGACGAATTCTACGTGGTTCTTAGCGACGAGCTGGACTATTATAAGGAAGGCGAGAGCGCCGAACGCATCCAACTGAATTTTATAGCGAACGATGAAATCCTGGTTCCAAAAATCTATTGGGATTTTACGACGCACAAGGTTTTAACGATGGAGTTCTTAGATGGTGTAAAAATTAATGAACTGGATCGGCTGGATGAGTGGGGAATTGATCGCCATAAGCTTGCTAAGAATCTCTATGAAATTTATATGCAGCAAATTATTGTGGACGGATTCTTCCATGCCGACCCGCACCCTGGAAATGTGCTTGTCCAGAAAGACGGAACGATTGCACTGGTTGATTACGGCATGATGGGCAGCATTTCCGAAAAAATGAAAAACCAGATCGTGGCGCTGATTATGGCTGTCTATTTGAAGGATTCAAAAGGCGCGATTGATGCCCTGTTTGATCTTGGTTTTCTTCGGAAAAATGCGGATGTCGATGTCCTATCGAAAAGCTTGACCGTGTTGTTTGAACAAATTATGGGCGGGAAAGTCCAGGTCGACTACCTCGGCGACGAAGCTATGTTAGAAGAATTCAGAGAGTTTCTCTATTCTCAACCGTTCCAGTTGCCATCCAACACGACTTTTTTAGGGAAAGCCGCCATCACAGTCTATGGACTTTGTTCCGCCTTGGACAAAGATTTTGATTTTATCGAGAACGGTAAGCCCTATATAGAAGATATAATGACGGATGACCTCAAATCGAGCACCTTTAAAAATATTTTGGGGCAAGGCAAGCAGTTTTTGAAGGGCATCATTCCGTCGACGAAGAAGTTCGTTTCAGCCATTGAAAAAATCGATTCCGGAAGTCTGAAAGTCAAATTACCTTCAGAATTCGAAGAAAGATTAATCGAAACGCAAATTCGCAACACTAGTCGCATCGTTTCAACGATTATCGGGGCAGTCCTCTTCATAACAGGTGCGCAGTGGATGGGTGGGCAGCATCAGGATGTTTCGCCTTATCTGATGGCGTTGGGCGGTTTAATGATGCTATTGCAAATGCGCAGCAAGTCCAGTAAGATGAGCCGCCGTGCAAAGCGCATGCAAGCTATGTCGACTAATGCGGGCATGAATAAACCAAAATTTCACCCTTAAGATAAAAAGGAAGCGGCCCAACATTCTCAGTAACACGCGGCGGTGGCTTGTGGATTTGCAAAGCCACGGTTCTCCCCCATAAGAAAAACCCGCTAGATAGCGGGTTTTTTGCTTTATTAGATAGATTTGTAGTTTCTTTGAAGACAAGAACCTTTCGAAGTAGAAATTACCCTAGAAGCTTTTTCTTTGTATTTTGGAATTCTTCATCGGAGATAATTCCTGTGTCCCGGAGTTCCGCGGCTTTTTTTATTTCGTCCATTGCTGAAGTATTGGGTGCTGTCGTTGGGGCGCTTCCTATTACGGCTTTGTAACTTTCGATTAATTTTTTTGCTTGAATCATTCCCTCATACTGTTGCGCGTTTAATAGAGTTATTACGCTGACACTTTGGAGAATATCCCTTTTGGTTCTGTTGCTGTCTATTGTTTCCCCGTTAGCTAGAATCTCGATGTAACCGGGTCCTTTAAACAGACCGGGCTGTTTAATATGAATTTCGGTTATGTTTTGAATCATCATTACTTTAGGACTCTTCTCAACAGCGTTAACATTGCTTGGCATCAACGTCACTTTGTCAGACTCAATAATTAACGAACCATTATGACCCTTGTATTCTTTAAACATATCATTTACACCACCAAATAGTTATTTGGTTAATTATAACAAAGGAAAAGTTTCTAAACTATGTATTATTTAACTTGTTATGCGATGAATTAAAAGATGCGAAAGGAAGTATGGAGGTCATAGTGAACCTTTTCCCGCAATTGTGAAATGACGTAGCTTTCGATGTATTCCCGTCGAAGCTCGGGGTTCTTGTAGTTTTTTGTCCGATCCCGATTGCCACATGGTAAGTGACGCACTTGAATTTATTGCGACCATTGACCACTGAATTTCGTATTTCCCATCATGGCATACGCCAGATTGAAAAATCATGTTACTGGGTGTGCTTCAGGATTTCGTTAATGCCCTCGTTCATTGTATTATTAAGTTAAATGATCACCTTTAAGGGAGCTGATTATCGTGGGAATCTTATCAAGATTCAGGGATATTATGAGGGTCAATGTGAACTCCATATTGGAGCGGGATGATGATCCGGAAAAGACGATCGATGAATATATGCGGACCTTGAACAGCGATCTAGGAAAGGTAAAGTCCGAAACGGCTTCCGTGCTCGCAGATGAACGAAGAGCGAAGACGCAGCTCGACGAATGCAGTGCCGAGATCACGAAGCTGCAGCGATATGCGGAGAAATCGGTAGAAGCGGGCAATGAGGATGAAGCCTTGAAGTTTCTGGAGAGAAAAGCGAAGTTAGGCGAGAAGTTAACCGAGCTGCAGGCGGCTTATGATCTTGTTGCCACAAATGCGATAAGCATGAAACAAATGCAGGATAAGCTTGTGTCGGATCTGGGACAACTGGAGGCTAGGCGGGTAGAGCTTAAAGGGAAACTAGCCGCTGCGAAGCTGCAGCATGGTGGAAATTCAGGCCGCTCCTCTTCCGGAGATGTTCAGGCTTCCTTCCGTACGATGGAGGAACGGGCCGATCAAGCGTTGAATGAAGCTGAAGCATTGGCTGAACTGAGGGCAGGAACGAAGGATGATGACCTGGACACGTTGTTTGCACAATTGGACAAAAAGTCAGCTACACCTGCCCATACAGAGAGCCCGCCCAAACCCGAGGATGAGCTGGCTGCAATCCGAGCAAAAATGAAAAAGGAATAAAGTACTTTGCTATTCCTGATGTCGTGGAGGTGAACAAGATGAACGTTATTGAATACAAATGTCCTAACTGTGGCAGCGGTATGGTGTTCGACTCAGAGACGGGGATGTTGTCTTGTCATAGTTGCGGAAGAAAGGATAATATCGAGCAGATCCCTGATCCACTTAGCCAGCAAGGTGTTTCCCCGGATGAGGTTCAGGAGTATCACTGTACCAGTTGCGGAGCTGTCATTATCACGGAAGCGGAAACAGCGGCAACGGTTTGCAGCTTTTGCGGCTCGGCTGTTATTCTCGGTGATCGCTTGAGCGGGAAGATGGCTCCTGGCTTGGTTATTCCATTCTCCATCAGCAAGGATAAGGCGGTACAGGCTTTCCGAAAATGGTGCAAAAACGGTCTTCTTACCCCGAGCGGGTTCATGACTGCCGATCGTATTAAAGGGATGACAGGTATGTATGTCCCCTTCTGGTTATATGAATTACATAACAAAGTAGAGGTAGCCGGTCATGCCACGAAAGTGAGAACGTACACAGAAGGCGATTACCTATGTACGGAAACGCAGCATTTTGAGATCTACCGTAAGCTTCAGTTGAATTATTTAAGGGTGCCTATCGATTCGTCGGAGAAGATGAACGATACCCTGATGGATAAGCTGGAGCCTTTTCCCTATGATCAACTGAAGAGCTTTAAATCTCCCTATCTGGCCGGTTATGTTGCGGAGAAATACAGTTATACGGATACGGAGATGCTGCCGCGGGCGAAGAATAAAATCAACGGGTATATGGAATCGGCTATATCGTCTGCGGTGTCGGGGTATTCTAGTGTTGCTTTTACGAATAAGGATATTGATACAAAAGTACAGAATGTGGATTATTGTTTGCTTCCGGTATGGGTGGTTCACTACGATTACAATAGACTGGAGTACACGTTTGCCATGAACGGTCAGACGGGCAAGGTCGTCGGCAAGCCTCCGATTAGCAAGGCGAAGGTGGCCGCGTGGTTTGCCGGTATTTCTAGCGTCTCCTTCCTCTTATTAAAATCAATCTCATGGATGATGGGGGGAGGATTCCTGTGAGGAAACAAGGGGCATTTCTGGCCGTTCTGTTCTTCTTCGTGGTGTATCTGGCCGTCCCGGCTCAAGTCATGGTAGCGGCAGCGGAAGAGAAAACATTGATTTACGATGATGCGAAGCTGCTTACTCCCGGACAATTGGATAAACTAAATACGATGGCGAATCACTATGGTGCTAAAAGAGAAACCGATATGATCGTCGTTACTTCTAATAACCCCAACAACATCGATGTCCAAAAGATGACGGAAGATTTTTATGATGAACATGGACCCGGGTACGATAAGTCCCATGGCAACGCAGTCATTTTGACACTGGATATGAGAAATCGTGATGTGTATTTGGCTGGGTTTTCTAAGGCTGAGCAGTATCTGGGTGATGGCAGGCTTGATAAAATACGGGGTAAGATAACATCTGATCTATCAAGTGGCAATTATGAGCAGGCATTCGCAACCTATATCAAGACCTCCTATAAGTATATGGGTTTCAAGCCCGGGGTAAATCCAGATAACGTTTTGTTTAATATCTGGTTTCAATTGGGGGGGGCCTTGGTTATTGGAGGTATTGTTGTTGGAATCATGGTTTACCGCTCTGGTGGACGCGTCACTGTAAATAGCCACACCTACGAGGATACAGGCCATTCAGGAATTATAGATCGGCAGGATCAGTACATTCGAACAACCGTAACACGACAAAAAATTCAAAAAAACACTGGCGGTGGAGGTGGCGGCGGTGGCGGCGGGGGTACCACTGGAGGCGGTTTTTCGCATAGCGGCAGCAGAGGGAAATTTTAATTATACAAATGGAACGAAAGAAAGGGATGAAGGAGCGGAGAAACCGATTGTTCTGGAAAAGCGTCAGCGGTCGCCTTTGTGATCGGATTCCTACCTTATATGGGCTTATCTAAATAGGGAATCTGAGCGCAACAGCGATTGGAAGAATAATCAGGTTTTGCAGGGACGGAATCCTTACAATCGTAAGTTCAACTTATAGAGGTATCGTATCTTAACCAATAGGAAGGGGCATATATATGGGACTTTTTACAAATCAATTTTCAAACGTTGTGGAATGGGAAGAGTTCAGGGATGATATGATCTTTTGGAAGTGGAGCAACCGGGAAATTAAGAAAGGCAGTAAACTGATTATCCGCCCGGGTCAAGATGCCATTTTCGTGAACAATGGTAAGATTGAGGGGATATTTCAGGATGACGGTGAGTATCAGATCGACTCGGATATCATTCCGTTCTTATCCACGTTAAAAGGATTTAAATTCGGCTTCAACAGCGGTATGAGAGTGGAAGTTTTGTTTGTGAACACGAAGGAGTTTACCGTTAAGTGGGGGACGCAGAATCCAATCATGATCCCTACACCGGAGCTTCCAGGCGGCATGCCGATACGCGCAAACGGAACGTTCAATTTTAAAGTGAATGATTATACGAGGATGATCGATAAAATCGCCGGGGTGAAAGCCAGCTATCTTGTTGATGATATAAAAATTCGCATCACTTCTGTGTTGGATCAGCTGCTCATGAAGTGGATCAGCAAAGAAGGGAAGGACATGTTCAATCTCCAGATGAATGCATCACAAATTGCCAGAGGCATTCGTGAGGATTTGGATATGGAATTGTTGGATAGCGGAATGACCATTACGGGCTTTCAAGTGATGAGCTTTAATTATCCTCAAGAAATCCAGGATATGATTACGAAGACGGCTTCTCATGGAATGATTGGAAACATGCAGAAGTACCAGCAGGTAAGCATGACCGATGCGATGGCTTCCGGTAAGTTGCATGGCGGTGGGACTGCTTCGGACATGGCCGGTATGATGATGGGAATGAACATAGCGAATGAAATGATGAAAAATATGAATCAGAACCAGAACCAGAATCAGAACCAGAATCAGAACCAGAATCAGAACCAGAACCAGAATCAGAACCAGAACCAGAATCAGAACCAGAATCAGAACCAGAATCAAACGCCCCCATCTTCTCAGGGGGGGAGCAAGCTTAACTTCTGCCCTAACTGTGGTGCAAAAAACGAAGGAGCTAACTTCTGTCCGAATTGTGGCCAAAAGCTGAGCTAATTATGGTGTCGCTTGATTTCGAAGAGGGGATCGACTATCCTTGACTCCATAGAAAACGCAAAGGAGCTCACATTCATAGTGGGCTCCTTTTATTGTAGAATGAATATAGGATAATTACCTGTGAAAAGAAGGTTGTAGTGATGAACCGTCCACCTTATGATCCTGTTCAAGCAAACTCAACAAACCTGAGTATACCGGGCAGGTATCGTGAATGGAAGCCTAGCCTACAACTTAGTAAATACATTTTTTGTTACTGGTATACGCAACAAACGAACTATTCAAAGCTGGAATGTCCAGACAGTGTCGAGATGATAGTTCCCGATGGATGTATTGATATAGTATTTCGAATAGATAGATCTCTGCCTGATATCCAAGGCCTTATTATAGGAACTATGGATCGGGCTATTATGGTTGATATGGAATATGATCGTGTTGAGAGCTTTGGTATTCGGTTTTATCCTGGGGGATTACAGCCATTTGTAAGGGAGCCTGCTCATTTATTTACTAATCGTATAAATGACCTTTCTGATGTTGCCAAGGGATTCGCGCAGGGGTTAAAGGGCCATCTTCATTGGACTTCTTCCATTGATCAAACCATCTACGGGCTAGAAAGATACTTGCTCTCTAAATTATCCGATGATTTGGTCTGGGAGGATACTTTTCAAAATTGCCTCATGCACATTTATCAAGCAAAGGGAAATATATCGGTGAAAGAAATTGCTTGTAAAGAGGCAATCAGTGAAAGGCAACTTACGCGGATATTCTATGGTAGGGCTGGTGTAGGAACGAAAACCTTTTCTCGAATCATAAGGTTTCAACACCTGCTAAGGCTCTTGCATGGTACTGAGAAGATAACATTAACCGATGCAGCAATCCAAGGTGGTTATTATGACCAGGCTCATTGTATACGAGAATTTCAGGATCTTTGTAGTATTCTCCCTTCAGACTATATGAAACCTCGAATTTAATTCTGTCTGTTTTATACAATCGGAATGGTTGCACTGGATGGTATCATGTGCTAATGGAACAGAAGGAGAGGGTCAGATGGAAAATATTCAACAGAAGTTGGAAAAATACATGCAGAAATGGTCAGATTCGAACCGATTCAGCGGAACGATTTTGATAACTCAAGGTGATCGGTGTCTCTTGAGAAAAGGATATGGTTATGCTAATTATGAGTATCAAATACCTAATGAAGCTTCAACCATTTTCAATATTGGCAGCATTACAAAACAGTTTACAGCCGCAGCTGTACTACAGCAGGTTGAAAACGGAAAATTGAGACTCGATGATTGGTTAGGGTCATTTTTGCAAGAGTATAAACATGCTGGTATGATTTCGATTCATCATTTGATGTCATCAACATCGGGCATACCGGATTACACGGAGCTTCCTGAGTATAATACGAGAGATAGGTTGTCAGTGGATAGAATTATCGAATGGCTGAATGCCAGGCCACTGAATTTCACCCCAGGTCATAATGTTCAGAAAAGCAACTCAAACTTTGTGCTCCTTGCTAAAATTGTTGAGATCGTTTCAGGCATGGATATCGAAACCTACTTTCAGAAATATCTGTATGAACCGGCTAAACTCGAATTCACAGGAGTATGCCATAACGAAGATGTCATTGCTAATAAAGCTTATGGATACTCTGTTTCCGGGGAAGGAGTCGTTCAAGCGGACTATTACGAGATGTCTGGTGCTTATGGGAGCGGTAATCTGTACTCGAATGCGGATGACTTGTTGAAATGGACCAAAGCCTTAGCTGAGGGGGTCATAATTAACAAGGAATCTTATCAAAAAATGATAACTCCAAATGGATTTTTGTGGTACATAGGGGCATCAGTAGGTTATGGTTGCTCAGTAAATGGTGATCCTGTTAATGAGGTATCTGTTGATGGCAATATATATGGTTACACCTGTTGTATTCAAAAATATCTAAAGGATAATTTTACTGTTATTGTACTTTCCAATAATGATGCAGTTCCCACCAGCAGAATTGTAAAAGGGATTAAAAGTATTTTGCTCGCTCAAGAAACCCAAATCATTGTGAAACCGGATATGCATGATAATGTAGATTATAGAAAATACATCCCATTAATGGGAGAATATTATTTTCCACCGACAGGCTGGCGATTTGCTATTCGTTTCGAAAATGGATGTTTGAATGTTGATCGGCTCTTTATTCAAGAATCCAAACGAAAGAAGTTTGGATTAAAGTTGGTATCTGATCATGCTGATCTCGTTGTTTTAGCATGCGAGGTTTGTGATAGTACTTTTTTCTTCCATAGAGATGCTAAGGGAAATGTGCAGAAGGTCGTTTATACTTGGGATACATTAGAGCTACCCTATGAACCGAAGATGGATGCACAGCCCGATATAGCGGGCTAGGAGCTAACCTATAGTGAGATACGCTAATGGGAATCGGGTGACGTGGAGTAGACCAAATGTAGACATCAGATTATAGATGCTCAATGGTGATCTGATGCAAAGCGTTTTGACTATTTCTAGTTTTCAGTCTATACTATAGCCAGTTTTCAATATGAGGGGGACGTATCGAGTGTCTGCTGTTGTTCTTAGATAGTTAATTGCATTAGGTTTATTTCATTTAAATTGCAGAAATCCGCTTATTGAAGTGGTTTATTTCTACATGAAATAAATGGAATAACCCTGCATTAGTTAAGAACATGGGACATCGACTACTTCCAGTTGACTGCGGAACCGTGCTCTCATACACGGTTTTTTTTACATTATGTCTTTATTGTCAGGACTCACAGGTTTTGACATTCATTTGAATGGGACATCATGTTTTCCGTTAATCAATTATCTGAGGGGCAGATGATGAACGATATGTTCAATTTCTGCCCTTTTTTGTTTTAAATAATGAGAAAGTAATCCACGAAGTTTAGGCACCCATATTAATAGATTGGTAGGTAGATTAATTTGGAACATAATTTGATCATGATTGCTCAAGGTTTAGCCGAAGTGCTTCAACGCGGAAAGGTACGTCATTTAGAGCAAGGATTTATGACAGATGCTGAACGGGGGTGGTCTGGTGCGGATGTACATCGTATAGAGGTTACTTACGAGAATGGTCAAACGGAGAGCATGATATTTAAAGAAGCTGCTCTAAAAGAACGCATGGCGATGAAAACGTTCACGGACCAGGGTCATCGGAACACGCCCGCCGCTTTCTCACTGGATATAGAAACAGATGAGCCTAGATGGATGGCGATAGAAGATCTGGGAAGGGTTAAATCTCCTCCCCCTGGCGTAGAGTGGTCGCCAAAGGTTGCCGAGGCATTAGCCAGAATCCATGCCCGTAATATGCAAAGAGGTCCGGAGATGCTGTGGCTCCCCCATGCCGACGGTCATTATTGGAAAAATTATTTAGTTACGCAAGTGTCTGTGGATCATTTTGAAACACTTATGGAGCAAAATCCTGAATTTTGCATGGAATTTGGCGCTTATCTGCCATCACTGCGTGAAAAAGCCAACGCTTTTGCATGTGATATGGCGGCTTTGTACGAGGAGAAGGAAAGCCTGACTCTCACGCATGGAGATTTGCAGTCAGTAGATGGTTCCCACATCCATTATTATAAGGGAAAACCATATTTTATCGACTTCGGGTGGTGCTATTATGCGCCTTTTTATATCGACCTTGCCAGTTATTTTAACTTTGAGGATGCCAAACTTTATTACAACGAATTAATCGCAAACGGCATATCACTTAGCTATGATGATTTTTATGAAAGATTGAGGGCCGCATTTCGTTACTCTGGGTTGATATACTTATGCCCCAGTATTAGACAATGGTCTCTCGGGCCAACTGAATTAACGGGTAAACGTCTGCTTCAGATGTTGAAGATTATACTTACTGGTGAATTTCCTGAACGTAGGATTGATTACTCCAGTGTGCTTTTCGCAAAACTGCTCAAAGAACATAAGAACGGCACACTTCATAAGCTCAATTAAATGGTTTCATCTTATTGGTGGACCTCTTAAATCGCTAAACATTACAAAAAGCCGAGGAATGCTTGCCTTTTCGCAGACATGTCCTCGGTTATTTACTTATCCTCACTTTTTCTATTTAGACTGCATAAATAGGTACATCTAAGATGCCTAGAGGTGGATGTGGATGATTTATTATTGTCCTTACTATATTCATTTGATCGACTTTGCAACAAGAAAAAACACAACGATCATTGATGAATGGAATTACGTCCTTGCTCCGCCTCCGCCTAAGCTTCAATTCGTTACTGTCGACCCGAAAACAAGCGCACTGCTCGTTTTAGATATGGAAATGAAGATATGTAATAATCCTCGCTGTATTGCATCCATCTCAACTATCAATCCGTTACTGACGAAAAGCCGTGAACGGGGCATGTTAGTTGTCTATAGCCTTACGCATAATGGAAATGTCTCGGATATTGCTCCTCAGCTTTCTCCCTTGCCTAATGATCCCGTTGTGAAGTCTAACGTTGATAAATTTTATGAAACCGATCTCGATCAAATCTTAAAAGAGCACGGCATAAAAACCGTGCTCGTTACCGGGTATGCCTCTAATGGTGCAGTCCTTCATACAGCGACAAGCGCTGTTTTTCGGGGATATCATGTCATTGTTCCTGTTGACGGAATTTCAGCTTTTAATCCTTATGCCGAACAGTATACAGCTTGGCATATGTTGAATAGTCCGGGGACCCGGAACCGGGCCGTTTTAACCAAAGGAGATTGGATACAATTCGGTCTCATCTAATTCTAACTAAACACTCCGGCGAATTGTGGATTCTTTGCGTTTTCAGGAATGTACCTATTATTAGCTATTTCAGATCAAATCCTTTGCTTTTCACATATTGCGTGTACCCGTCCAACGGCAGATCGTTATCCATCATGGCGATAAATTTCCCGGACCAGCTTGCCTTCTGTTTGTTGTTCGTTCGCGCGCCGTAATACTCCTCGATTTCCCGGTCATACCTTTCGACCTTATCTTTAAGATCGCGATTATCATCATACCGGTTTTCAAAAAAAACGGCGGACCGCGGCAAGCGCGGCTTTTGCTCGGGGAGTTCGTCGGGAATGCCGACCGCAAGACCGACCAAAGGAACGACGTAATCCGGCAGGCCAAGCCATTCGTCCAGTGCGGGCAGAGCTTCGTTAATCCCGCCAATCATCACGGTTCCGAGCCCCATGGATTCGGCCGCCAAATTGGCGTTCTGCAGGGCAAGTGCGGCACTCAGCACAGCAGTTTGGTAAAAATACGAGAAGCTCAGGTTACGGCTCATTTTTTCCTGTTGGTCCGGGTCGGCGGCCAGCATCATGCGGTGAAGATCGGCGCAAAAAACGAAAAAGTACCCGCATTCCTCAATCGGCGGATTTTTCGAATGCACCGAGATCTTCTTCCGCAGTTCCCGATCCGTAACGCCGATGATTGAGAACGGCTGCATATGCGCCGAGGTCGGCGCCATTTGCGCCGCATCAACAATGGCTTCAATTTGCTCGCCGGTCAAAGGGATACTTTTAAACTTGCGGATGGAGCGATGCTGGCGGATCACTTGCATGACTTCATTCATTTAGATTCCCTCCAAATAGATCGTTTCTGTGGAAGCTTAAGGAGATAGTGTTCGGGTAAAAGGTTTCCATGGAAACCATATTAGCAAGAAATAGTTGGTCTGTCAAATGGTTTCTGCGGAAACCATGCTATAATAAAAAGAAAAAAGGTAGGCTTGCCCTATGCCAGATATGAATGATGAGTTTCTTCAGCTCAAAACCCGCATCGAAAAATCAATATACCGGATCCTCATCAGCGAAACCGACGAGGATCAGGATCGGCTTTGGCTTGTGGAACGCATCTCCGACGACCGGCTAAAAAAGCTGCTGCCTCGGTTATCCATCTCAAGCCTGCATGTTTTGGACGTCATCAATGCGCATGAAGGAATTAAGGGGGTCGATATTGCCCGCGAAATGGGGATAACGAAAGGCGCCATCTCCAAAATTACCCGCAAATTGCTGGATCAGGGCCTGATTAGAAAAACTCAGCTGCCGGCCAACCAGAAAGAAATTTATTTTTCCATGACTCCGCTTGGTACCGAATTGGCCGAGTTGCATCGGATATTTCACCAGGAACAGGATCAAAAAGCGATGGAATTGTTGTCCAGCTTTGACGCGGCGTCACTCAAAATCGTGGCAGATTTTCTGGAGAAGCTGGCCAGTATGCGTAGCCAGAATTCGACGTGTTAGGATGTTAGAAGAGACACCGAACAGGTGTCTTTTTGCTTGTTGAGAATTATCTTCTTTTGCTAGGTTGACGGTGTCAATGTGGAGATGCATAATATGTGCCTCCACCATCAAAAAACCGACCGCATGAAGTCGGCTTTTTTGCGTAGAGCGGAGGGGATTCGATCGGCGCAAGACAGGCCGCGAGCTTATTGACTCGCGGCCTGATTTTTAAAGCATTACATGATCTACTTCGCCAACAGATTGTATAGCACCTGCACCATTTCCGCCCTTGTAGTTGTGCTTGTAGGGGTGAGTTTTCCGGCGTTGCCGACGATGCTTCCTGTTTCGACCAGCAGCGTCATGGCTTCTTTTGCCCAGGAGTCGATCAGGCTGGCGTCAGTGAAATCAGAGAGCGTCTTACCGGAATTACCTTGCGGTAGTTTTCCGATAACCTTCAAGGCATTATAGAGCAGGGTAAACATTTCCTGGCGTGTGATTTCCTTTTCCGGTGCGAACCTATTGTTACCCACGCCTGAGGAGATGCCGAGCCGTTTTGCCGCTGCAAGATAGCCGGAATAGTATGTATTGCCTGCGTCGGAGAAGGTATCCGCCGGATTAGTGTCCGCAGCTATATCATATGACTTCATCAGCATGACAAGGAAATCTCCACGGATCAGTTTTGCATCAGGACTGTAGTTCCCATTGCCTGTACCAGTGATAATTTTCCTTGCGGCTATAAAGGAAACCGCCTTGCCATACCACGAGCCTGCCGCCACATCCTTAAAGCTAACTTGATTGTAGCTTACAGCGTAGTAGCTGAAGTGGGTGGTGGAAAAGGTCACGGTTCCTGTGATTGGGTCATAACGTCCGTTTGGTACGGAGACCGCCTTCCCGCTGTCGTCAATGTACCAGATAACAATGCTTTCGGGGTTTACAAGCTCGGCAATTGTCGGTGTGTAGGGTATGGATATAATGACCGGTGCCTTGGGATTATTCCACTCGATCTTCTTTCCGCCTATATTCACTGCCAGTTGGATCAGCGGCCTATCACCAATGGATGCTTTTACGCTGTCAGGCATACCTGATATATCGCCCCGGCCGATGGTAATTTCAGCTTTCTGTCCTTCTAAACCCAAATTAACTGCCAACATATTCGCAGGAAGGGTTATGGTTCCTATATCGGTAGCGAAAACCAAAGTACCTTTTCTATCTGGCGTGGACAGGTAATCAACGGGAATCCCTAGGGTATAGGTATTCACACCAGGGATGGCGGGCATGGTGATGACAATCGGTTTTTCACCTTTTGGCATATATTCTGCTATATTTGTCAGGTCTACCGCTGCGCTGCCGGCACCCGTATTTGTAATAATAGGCAGGGTGGTTCCCGATGTGCCGGTTCCTGATACAATCGCATAGTAAGTCGGTGTGACAGGGGGATTTATGCTACCGCCACCGTTGCTGCTACCACTACTGCTGCCGCCATTGTACATCCACTTAGCAAATAGGGTTAAGTTACCGGCTACAGTATCTATGCTGAAATTCCACGCGTTAGTATAGGATGATTCCTTATACCAGCCAACAAACGTATAGCCTGATAATGTAGGTGCAACCGGCGCGGTTATCGTAGAGCCTGAGGTAACACCACTTATATTTGATACAGAACTACCACCCTGGGAGTCAAAGGTGACAGTATAGGTTAGGGCTTGGGGAGTTACAGTTGCCGATGACGTATTGTTGCCTGTGTTTGGGTCAAACTGGTCAGCATGCGATATAGTCGCTGTGTTTGTTTGCGCAGCCGATGAGGCAACCACAGCTTGGAGCTTGAGAGATGCAGCCGAAGCTGCTGTGGCTGTTCCGACAGTCCAGGCTCCTGTTGCGGGGTTGTAGGTTCCTTGACTTGGCGTTGCAGAAACAAATGTGAGACCGGCTGGCAGCAAGTCTGTTACTTCCACAGCTGTTGCAAGATCAGGCCCATTATTTGCAACAGTGACGGTGATGGTTATCGTGTCTCCAACATTCGGCGTTGCGCTGCTCACAGTATGTGTGACGGAGAGGTCTGCCTGTTGGGGAGTTACCGCTGCCGATGCCGTATTGTCGCCTGTGTTTGGGTCGAGCTGGTCAGCGTGCGATATAGTCGCTGTGTTTGTTTGCGCAGCCGGTGAGACAACCGTAGCTTGGAGCGTGAGAGAT
>NZ_CBQR020000140.1 GCF_000455485.1 Gorillibacterium massiliense
GAAAGTTATCGTGTCTCCAACATTCGGCGTTACGCTGCTCACAGTATTTGTGACGGAGAGGTCCGCATGTTGGGGAGCTACAGTTACAGTTGCCGATGATGTATTGTTGCCTGGGTTTGGGTCAAACTGGTCAGCGTGCGATATAGTCGCTGTGTTTGTTTTCGCAGTTGGTGAGACAACCGTAGCTTGGAGCGTGAGAGAGGCAGCCGAAGCTGGTGTGACTGTTCCGACAGTCCAAGCTCCTGTTGCGGAGTTATAGGATCCTTGACTTGATGTTGCAGAAACAAATGTGAGACCGGCTGGCAGCAAATCTGTTACGGTAACACCAGTTGCACTGTCAGGTCCATTATTTGCGACAGTGACGGTGAAAGTTATCGTGTCTCCAACATTCAGCGTTGCGCTGCTCACAGTATTTGTGATGATGAGGTCTGCCTGTTGGGGAGTAACGGTTGCCGATGACGTATTGTTGACAGTGTTTGGGTCGAGCTGGTCAGCGTGCGATATCGTCGCTGTGTTTGTATGCGCAGCCGGTGAGACAACCGTAGCTCGGAGCGTGAGAGATGCAGGCGAAGCTGTTGTAACTGTTCCGACAGTCCAAGCGCCTGTTGCCGATATGTAGGTTCCTTGACTTGGCGCTGCAGAAACTAATGTGAGACCGGCTGGTAGCAAATCGGTTACTTCCACAGCTGTTGCAAGATCAGGCCCATTATTTGTGACAGTGACGGTGAAGGTTATCGTGTCTCCAACATTCGGCGTTGCGCTACTCACAGTATTTGTGATGGAGAGGTCTGCCTGTTGGGGTACTGTTACAGAACAGTCGCTGTGAGATGAGACAGAGTTGTTGTTTGGATCGCCAGAGTAAGATACATCCCATTGATAGGTGCCGGCTACCGATCCAGTGCTGGGAAGAGTGAACCCTGTTGGAGTTGTATACGTTCCATTTCCATTAACTGTGACTGTCTCGGTATCAACAGTGGTGGCTCCATCGGGAGCTAACAGTCTGAACGTAATCGTACCGGTCGGGTAATACCCGGCGGCTAAATTCGCGGAAGCCTTGAGCACTTGGGAAGAAGACCCGATCGTGACGGAGGTTGGGTTGGCGCTGACTACAAGAGTTGGCCCCGCGGCGCTCACGACAGTTTGGGCCGCGGGGCCGCCTTGATCACTGGCGGCAGCGTTGTTTGAGTCCCCGCCATAGCTTGCAGTCCACGTATACGTGCCGGCTACCGATCCAGTGCTGGGAAGAGTGAACCCTGTTGGAGTTGTATACGTTCCATTTCCATTAACTGTGACTGTCTCGGTATCAACAGTGGTGGCTCCATCGGGAGCTAACAGTCTGAACGTAATCGTACCGGTCGGGTAATACCCGGCGGCTAAATTCGCGGAAGCCCCGAGCCTTTGGGAAGAAGGCCCGATCGTGACGGAGGTTGGGTTGGCGTTGACTACAAGGGTTGGCTCAGCGGCGTTCACGATTGTTTGGACCGTGGGGCCGCCTTGATCACTGGCAGCAGCGTTGTTTGAATCCCCGCCATAGCGTACAGTCCAGGTATACGTGCCGACTATCGGTCCAGTGGTGGGAAGAGTGATTGATGCAGTATATATCCCATTCCCGGAGACAGATGTGGTTTGAGTAAATGAAAAGCCGCTGGGACCAGTTATTGTAAACTGAATACTGCCTGTAGGGGCGGCTCCCCCACTTAAAGACGCGCTCGCAGAGAGCGTTACGGTGCCGGGAGGGCCGCTGGGCAGCGATACGTTGGGGCTTGCAGTAATAACAAGTGCCGGTTGAGAAGCTGCAAAAGCTTTCCCAGTGAAAGGAAATACTATAGAAAGCATAATTAGGAATAATAGTATTTTTCGTAAACTCATAGTTGTTTTAGACCGTTTTCTTTTACTCTCCATTATCATTCCGCCTTTTTCAATGTGGTATATACCCTCCAATACTTTATCAATACCTCTGATTAGAATAGATGGGGTAGTTTAAAAATTGGCCGTTGGAGTCGACTAATACAAGCTTTGGAATCGTCTCAAGCTGGTCACCAGCACAAACACCAACAGACAAGCGACTATGTTTTTGAATTACCGATATTCTTGAAATTCCGCAACATAATCCTTCCTTTCTCCACGCAAAAAAACTCCTACTATTCGACTCTACAAGGCATCATAGAGCGAATTATAGGAGATTGTAATCCTACTAAAGTAGTACTCATTAAAAAAAGACAAAAAAAGTGAACAATACGGCTCGCATATGGAGATGTGCTTAACTATTTGTGCCATATTTATCCATTTTTATTTTATGCCTGGCACTTATCCTAGTTGGGTTCAATTAAAAAAGAAAAACCGCGATGTTCGTGGCTATTGCTGCTCATAACACAACATGGCATCGGCCAATTTATTAAGCTAATAAACTGCATCGAAAGCATCATCAGAAACCTACTAGCCATTCTGTCCCGTTCCCTTGTGACCCGTTTGCAATTAGGCTACACTGGGGTCATTGACGTCGATCTTAGGAGAATACCTCAGTGAACCCTTGGCATGAGAAAATCGCGCTGAAGACGAACAATCCGCTGAAAATTATTGTCGGTCATGAGGAAGCCGGCACGGCTTCGCACTGGCACGAGGAAATCGAGATCGTCTACATTCTCGAAGGTCAAATGTGTATCGCCATCAATGACGATGCGTACGCTCTGAAGAGCCGGGATATATTGCTGATTAGCTCATGCGCCGTCCACCGCCTTTACCCGAATCCGGCAGGCTGCGGCAAGATCATTCTCCAGATCGGCAAGTCCGTCTTCGGCGGCTATTCCGATAGCGTCTTCGGCCGCCGGTTTACGTCGCCGCTGCTCACCACGGAAGATGAGTTGCACGGGAAACTGGAGTCGATTATCAGCGCGATTTTGCACGAATGGGGCGAGGGTGGCGAAGGATTCGAACTCGTCATCAAAGCCCGCATTCACGACCTGGGCGCGGCCATTATCCGCACTGTGCCGATGGAAGCCTACTCGCAGCAAGAGCGGACCCGGCAGCTCGAACAGCTGGAACGGCTGCGCAATGTGATGGCATACATCGAGCGAGATTACGCTTCCGATATTACGCTGCAGCAAGCCGCGGATTTAGCGGGCTTCAGCCCCACGTATTTTTCCCGCTTTTTCAAGGAAGCGACGGGTGCCGGATTCGTGGATTACGTCAACGAATTCCGCGCGAACATCGCGATGTCGCTGCTGCAGAGCAGTCACGGGGAATCCGTGACGGACATCGCCTTTCAGGCGGGCTTCAACAGTATCGAGACGTTTAACCGCATCTTCAAAAAAGTAAGCGGCCTGACCCCCTCGCAGTTTCGCAACAAAAAATGACGGATCGTTCGCAACCTCTGACAGGAACTGTCGGGGGTTCTTTTTTTATAGTAAAGATAGTTCCAAATCATATAACCGTAAGGGGAGGTCTTCGCCCATGTCAGAGGAGAAATCGGCATTGTACCGCAACCCGCAAGCGCCTGTAGAAGAGCGAATCGCGGATTTGCTGGGCCGCATGACCATCAAGGAAAAAGTACGTCAACTGGATCAATATTTCGGCACGTCGTTCATGAGCGCCTCGCACCCGCATATGGATACCGTCATGGCGAACGACGCTACGATCGAGTGGGACAAAGTGAAGGAAGTGATCGGCGAGGAGGGCATCGGCTGCATTCACGATCTGTACGGTACGTCTGAAGTGAACAACGAGCTGCAGCGTTACGCCGTTGAGAGCACTCGTCTCGGCATTCCGATGCTATTCAGTGAGGAAGCTCTTCACGGGCTGGTTCGTCCGGGCTGCACCATTTTCCCCCATGCGATTACAACCGCGTCCTCCTGGAATCCGGCCGTCGCAGAGTCGATCGGCAAAGCGATCGCCGCCGAGACAAGGAGCTTCGGCATTCACGAGAGCTTCGGGCCGGTGCTCGATCTTGCCCGCGAGCCGCGTTGGGGCCGCATCGAGGAGACGTACGGCGAAGACACGCATCTGGCCGGACGGATGGCTGTCGGGATGGTCAAAGGGCTGCAGGGTGAATCCCTCGCTACCGATCATACGATCGTTGCCGAGCCGAAGCATTTTGCCGTACATGGCGTTCCCGAGAGTGGTTTGAACCAGTCGGCGACATCGCTCGGAGTCAATGAGATCGAGACGTACTACATGCCGGTATTTGAAGACGCTTTCGTCGAGGGCGGCGCGGTCAACGCGATGTGCTCTTACAATTCGATCGACGGCGTGCCTTGTGCGTCCGACGAAAGCCTGCTTACCGGCGTGCTGAGAGGCAAGTGGGACATGCCGGGCTTCGTGCGATCGGACCTCGGTGCGATCTCGCGCCTACAGCGTTCGCACTTCACGGCGGCAACGGAGCAGGATGCGATTCGTCAGGCGCTTGAGGCAGGCTGCGACATGCAATATTACGATTACCCGCACGACGTCTATCAGAACGCGATCGTCCAGATGGTAGAAAGCGGTGAGATCGTGGAAGCGACCGTGGACGAAGCCGTTTCCCGTGTGCTGCGGGTCAAGTTCATGCTCGGCTTGTTCGAGAAGCCGTACATCGACCCAATGCTGTCTAGGCGCGTCGTTCGCAGCACCGAACACGGCCAAGTTGCCCTCGAGGCGGCCCGCCAAAGCATCGTGCTGCTGAAAAATGAAGCCGGCACGCTGCCGCTGAGCAAGTCGCTGCGGCATATCGCGGTCATTGGACCGAGCGCGGACGTCGCGCGTCTTGGCGACTATACGCCGCATGTCGAAGGGTTCGAACCGGTGACGCTGCTGCAGGGCATACGCAATAGCGTATCGGCGGGGACGACCGTGTCGTACGCCAAAGGGTCGGGCATTCTTGAAGACGAGCTGGACGCTATTCCGATCGGCAGCTTCGTAGACGGATTCGGCAACGACGGGCTGCAAGGCGAATACTTCGATAACCCGGATCTGGCCGGCGAGCCGGTGTTGACGCGTCTCGACCCGTCCATCGACTTCAACTGGGTAATCGCGAAGCCGGATCAGCGCGTCCCGTCGTTCCACTTTTCCGTCCGCTGGACGGGCAAGCTCGTACCGAATCATGACGTAAGCGGCCATATCGGCACCGTCAGCGCGGACAGCATGCGGCTGTGGCTTGATGGCGAGCTGATCGTCGACGGCTGGGGCAAGGACAAGAGCGCGAACGTGATTGTGCCCATCCATCTGGAAGCTGGACGCAGCTACGACATTCGTCTCGAATATTGCAAGGATACAAACGGCGTATCCATCATGCTGGGGTGGAATCACGAGACAGCCAGCATTCGGGAAGCGGTCGAGCTGGCGCGCCGTTCGGACGTAGCCATCGTCGCCCTCGGGGATGACCGCCGAACATGCGGGGAAGGTGTCGACCGTTCCAGTCTCGACTTGCCGGGCGGGCAGCTCGAATTGTTAAAGGCGGTTTACGAGACCGGTACGCCGGTCGTGCTCGTGCTCCAGAACGGCCGCCCGATTACGATGGGCTGGGAGGCGGACCATATTCCCGCTATCATCGAAGCCTGGTATCCCGGCGAGCGGGGCGGCGAAGCGATGGCCGACGTGCTGTTTGGCGACTACAATCCGGCGGGTCGGCTGCCGATTTCGTTCCCGCGGACGCTCGGCCAAATTCCAGTCTATTACAACCGCAGAAGAGGCGGCTCCCGCTTTTACGTCGAAGGCGACAATGCACCACTCTATGCGTTCGGACACGGGCTTAGCTATACAACGTTCGGTTACGATGGCTTGCGGGTTGACGTAGCACGGGGATTGCCGGACCCCGAAATCCGGGTGTCAGTCGACATAACGAACACGGGAAGCCGCGACGGTGACGAAGTCGTGCAGCTGTACGTCGGCGATCTGGTTAGCTCGATCGCGCGACCGGACAAAGATTTGCGCGCATTCAAGCGCATCCGTCTAAAAGCCGGCGAGAAGTCAACCGTCTCTTTCACCTTGACAGGCAAAGATTTGCGGCTGCTCGGTCGGGATTTGCAGTGGGTCGTCGAGCCTGGCGTATTCCGGTTCATGATCGGTTCGAGCTCCGACAAGATCGCCGTATCGCAAGACTTCGAGCTTGTCTGAGGGTTGATCGGGACGCCATCGCTGTAACGGTTCTCTTTTATCACTACCATCATTCGAGAGGGGTTCGACTGTATGAACAGCAGCAACGGCAATAAGGAGCGGCAAAGCGATGCCGCCTTCAAGCTTACCTACGCGGCACCCGCCGCGGAATGGAACGAGGCGCTGCCAATCGGTAATGGCCGTTTGGGGGCCATGATTTACGGTGGCCCCGCGGAGGAGAAGCTGGCGCTGAACGAAGACAGCCTCTGGTACGGTGGCCCGCGGGATCGCAACAACCCGGACGCGTTCGCTCATCTGGAAACAATCCGCCGCTTGCTGTTAGAAGGCAACGCGGAGGAGGCGCAGCGGCTGTCGCTGCTCGCGCTGTCCGGCGTTCCCGAAACGCAGCGCCATTACGTGCCGCTCGGCGATTTGAGCCTGACGTTCCGCCATGGCGCGGAAACGTCCGATTACGAACGCGAGCTCGACGTTATGACCGGTATCGTGGCGGTACGCTACCGGGCGGACGGCATCCTGTTCAAGCGCGAAATATTCGCGAGCTTCCAGGACGAGGCGATCGTCATCCGGTTGACGGCAGATCGTCCCGGTGCGATCAGCTTCTCGGCTCGGCTGACGCGTGGGCCGGAGAACCGCTACTACGACGAGATCGTCAAGGCGGGCGCGCGGACGATTGTGATGAGAGGCAACGGCGGAGGAACGGGAGGCGTCGACTTCCGTACAGCGCTGAGCGCCACCGCCGAAGGGGGTAGCGTTTCCCTCGTCGGCGAATATCTGCTCGTTGACCGCGCCGACAGTGTCACGCTCGTATTGACTGCGGCGACCTCGTTCCGGTATGCAGATCCTGAGGCGCAGGCGCTTTTGGCTGCGGATAAAGCGATCGGGACAGCCTATTATGCACTGCGCGAGCGGCATGTGAATGACGTGCGCTCGCTTATGGAGCGCGTCTCGATCAGACTCGGAGCCGCGGATGAGGGCGCGACCGCGCTGCCGACGAACATACGTCTGGATCGCGTTCGCGATGGGGCAGAGGATACGGGGCTGGTAGCGCTCTATTATCAGTACGGCCGTTATTTGCTCGTGGCCAGCAGCCGTCCCGGCTCGATGCCGGCTACTCTGCAGGGCATCTGGAATGACCGCATATTGCCACCGTCGGATAGCAAATATACGATCAACATCAATACCGAGATGAACTACTGGGCTGCTGAAAACGGCAACCTGGCCGAATGTCACGAGCCGCTTTTCGACCTGCTCGAGCGGATGCGCGAGCCTGGCCGGCATACCGCACGGACGATGTACGGTATCGAGGAAGGGTTCGTCGCCCACCACAATACTGACCTGTGGGCGGATACCGCGCCGCAGGATTTGTATATGCCCGCGACGTACTGGACGCTGGGCGCCGCCTGGCTCAGCCTGCACCTGTGGGAGCATTACGCCTACGGACTCGATCGCGCTTTCCTGGAACGGGCGTATCCGACAATGCGGGAAGCGGCCGTCTTCTTCGAGCATTTCTTGACGGAGCTGCCCGATGGTCGCGTCGTCACCGTGCCGTCTGTATCGCCGGAAAACACGTACTTGCTACCGAACGGTAAACCGGGCATTCTGTGTGCGGGGCCGGCAATGGACAGTCAAATTTTGAATGAGCTGTTCACCGCATGCATCAAATCTGCCGGCATTCTGGGCGTTGACGATGACTTCGCGAAACGCCTGGAAACGCTGCGCGCACGGTTGCCGCAGCCGGAAATCGGCAAGCACGGCCAACTGCTGGAATGGTTGGAAGATTACGAGGAAGCCGAGCCGGGACATCGGCACGTTTCGCACCTGTTCGCGCTTCATCCCGGCACAGGTTGGTCACCCGAAACGACGCCGCAATGGACGCAAGCCGCGCGGGTGACGCTTGAACGGCGGCTCGCGAACGGTGGCGGACACACTGGCTGGAGCCGGGCGTGGATCATCAACTTGTGGGCGAGACTCGAGGACGGCGAAAAGGCACGTGAGAACGTGCAGGCGCTGCTGGCGCGTTCGACGTTGCCGAATATGCTCGATAATCACCCGCCGTTCCAGATTGATGGCAATTTTGGCGGCGCAGCGGGCATCTCAGAGATGCTGCTACAAAGTCATACGGGTGAGCTAAGCTTGCTGCCTGCCCTGCCGATCGCGTGGAGCGAAGGCGAGATTGATGGCTTGCGCGCGCGGGGCGGCTGGACGGTCGGCATAACGTGGGGTGGCGGCGCGCTCCGCGAAGCACGCGTTCGCGCGTCACGGGACGGCGAATGCGTCGTGCGCGTATGCGGGGACGTCGTCGTCGATGTTGCAGCCGAGGACGGCGCAGCCGTCGAAGCTTTGACGGACGGCGCGGGCCGTATCCGCTGGCAAGCAAGCACGGGGACGACCTACGTGCTGCGCCGTTCCGAACGATCCTAACCGGCGAAAGGAGAAGCTTTGTGATGAGTCCGATAAATACGACGAACTTGAATCCGACGAATCCGATAAATTCGATACGTCCAAACCCCAATATCAATCCGAATAACGTGTTCAGACCGCTCCGGGACGACCCGCTGCCTCCTCCGCCTAACGAGCTCGGACCTTATCATGTGGAACGTGTGAAGATGGGCGACGGTGTTCATCTGACGACACACGTCTGGCTGCCGGAAGGCGTCGGTCCCTGGCCGGCGATTCTCGTGCGCAATCCGTACGTCGACGGCGGCTACAATCCTGATCCTGCGCTTGTTCAGCTCGCTCGCTACGGCTTCGCGGTCGTCTGCCAGGAATGCCGCGGTCGCGGCAATTCCGAAGGCGAATGGGTGCCGTTCGTGAACGAACGGCAGGACGGACTGGATACGTTAGCATGGTTGAAGCGGCAGCCGTGGGTGAATGGCAACATCGGCCTGTACGGCGGCTCCTATCTGTCGTTCGCCCAATGGATCGTCGCCGACGCGCTGCCGCCGGAAGTGAAGACGATGTACCTGTGCGTCATGGGCACCGACCAGCATCGGTTCATCTATATGAACGGCATGTTCCGTCCCGACATTTATACGTCGTGGTCGCTGACGAATGCGGGAGTCGATTGGAATGGCGCAGACATGAACGAAGTCGCGGACAGGGCGTACTGGTTCCGGCCAGCGATTGAGATGGACAGGGAGATGCTCGGTAAGGAAGTGCAGTGGTACAGGTCATTCCTGCAAAATCCGTCGCCCTCGGACCCGCTTTGGAATGAAGAGCCGTGGGCGCAGCTCCGGGAAATGCCGGCCAAAGTGAACGTGCCGGTGTGCATGGTCGGCGGCTGGCACGATATCGCGATCGATATGATGTTCGATTCGTACCGGCAGCTGCGGCCGGAAGTGCGGGAACGCAGCCGGTTTGTCGTCGGACCTTGGGTGCATTCGCTTGCGCCTGCAGGCGACATGACGTATCCGAACGGCGTCGTGGACGGCTCGAACGGCGGACACCGCGCAGTCATCGAATGGTTCAACGCCACGCTCAAAAACGAGCCGTTCCCCGAAGCAGTCGGCGTGACGGACGCATACGTCATCGGCGGCGATGGCTGGCGCGCCTGGTCGAATTGGCCGCCGGAGAGCAAAGCGGTCCGCTATTATCTCAGTGAGGGAGGCAAGCTCGCCGCGGAGCCGCCGCAGACGGCGTTTGGTGCCGGTTACGTCTACGATCCGGACAGCCCGGTCGCGACCGTAGGCGGCAGCGGCTTGCTGTCGGTGTTCGGCGATTCCCCGTATTTACCGAAAGCTGCCTGCGTGAAGCAGTCGCCGGTCGGCTGGCGGGATGATGTCCTATCGTTCGTATCCGAGCCTATCGGCGGCGATCTATTGATCGCCGGAACGATTCGTATCGCGCTGCGCGTCGCCTCGACGGCTGAGGACACGGCTTTCACTGTGAAGATTAGCGAGATGTTACCGAACGGAGATGCCTACAACATCGCCGACGGCATCGCCACCCTCGCGTATCGGAACGGCGCGGTCTCACCGCGGCAGTACGAGCCCAGCACGGAGGAGACGCTCGATATCGAGCTCTGGCCGATCGCCTGGAAAGTACGCCAAGGCTCGCGACTTCGCGTAGATATTTCGTCGTCCAATTTTCCCGCTTACCCGGCGCATCCGAACGTTTTCGGTCCATGGGCTGAGCAGGCGAAAACGCGCAAGGCGGAACAGACGATATATGGCGGCGGGGCGTATCCGTCGCTGATCGAGCTGCCGATCGCGGATTAACGACATACGCACGACAGTCGCGTTGCTGTGACGGAAGCGGTAAGACGAGGTGAGGTGAGTCCAGCTTATCGTAGCGATTTGACGATTAGACTGCTGCCTCGTCAACGACAAAAAAAGGCCCATGGGAATGGTTATTCCCATGGGCCTTTTCATATTTCCGAGCCGCGTGATCAAGGTCAGTGCTCTTCCTTGCGAGCCTCCTTCTCCGCCAGCGCAAATTCCCGATAGGCGGAAGGGGTCATGCCGACATCCTTCTTGAACGCGGAGTAAAAGTGGCTGCTGTTAATATAGCCGCATATTTCCGCCACGTCGCTCACTTTGTAATCGTGGTTTTGAAGCAGTTCCTTCGCTTTGCCAATCCGGATTTTGCGAATGTATTCCCCTGAATTAATGCCGGTCATTTCCTTGAATAGCTTGGAAAAATAGTTCGGCGTATAGCCGGCCACCTCGGCCAGCGCTTCGACGCTGAGATTGCTGTCGGAGTAGTTGGTCTTAATGTACTGAATCGCTTCCTCGATTTTGCGGTAGAACTTGTTTTCCTTCAAATGCTGAATGCTTTCGAGGCTTTTACGGTATTCGTCGAACTGCTTCAGCAGCCAATCCTTCACTTGGCCAAGGGTCTCCATCTCGGTGAAGATCAAGTTCAGCTCCCCAAATTTCATGCCGACTTTCTTGTTCTCGTCGTTGATCATCTGGTTCATCTGCGTGATGCAGACGAGAAGGACGTGGAACAGCGCCTGGTTCGCATCCGCGTACACGTACCCCCTTAGCAGGCGGGTCATGTTTTCCAGGCTTTCGGCGAATCGTTCCCGGTCATTGCGCTTGATCGCGGTGGTCAGCTTCTCCTCGATCTCGATCGGGAGGTCGTAGCTTCTTGCGAGCGTTCGCTCCGCATATTCGGGGTAGATGATCCGGTTGATGCCGAGCACGAACCGCTGCTGCACCATTTCCAGCGCCTGAGCGTAAGCATGCGGAAGATCGCCCCGTGCGAAGACGGGCTCGCTGACGCCGATCGTTACGGTAATGCCGATCGTGATGGCAATGGAATCCTTGACGCCGGCCAGCTTGGCCAGCAATTGCGCAAAGCCGTCGTCGGCGCCTTCCGCTTCGTTGATCAGCAGGACGATTTCGCCCTTCGGCATTTGGAGTGCCTCGTACCGGAACTCATCGTCCAGCAGCTCCGTGACGCTCTGGAACAGTACGGATTCGTACAGCGTCATACTCTGGCCGTCCAATTGCGAGTAGCCGTCTATTTTTATAACGCAGAGCAGCAGCCGGTCGAAATTGACGTTCAATTTCAGATCGTCGCCGCTCGTCTTTGCATCGGATTCGTCCGACTCGACCATCGTCAGCTTCCGTCGCAAATAGCTTTCCTTCATCAATTGAATGTTATCTCGGTTTTTGTCCTCGAGGGATTGCATGTGCTGCAGCGTCTCCGCGTACACTCGGCTAATGAGGGCAATGTCGTTCGAAGCTCCGTCCCCTACGTTGAACTGCGATCGCTTGAACAGCTCGGTCAGCCGGGACACCGGGTTGTACAGCTTCTTCGAGATGAAGAACGTCAGAATGATACAGAGCACGAGAATCGACAGGCAGACGGCGAGTAGGCCGTTTCGTTTGTCCTGGATCGGCTTGACGAGGCTCCGATACGGGGTAGAGCTGAGCAGATACCAGCCGGTCGTCTTGTTCTGAACGAACACCGTGAGCAACTGCCCGCCGTCATCCTTTCCGTGCTGCACGCCGGAATCGGCGCCTTCTCGAAGCATATTGTCGAACGAAGTGCGATCTTCGACGCTCAGGCCAATCTGGTCGATATTGCTGTGGGCGATTTGCGTGCCGTTCTCATCGGCCAGCAAGAGCTGGTCGCCGGTCTTGGACAAGTAATCGCGAACGAGCAGTGTGTCATCCAGATTGATGATGACGGTCTGTTGCTCACCGTTTAGGCTGCGGTTCGTATATTCCATGCTGATGACGTAACTTGCCTTTTTATCGGTCAGGAAGTTTTTTGGCGCTTCCGTTTCTTTCAAGCGAGTCAAGTATATCGCACGAGGGCCTTTGACGCTTTTCTGGAATGAGCCGTCCCGTTTTAGAAAGCCGTCGACGTCGAAGCCGGGCTCGCCCTCGACGATGCTCTCGCGTGTAACAGAATTGTAGGCGAAGATCGAGTGGATGTACGGGTTGATTGGGCGTATGTTGCCGATCTGAATACGCGCTTTGTTCGTGATGAGATCATCGACGTAACGGGAAGACATGAATAGATCGAAATCCATGTTGATCTCGAGATTCAGGTAGATCTGATCCATTTCCTTGAACAGGTTGTCGATATTTTCACTGAGCATTTCCAGGCTTTTCACTTGCTCGTCGGAGAGCTGATTGTACAGCGTCTTGGAGTACAAATTAGAAAAGATCAGAGTGATCGTGACGATCACGATCATCAATAAAATCGTGAACGACAAGAGAGTACGGGCGAATAAAGAATCGAGCTTGAATTTGACTATCGCGAACATCGGCTGCCTCCTCTTCAGGAATAAGCGCTTCCACGATCACCAGTATAGACAAAAAGGATCGCGAATGGCCATTGAAAATGTTGTCATTCGCGATCGCTTCTATTCATGAACGTCGGAAACGTTAAGATTACTTCTGGCTAGCCATGTAGGCATCGAGTTGCTTTTGTACGTCGGTCACGATTTTGTCCGTGCCGGCGTCCTTTTCTTTGGCGATGAAATCGGCTACGCCACTTTCGACGTCTTTGATGTTGATGCCGGTCATGAGCAACAAGCCGCGTTCGCTCAGTACTTGTTCGCGCTTCGCGCTTTCCGTCTTGATGTTCGTTTGATCCGGTATGAAGTAGTTGACCGTCGAATTGATGTTGTTCGGACGATTGATGAATTGGTCGTATTGCTTAAAGTAGTTCGCCGTGCGCGAGTCGTCTTCTTTTTGGAACTCTTTGCGCCAGAAGCCCCATTGGCCGGCCCAGTCGAGGTAGTTCGATGGATTGCCGTTACCTTGACCTTCCATGTAGGACACTTTGCGACCGTCCTGCTTATACGTTTTGTCTACGATACCATACATGACGGCGTCGTACAATTTTTCATTCGTCGTCAGTTGCTCAAGGAACATGAGTGCTCTTTCGGGGTTGGCTGCGCTTTTGTTGATGGCGACAGCGTTGCCGAGCGGAGACTCGAGAATCCACTTGGCGTCTGGATAGAACTCGGACCATGTCTTCACGGCGCCTTGTGCCGCTACCTGCGGTTTGAACGTGTTCGGATTTTCCAAGATACCGCCGTCGATCTGGTTGATCGCCGAGCCCATCGTGCCGGCGCCGAAGTCGCCTTCCGTGCCTTTGGTCGCGAGCAGGTTTTTCGGAATGATGCCGTCGTCGTTCCATTTCTTCATATAAGTGACATATTCCTTAAACGCTTCAGTCTGTTCCCACGGAATGACTTTATGTTCCGGATCGTCGATTTTCACGACAAGACCGTGGAAGTTCAAATCCTCATAGCCGTATTTTTCTTGGAATACGCGGCTAACGTCGCCGAACCAGTTGTCCGGACGGAACGAGATTGGCAGGATGTCAGGCTGGGCTTTTTTAAGCGCGTGCAGCATTGCGTCGAGATCTTCGGTCGTTTCGACCTTGTCCTTGGTGTAGCCGCCTTTTTTGGCTAGGTCGCCGCGATACCAGACGATCGGCTTGCTTGTCTTTTTGATCGTCCACGGAGCAGCGTAGACGCGGCCGTCTACTTTGATCGGGTCGAGCAGGTTGTTGTCGGTATATTGCTTGTAAAGCGTCGGCGCGTATTTCGGCAGAAGATCCGTGATGTCGAGATAGCCGCCGCGGTTCATCGCATTCGGGAAGTCCAGCCAGTTGCCGTCGAAGTTCAGGTCATAGTTGTCGCCGGACGATTGCAGCAGTTTCATCTTGTTCTTGAAGTCATTCCAGTTGACGAAGTTGACTTCGAATTTGGCGTTCAGCGTATCTTTCGTCAGCTCGGAGACATATTGCCATACTTCGTCCGTCGCTTGCGGCTTGTCGCCTGGGAAGTAGAAGCGCAGCGTAACCGGTTTCAATTTCTCGCCCTGAGTGGTACTGCCATTTGTTGCGTTCGTGCCGGCTGGGCTTGATGAGTTGTCGCTGCTGTTCTTGTTATTGTTGCTGCAAGCGGCAAGCGATACGGCGATCACTGCGGCAGCCAATCCGGCTGCAATGCGTTTCGTGCTCTTTGCCATGCAAAATCCCCCTGTCAGTAATATCAATATATGCTGAACGGCATATGCCGATCAAGCCTTCCTTACGGAATGGGGCAGAACGGCACATCAAAGCCCGTTCGCACCCATCCGGTGGGAGGTCTCCGGGCGGATCAGCCTTTGACCGCGCCCATCATGAGACCTTTGACGAAATAACGTTGCAGAAACGGATAGAGGAAAATGATCGGCCCGATGGTGACGATCGTCGTCGCCATTTTCACGCCCTCCTTCGGTACCATCTGGTCGACGCTCGTCGACAGGACGCTGGAGTTTGCTAAGTAATCGACATTAGAGACGATTGTCCGCAACAGCAATTGCAATGGCTGCAGCTCGGCTTTGTCGATCAGCATGAGACCGAGCCACCAATCGTTCCAATAAGCAAGGCCGATGAAGAGTCCGACCGATGCGAACACCGGTACCGACAGCGGCAAGATGATGGACGTAAGCGTCCGCAGCTCACCGGCACCGTCGATTTTGGCAGATTCATGCATTTCCTCCGGAATCGAGGCGAAGTAGTTGCGCATCAGAAAGATATTGAAGCCGTTCACTAGAGAAGGGAGGATGAGCGCCCATAGATTGTTGTGTAGGTGCAAGTATTTGACGTTGATGATGTACCAAGGCACCATCCCGCCGTTGAAGAGCAGCGTCATCAAGACGAAACCCGAGATGAAGCGGCGGTATTTCAGCCTGCGAAGCGAGATCGGATAAGCGATCATGGCGCAGATCGCCAGGCTGAGGACCGTACCTATGAGGGTCACCAGCGTGGTAATCTTGTAGCCATTCAGGATGACATTCTTCCGTTGAAACAGAAAGTGATAAGCGTTGAAGTCGAAATGTCTAGGGAAGAAGTTGTAGCCGTGTACCAGAATGTCCGATTCCCGCGTCATGGAGCTGGATAAAATGATGATGAACGGGATGATGCAGAGTAGAGAAATTGCAGCGACGAAGACGTATAGGGCGATCTGGCCCGCCGTTGACCGGTCGTTCATATGTGCACCTCCAGTAAGGTTTGATGTCGATTTAAAACAGGGCGGATCCGCTCTCGTATTTGCGGGCAACGCGGTTGCTGACGTATACGAGCACGAATGCTAGCACGGACTGATAGAAGCTGGCGGCGGCCGCCATGCCCATATCTCCGGAGCCTTTCAAACTGCGGAATACGAAGGTGTCGATTACGTCTACCGTCGAGTAAAGCTGCGCATTGTCGCCGACGAGCGAGTAGAACATGCCGAAGTCCGAATTCATGATGCGGCCGATCGCGAGCAGCGTCAGGACGATGATGGTCGGACGAAGCAGCGGAACCGTGATATATCGGATTTGCTGCATTCTCGTCGCACCGTCGATACGTGCGGATTCATAAAGCGTATGGTCGATGCCGGTCAGCGTGGCTAAATAGATGATGCTGTTGTAGCCGACGCCCTTCCAGATGGAAATAAGCAAAATCAGGAACGGCCATGCGGTCGGTTTGGAATACCAGTCGACTTTGTCCATGCCGAGCTTTACAAGCAGCTCGCTAAGCATGCCATGCTCGTAGCTCAGGATGTTGTAAGCGAACACCCCGACGACGATCCAGGAAATGAAGTAAGGCAGCAGCGCCAGCGATTGTGCCGTTCGTTGAAACCAGGTGACCCGGATTTCATTGAACATGATCGCCAGAGCGACGTTCACAATCGTGCCGACGAAGATGAACAACAGGTTAAGCAGAATCGTGTTGCGCGTGACGCTGACCCAGTTGTCGGAAGTGAAGAAATATCGGAAGTTCTCGTAAAAGGGGTGCATCCACGGACTTGCGAAAATCCCGTTGCTCAAGTTGAAGTTCTTGAAGGCGATTATAATGCCCGCCATCGGGAAGTAGTTGAACAATAAAAGAAGAATCATGGCCGGGATGGTCATCAGGTAAAGCACTCGGTGTTTGGTCAGTTCGCGTAACAAGGTTTCATCACTCTCCGTTCATAGGCTGCTGATGTAGCCGTTTCTCTGTATTTTGTATCCGGTGTTTCTTCACTGTCGCGAAAGTGAACTCGCTGTCATGAATCCGTTTACATCTTCACGTTAGCATCCGGAGATACGATTTTAAACTTCACGTTTCGGTGATTTTATTCCATTTGCTAAGAAATTCGAGGTTTCAATTTCTATGATTTTGTTGCTTTATTAGTCTGAAAATGCGTCAAAGCCGCGATATGAAAGCGTTTTTATCCATTCGGTGGTAAGGGAGCGGGAAAGTCGCCGATGCAATCAGAAACGCGCGGATCAATCTTGAGAGCGGAGGTGAAAGATGGTTTGATGAAGGGGGCTGGCACCTATTCTACGAAGGGGAGATCGTGGGATACAAGAAAATTTGCCGTTTTGCTTGCGCCTATCGAAGCAGATCGTTTCAGCATCCGCATCATGAGTCCCGCTGGTATACGATTTTGAGCAGCGTTGAGGCGATTTCACAGGAGGCCAATAACATAGTTGTATTCGGCAAAGCCGAATACCCAGTCCGCATGCGGGCTGGGTGTTTGCATGGTACTCACATGGCATCTGATGGTGCCGACGAGGTCGATGAAGTAATGTTTTACGGCAAATTCATCAAAGTCTGATTTTCAGTATCTATTTAAAATTTTTCAAAGCCCGATTATTCTCTAATTCCGTTTCACCATCTACTGTTACGCTGTTTTGTTCAAAGGCTTTGGCTGCTTCCTCAGCGGAAAATTCCGTATCATTTTCGTTTGGTACAGGCATTTTATTCAATTTGGTCGTCTGCACTTCTGCTTTGGACGCTCGGTTCTGCTGTTTTCCCATGGATAACACCTCCTCCTTTATGGTTAAAAGTAGACGCGAGTAGATTGTGTTACTTTTATGGATTATATACGGTACACTCCCAAATTTGGGGAGTTTTTCACAGTCGCGAATGATCTTCGATGGTAACATCGGACAGGGGCTCGATGATCTTATAAAGGACTCGACTTGGGTGTTTATCGGGTCGAGTTTTGTTATGTTATTTATGAAGCTATTAATCGAAGTCCCAGGTGGGATTGCAATTGCAATGCCAGAATAACTCCTTCCCTTGCTCCATCATGGTATGATAAATGTGCGAAATTAAAAGCGAGGTGAAATTTTCTATATGCAGATGTTTATCGCTCTTGGCAGTATTTTGATGATGGTGGCGGTTGCGATCGGTGCATTTGGCGCCCACGCATTGAAAAGCAAAATAACGCCGGACAAGCTGAAGGTATATGAAACCGGCGTGCACTATCATATTGCGCATGCATTGGGATTAATTCTGGTCGGCTTGCTTGTCCATCAGTTTCCGGAAGCCGGATTGATCGTTACGGGGGGCTGGTTTTTGACAGCAGGGATTGTTTTGTTTTCGGGAAGCTTATACGTGTTAAGTGTGGCAACAAAAGCACGGTTTCTTGGTCCCGTTACACCACTCGGCGGGCTTTCTTTTATGATCGGGTGGGTATTAATTGCGGTGGGTGTTCTTTAGAGATTCGCCGGAACACGATAGGCATTAATCAACACGAAAAAAAGCGACCCCAACAGGTCGCTTTCCTGCATTTTATTATAGGTTGCGTTTACTTTCTCCGATCATGGGCAATCAGGGTGTGCAGCCGTTTTCGCAGTGGCAGAATAGAAAGCTCGAGCAGTCTTATTGTGCCACTGCACCATCCTCTCCCGCTCCCCATTGAAACGGAGTCGTACCGAAAAACAGATCCGGATTCACCGGTACATTATGTGCCCAAAAGGTGAAATGCAGATGGGGGCCGGTGGAGAAGCCTGTTGTGCCGACAAGGCCGATGATATCGCCTTGCTTCACATGGTCGCCGGCCTTCACGTTTAGCTTGGACAAATGCGCATATTGGGAAAACAAGCCCATGCCGTGGTCGATATAGATCGAATTACCGGTCAAGTACAGAGGTTCCGCCAAAGCAACAATGCCATCATTTGTCGCTTTGATCGGCGTGCCTTCATCGGCGGCCAGATCTAGAGCCCGATGAGTACTGTCCCACTTGCCATTCACATAACGGGTATAGCCATAGGGGGTTGTTAATATCCCCTCAATTGGTTTAATGAAGTTCGTGCTGAAAAGAAACTTATCCTGAGACTGGCTGCGTGCTTTATCGATTTTTTTCTGGTCCGCTGCAATGCGTGCCGTATCTTGCTTCATGCTTTCCATTTGCTTGGTGACTTTTAAATATTGGGTCTCGAATTTTTTTGGCTTAATGGTAAGGGTGCGGCCACCGATCGGATAGCTGCCGGGTTTGACCCCTAGGGACAACGGCAAATAGGTGAAGTAGCCTGTGCCGAAAGGCTGCAGCGTATAGGTTTTTCCTTCCCACGTAACTTCTCCCGGCTGATCATGCCGAACAAGCACGACATCTCCCGGAGATGCCGATTCGGGTAAAATCGCCCAATCTTCCTCCATAACCTTCTGTGCCGTATCCGAGTCCTTGTATAAGATGGCCTCTTTGCTGGCTGTCTCCAGCCGTAACCGTTCCGCATCGATTTCCTTCGCGATTTCCTCCATCACTTTATCATGCCAAGTAACACCGCCATCAACCGTTACCCACAGTGTAGCCTCGACACCTTCCACCTTTTCAAGCTGCACCCATCCTACATTATGGGTTAAGAACTGCGATTTTCGCACCTTATAATCACTGTCTAGAACATGGATGACAAGCGGGTTTTGCTCTTTGCCGCTCATCCAATTCACTGTTGCGGTGGTATCATCAGTCGGCGTTGAAGTTGGAGCCGATGTCGGAGTATCGGATTCGGCTGCAATCCAATTCAAACCTCCATCCGACGTCTTCACGATGCCGTCGCTGTATTGGGCCCAGCCCTCGGTCAGGCTGTCCATGTGAAAATCGATCAGCTCCCGTTTTTTTACCTCAGGCGTGGGGCTGGCACTGGGACTAGGACTGGCAGTTACGATTTGGGGTTCAACCGTCGTAACAGGGCTGCTAAGCTCCGGTGCTTTTTCCGATGGCCAATACCATATGACGACAGCCGCACACGCCAGTAGACTCAGTATGGCTAGACCAATCCAATATCCAATAGCAGATTTACGAGGTGGCCGCTTCCGGGCCGATCTTTTCTCCAAGTTCATCTCGCCTATTTCTCCTCCTAATGGGAAGGTTTTTACCTGCGGCTCTCTACTTTCCTATCTTTATTTTACCGTATTATGTATGCGCAGTTTAATATAAATATTGGGAAATAGTTGAATCGATATCATAGGTGAATGGCAGCAATCGAAAATGCCTGCCGCCCGGCCTTAAATCGGGATGAGCTTCGCCTTATGTAGGCGATGTTTTTTAACAGTATAATTATTGGTGAAAAGTAGAATCAAGGTGTATTTTACATAAATTTTCACTTACTTGAACCCGAAAAAAAGTTCAAAATAGATATATAGGCTGTTTTTTTGTACGAAGCACGGGTCTAAATAGCTAAGCGAGGAGAGAACATGGGATGTTTCAATTAGGGGATTTGATCTTTTATGGGGATACGGGAGTCTGTAGAATTACGGATATTAAACCCCTCGATATCTCAAACTCCGGCCAAGATGAACTCTATTATATTCTCAAGCCGCTGTTTCAAGACTACGAAATCTCTACACCTGTCGAAAATAACAAGATCTTTATGCGTCCGATCTTATCAAAGGAAGCAGCGGAGAGGCTTATTGACAGGATTCCTTCAATACATGCGGAGGTCTATAACAGCCGGGAGACGCGCGAGCTGACGGCACATTATGAGGCATCCATCATGACGCACAATTGCGAGGATTTAATTCAACTTGCGATGTCCATCCATGCAAAAAAGCGGGAGCTGGAGGATCAAAATAAGAAGATTAGGACTTTAGAGGAGGGATATATGAAGCGGGCAGAGGACTTGTTGTTTGGCGAGCTTTCGGCTTCCCTTCGTATTCCAAAAGAGAAAGTGCCGGACTATATTGACTCAAGAGTTGGTGCGATCAACCACAAAATAGAAGTCGACTCTGTCCGCTAAAAACGGTGGGAAAAAGGCGCAAGAATGGATCTCCATTCTTGCGCCTTTTTATGTAAGACTGCTATTGCTCAAAAATTCAACGCGCCTCTTTGTTTTGTTTCAACAAATCTCTAATTTCCGTGAGCAATACCTCTTCTTTCGTTGGTGCTGGAGGTACATCCGGTTTTGCTTCTTCTTTTCGTTTTAATTTGCTTAACCCCTTAACGAACAAGAAGATGGAGAAGGAAATAATGAAGAAGTCGATAACGGTCTGAAGGAAAACTCCGTAATTTAAAGTACTGTTCCCATATGTAAATGTAAGATCTTTTAGGTCGACGCCCCCGCCAATGATCAAGAATAACGGCATAATGATGTCGCCGACTAAAGATGAGACGATTTTTCCGAAGGCGCCACCGATGATAACCCCTATAGCGAGGTCAAGCACATTGCCCTTCAGTGCAAAAGCTTTGAACTCTTTCCACATAAAATATCCCCCTTGCTTGTATTATCGGTAGTATAGCATAATCAAAAGGTTTGGAACAAAAAAACCGGGCTTACATGGCTTGCGGCTAAAAGGTGACAGGAGAAGCTTTCTAGATCGTTCAGGTCGTGCGCTCTGTTTAGGGGAGACAGATCTCTTCCAAGCACTGTGGTAACAAATATTAAATTTACAACCGCATGGGTTGTGGGTTTTGCTTTTCCAGCGCATGCGCTTTAAGATAAGATCAGCTTGTTCTTTCGAGACAATTTCTTATCTACATAATTGGCAACAATCGGCATAACAAGCGGCTTGTAAGTTCCAGTCTTTGAAGGAGGAATGACAGGATGAAATCCATAAAAGGCATCGTATGGGCTGGTGTTGTTTCTTGTTTGTTACTACCCTTTTTCAGTCCTAAATCAAGTGCAGCTGGAGCAAATGTCAACCTGCCGGTTGATATTTCCATGACCTTCACCAAAGATCCCCTGACGGCAAAGGCGTTCACCTGGGTTACGAAAAACAAAACGAAATCCGCAACGGTACTGGAAGTGTGGGAAGCAAATCAGCCTAAAGTGAAGGTGACCGGATCGAGTCAGATGGTTACCGGACGGTATGCATATTTTCCGATTGCGAAAGACATGAATGCGGCCAAAAATCTCTTTACCTTCGACGTTCACAAGGCGGTCGTCGCCGGACTTAAGCCAAACACCAAGTATTTTTACCGGTGCGGAGATGGGAACGCGGCGAATTGGAGTCAAGTGGGCTCGTTTGTAACGGGGAATTCTTCAGGGGATTTTTCATTCCTCTATATGACTGACCCTCAAAGCGCATCAAGCAGCGATTTTGCGTTGTGGAAGGCAACCTCTGAGCATGCTTATGCTAAATATCCCGATGCCAAGTTTTTTACCGTTTCCGGAGACCTTGTGGATAGGGGGAGCTCCGAGAACCTTTGGGATCAGTTCTTCCGGTATGGTGCTAAAGCTACTACCAATTTGACCATCGTTCCTGCCATCGGCAACCATGAAACCGACACGGGTCCGCATCATTATAGCGATCATTTCAATTTTCCCAAGAATACAGCCGGTTTGCCGGATTACGTCTACTCTTTCGATTACGGTGACGCACATTTTACGGTTTTATCCACCGAAAAGACCTATGCACAACTGACGTCAAAAGATAGCGCCGTCCGAACAGCCGCCAATCATTTTGTGGACCAACAAATTGAAATGCTTCGAAATGAGGTTGCCGCAAGTCATAAAAAATGGAATATTGTCATCCTGCACAAAGCCCTGTACTCCAGCGGCGGCTATGCCAGTTCGGCCGAGACATTGTATTACAGAAAGAAGCTCGCACCTGTTTTTGATGAACTCTCCATTGACGCGGTTTTACAGGGGCATAACCATACCTTCGACAGAGGATTTATCTACGGAGGGAAAACCGTTTCTGGCGTGAATGCCAACTCAACGTCAGTAAAAAAGGGGAAAGGAACTCTTTATTTAGTCAACGATTCAGCGGGGCCAAAGTTTTACAACACGACAAAGGGAGTGGACCTATCCTTTTTGCTCAAATACGGACAACCCCGAAAACAAATGTACACCGGAGTCACGGTATCGCAGGATTCGTTGATTTTTAAGACTTTTACGGTTTCAAAAGACGGTCCCGATGCGCTTTATGACACGTTTGCAATTACGAAGTAAGAAATACGTGCACCATAACGAAAGCCGACCACGAGGTCGGCTTTTTGCTGTAAATGGAACTTCTCCGCCCTATAAGTTCCTTTATAGATAATCCAGCCCATGCTCGGTTTCGGTATACAGGGTGATGAGTACAATAGCCTGATCGTCACTCAAATTTCTCACCAAGTGAGGGGAGCAAGCATTCCAACTAAAGGAATCGCCTTCCGAGAGTTCAGCCGTATCTTCCCCCTGAGTAACTTGAACAGTGCCTTTGATGACTACATGCACTTCTTCTCCCTCATGTGCATGTGGGACTGTACCGGTTGACGTTCCAGGAGGAAACTCGACAAGCATCATCCTCATGTTTTTCGTAGAGCTCAAGTGTTCTACTTTTAATTGATCCGTACCGCTTGTTGTTGATTTGCGCTCATCTTTTCGGACGATGCTCATGCGCTCTTCTTTTTTTAGCAATAAGTAGGACAAGGGTACATTTAGAGCTGCGGCAATACTTTCAAGTGTTACGATGGATGGCGAAGTTTTATTGGTTTCAACCTGGCTCATAAATCCTTGGGAAAGCCCCGTTTTTTCGCAGATTTGAGCGATGGTAATGTTTTTGCGTTTACGGATTGCCCGAATAGTGGAGCCGATGTCCATTAAAGATTCACCTCAAGGAATATTATTAATACAGAACTTAATTTGATATTAACAATTTTTCTGTTGACATGCTAGTGCAAGATCGCTAAAATTATTTATATAAATAATTATTTAATATTTCTTATAAAATTTTGGATGCTGACAATAATGCGAATGCAGTTTGTTTTGGGAATAATATTTTTAGCTTATGGAATTTGAAAGGAGACTCACTATGAAGCCGGCTTACGAATATGACATTCGATTGCCTTCCCATATCGATCCCGATAAAAAATACCCGACGATCTTCACGCTTCACGGCAAAGGATCTAACGAGAAAAACATGTTTGGTTTGGTTGAACCGATAGCCAATGATTTTATTATTGTCGGAATTCGCGGCGATCTTCCATTAGGTGCGGGGTTTCAATATTACGAGCTGAAAAGCTTAGGCAATCCGGTTCGTGAGGTGTTTGATCGAGCGGTTCAACAATTGGAAGCGTTTGTCCACTATGCTACGGAAAAATACCCGATCGATGCGAAGCGGCGTTATTTTCTCGGCTTTAGTCAAGGGGCGATCTTATCGATGACGCTTGCCCTTACGATGGGAGATCAATTAAAAGGAATTGTTGCATTAAACGGCTATGTGCCGGATTTTGTGAAAAAGGAGTACCACCTGCAGAAAAGCGTGGCCGACGTATCGGTGTTTCTCTCCCACGGAGAATACGATTCCGTATTTCCGATTCACATTGGCCATGAGACAGCAGCCTATTTCCGTCAACAGACTCCGAACTGCACATTTAAAACATACCCGACTGATCACACCGTATCGGAAGAGAATCAACGGGATTTTCTCGCTTGGCTCGTACAGGATACGGATCTATATCACACAAAGGAGCGAATGCCGCTATGATACCGTCTTACTTTTTTGCCCATGGAGCACCATCCCTTGTTTTGGAACAGCACGAATACACCGCTTTTCTAAAAAACTTTGCGGCTAGCATCCCGAAGCCTCGAGCTATTGTCCTTTTTTCCGCTCATTGGGAGCATACGACGCAAGCGATCAGCAAGGTTGATACGTATTCTACGATTTATGACTTTTCAGGCTTTCAGGATGAGCTGTACCAGATGACCTATCCGGCAAAAGGTGATCGTTCGATCAGTGATGAGATTCAATCACTCTTTAAGCAACAAGGCATTCATAGTGTAATGGATGAAGAGAGAGGACTGGATCACGGAGCTTGGGCCGTTCTCAAGCTGATCTATCCCAATGCTGATATTCCGGTCGTTGCGTTATCCGTTAACCGGTATTTGACGAATGAACAGCAATATCAGATTGGCAAAGCCCTCTCCGAGCTTCGGGAGAAGGACATTCTGATCATCGGCAGCGGGGGCATCGTTCATAACTTGCGAAGATTGAAATGGGGAGCGGACCAACCGGAGACTTGGTCGAAATCCTTCGATCTTTGGATTAAGGGTAAGCTGGAAGCTTGGGATTTAAAGGCGTTGTTTGCCTACAGGGAAGAGGCTCCTTTTGCTCAAGATGCCGTGCCGACAAACGAACATTTCATCCCTCTTCTCCTCGCCATGGGGACAGGAGACAAGACCCGGCAAGCCAAATTATTGCATCAAAGCTATCAATTGGGCACATTAAGTTTAAGTTGTTGGCAGTTTGATTAAGGATAGTGGGCGAGATTAGGGTAAAGGGTGTATGGTATGAACTTGGGACTCGTAGGGAAATCCGTTTTTGTGGCGGCGGGAAGTAAAGGTCTTGGCAAGGCAAGCGCTCTTGAATTTGCCAGGGAGGGAGCGCGCGTAACCATCGCAAGCCGAAATCTGGAACAGCTTCAACAAACAAGGGAAGACATACAGTCCATCACCGGGAATAAAGTTTCGATTATCCAAATGGATGTTAGGAACAACGAGGATATCTGCAACGCGATTCGGAAGACTGCCGCTGAAAACGGCGGATTGGATGTTGTGGTGACCAATGCGGGAGGACCTGAAAGCGGATATTTCTCCGATTTGAAAGACGAGGACTGGACACGAGGGTTCGAGTTGACGCTCTTAAGTACGATTCGATTGATTCGCGAAGCGCTTCCCTTTTTACAGTCTGCAGGCGGAGGAAGAATTGTGAATGTGGCATCGTCTTCCGTGAAGCAACCGATTGACGGGCTTCTTTTATCAAACGTGTTTAGAGCGGGTGTTCAAGCACTGACCAAGAGCTTGGCGTTGGAGTTCGCTAAGGATGAGATTTTGATTAACACGATTGCCCCGGGTAGAATCGCGACAGATCGGATTATTGAACTGGATCGCCGGAGGGCAATTGACCGGGATCGCTCGTTTGAGGACATACAAGCGGAAGCTGTAGGGCAGATCCCGCTTGGCCGAATGGGAATCCCCGAGGAGTTCGCGCGGGTTGTTGTCTTCTATGGTTCCTATGCCAACACCTATATGACCGGGCAAACGTTGCTTGTGGATGGCGGGATGGTCAAAGCGCTATGATCTGCTAATCCAAGGATTACCCGATCAAAGGAGGAGCTTATGAGAGAATTCGAAACTATAACTAGTGTGGAGTCAGCGGATGAATTTATCGCGCGTCATCCATTAGCGCTTCTTTATATATCCCAGCGGGATTGTAGTGTCTGCCATGCCTTACAACCGAAAGTCCAGCAACTGATGATGAAATATCCCAAGATTGAGCTTGGGGCGATAGACGCGCAAGATGTACAAGAAGTCGCCGGCCGGTTCTCCATATTTACGGTGCCTGTTATTTTGCTTTTTGTCGAGGGAAAGGAATATATTCGCGAGGCACGAATTGTGCACATGGATCTTTTCGACGAGAAAATGAGCAGAATCTATGACAATGTGGCTGGTAGCGACGCGGCTTTCTAAAATTGGGCTCAACAAAAAGACGTATAGGCATACGCTGGAGTATATCTATAACCGGAAAGGATGATATCACTTTGGCAACGCCATATCCTTATTATCCAATGCAATCCCACCATCCCCACCAATTGATGCATGAAACATTAACGGTGGTCGAACCGTGGGTTAGAAATGGGTTGGTCGAGGCTCAAACCATATCAGTTGAACATGCTTTGCGGGAAGCGGCCGCCGTATCTTATCTTATTGGAAAAGGGTATAACCCGACCGTCGCCCATCAAATTGTTGAGTCATGGTGGCACAGATATTAGCAAAACCACAGAATGAACTGCACCTTAACCGGTGCTTTTTCATTTTATAGGCTAGATTAGTTCACAGCTCTAGGTTTGCCAGGATCACAATCTGGACGGGGTAAACCTGCGGCTGCTTGAGAGAGTTTAGTCAAATAATAGCACTCTTCCCGGTACATATGATCCGGCATCAACTCTGTTATCGTGCCCAGTAATTCTTTTCCAGCCGTGAGCTCCTGCACCTCCAATAAAAATTTCATGAAAAGAAGCATAACGGAATTGGCTTCCTGATTGAACCTTCGCAAAGCAGGGAAATCGGTCAAGGCAGTACGCATGTAACCCGCAAGCTCGATCGCTTTAAGATAATAGTTCTGAAAATGGCCTTCGAATTCCTCGCTCCTGTTTCTCCAGCTCTGCTCTACCAGATCAAATTCGCCTGCCAAGATACCCGCGTGGCCGACTGCATCTTGAAGCCATAGTAAATGCTGATGAACAACCGGTCCTGGAGGAGGGAGTCGGACGTTTGTCAGTGCCGCAAATACAACCATCGCTTCGTCGATCTCATTGACCATATGATTCAAAAACGTCTGGGACAAATGGATGGTGATTTTCCCCGTTAGCGACCGTTGCAGCAAATGAAGTTTATAGGCGCGCAATTGCGAAGTCCATGGATTGACAGATTGCAGCAAGGCAGCGATGCTCTTACTATCCAGGTCCAGCCGCGCCGAATCCAACATCTTGTCAAAGCCTTGAATGAACTGCTGTGCTCTTGATATTTCCGCAGCCTCATCTGAGGCTAGCCCATCCCGAATAAACCTCGCATGATCCCCCAAAACCTGCAACCAAAATCGGAGCTCAAAGAGAGCGCCGTCCTCAAAGCCCAATTCCGCCATTTTTACAACTCCCTTTTCAGATGACTTCCTATTCCTTTATCACCCTATGTGAGAGCGCATTTTCATATACCCATCTAATACGCGATGTACTTTTTCAGATCGATAATAACTAGACTCCCTATTAGATTCTTTGATCATTTTTGTTAATTCTAGTAATTTGTCTATTACACTATTCTTCTTTGATCATAGGATGTTTTGAATATGATTTGAGGAGGATTTATATGGCTGAACAAGTAAAGGTAAGCCCAAGGTTCAAAAGGCTGTGTACCCAATTTGGAAAAATCCTAGGTGGAGTATCGGAAGTTGATGAAGGTCCAGTTTGTTTTGTCATGCGGATGACAAACCTACCAGCGACGATTTTGGGAAGAAAAACGCGCTCTCCTTTGGTTCAAATGCAAATGTTTTCTTTTGAGTCTCTTGATGAGTCGTGCCGTGCGTTATGTTTAGGCGAGACTGCCTTACATCAAAATCAAGTGAATCATTTGATATCGAATCTCCGTAAACGGGGGATAACCGTGACCGCCCTTCATAATCACTGGTTAAAAGAAGACCCGCGCTTGATGTATATGCATTGGGAAGCCATTGAGAATCCTGTTGTGTTTGCTAGAAAAACCAAAGAATCCATTGCATTTTTGGGTTAATGCAGTTGTGCGATGATGTTGTTATTAATTATTGAAAGGATGAACTCCTATGGAAACAGCGAAAGCAAGTCCTGCTTTTACAAGACTATGTAACCAATTTTCAGCCATTTTAGGTGGAACGGAGCACACAATTACAAAAGGCCCGGTTTGTTTTGTGACTAGAAACAGGAAATTTAACGCTTCTATTTTACGAAGACGTACCACATCTCCTTTGGTTCGTTATCAACTTTTCTCGTTTGAATCGCTGGATCGTTCAGGCCGCGCACTCTGTTTAGGGGAGACGGCTCTTTTCCAAAACCAAGTCAATCGCTTGCTGACAAATCTTCGCAAAAATAGGATTATCGTAACAGCAGTCCACAATCACTGGCTGAACGAGAATCCACGTCTTATGTATATCCACTGGGAGTCAATCGATAATCCCGTTGAATTCGCAAGGAAAGTAAAACGTTCTATAGCTTTCTTAGGTTAATGTTCGCTTCCACATGAAAAACCCGACCGAAGGCGGTCGGGTTTTTGTCTATGTGTGTGAAAAGGAAAACCCTATTTCGCGTTTTTATCCGGTTGATGAATGCCGAAGGTGTTGCCTTCTGTGTCAATGTAGTACCCTTGCCAAGCCATACCGGGCAGCGCATACTTCGGCAATGCGAGCTTGCCTCCAAGAGCGAGGATTTTGGCTTCCGTCGCATCGTAGTCGCCTACTCCTAACGTACAGGCAAAACTATTCAGGGCCTGGCCTGGTTGCGGTGACGGGCCTTGGCGCTTCATTAAGGCTCCGTTGATTCCCATCTCTTTTTCATCGCCGGTCACGGCTCCAAAATAGGGCATGCCCGCATAATCGCTCCAATCCTCAAACGTCCATCCGAAAATTTCTCCGTAAAATCTTTTGGCGCGTTCCATATCATCGACATGAATCTCGAAATGAACGACTCTTCCCATGATGGCCTCCTTTGATTTTGGCTTTCATCTCTTCTTATATCATTCTTTCACTATGATTTCCATTCTACTCGATTTAAATCATGAATAATCTGGTAAAATGGCAATGGGATGGCGATTTCATTCATAGGGGGCTTTGTATGGTATGAAAGACAAAGTCGTTGTCATTACGGGGGCAAATTCGGGCATCGGCAAAGCGGCGGCTCTCCGGTTTGCGACCGAAGGATATCATGTCGTCATGGCCTGCCGCAACATGGAGATCAGCGAGGCGGTACAGCGTCAGATCAAGACCGAATCTAACAATCCTCATGTGGATCTTATGAAAATCGATGTTTCTTCCTTTGAGTCTATTCGAGCTTTTTATTCAGCCTACATTAATAAGTACCCGCATTTGGACATTTTGATTCACAATGCCGCCTATCTAAACCATGGAGAGAAAGAGTATAAGCTCAGCCCCGAACATATTGAAATTTCCTTTGCAACGAATGCATTCGGTCCCATGCTCATGACTCAATTGCTGGCTGATCATCTTGAACGATCCCTTGATCCGCGGGTGCTTGCGGCTTGTACGACGAACATCAAAAACTTCTTCGATCCGAAAAGAAAAATCGACTTCGATAATCTGCGGGGAGAATATCAGGGAACGCGGCGCTACAGTTCTTACAAGATGTATGGAGATTCGAAAATGGCGCTGTTGCTGTTGACCTTCAAAATGGCGGAACAATTCAAAAGCCGGGGAATTAAAGTCAATGCTCTTCAAATTAACCGCATAAGGTTGTCAAAAGAAACAATGCGAAAGCTGAGTCCTTTGTGGAAGGGGCTGGCGTGGCTCCAAAATTTGACTAACCCTTCACCCGCCGGTATGGCGGAAAATTATTATCACATTTGCACTTCGGATGAATTCAGTCAGGAAACGGGCTGCCTCATCAACCATAAGCGGGAAATCGTCCAGCCATCTATAAGCGAAAAAGGCTTTGAGCAATTAAAGAACATATTTGGTTCAAGCACATACCCGCAATATGCGACGGATAGGCAAACGATCGAGAAGATATGGTCAATGGGCGAAGAGCTGATTAGGCGAAACAATTGAGACTTGGGGGCCCTGCATGAAACGGTCTTTTATCGATTCTTTGATGAACGAATCGCTGGCAGATTTGCAAAGCATATCGAAAAGCGATTTGCACAACCATGCTGGTCGGGGAGGAACCCTGCAATATATCGGCTCGTGGGCGAAGGTGAATATAGAGCCGCCGACGGCGGTCTTCAAATCGCTGAGTGAAATGCAAAGCTGGTATGTAGATCATGTGAAGAGTCATTGCCCCGGCATTCAGGGTTATTTGAAACGTATTGAAGCCTCTTTTGCGCAAGCGGCTGAAGATCATATAGACGTCCTTGCGCTCAGTTTCGGGATCGATGAAATTCACTCGTTGGGAACGATGGAGTCTTTTTCGCGAACGATCGACGAGCTACATCGTCGGTTTGCTCCAGAAGCTCGATTTTTGCCGGAGTTGGCTTTTGACCGGGCATGTAACGTCGACGAGGCTTATGAAAGGATTGAGGAAATCCTCTCGTATAATTGGTTTCGCTCTGTCGATATTTGCTGTGATGAATTTGCCCAACCCATTCAACGCTTCAAAAAGCTTTACCAGCGCGCCAATGACGCGGGGCTGATCTTAAAAGCTCATGTCGGAGAATTCGGCAGCGCAGATGATGTGATGGAAGCGGTGGAAGAATTGGAGCTGCAGGAGGTTCACCATGGCATTGCGGCGACAAAATCTCCGCAAATCATGCGATGGCTGGCCGATCACCGGATTCAGCTCAATGTTTGCCCGACCAGCAACATCATGCTCGGAGTGGCGGAGAGTTACAGCAGCCATCCGATCCGTGCCCTTTATGACTTTGGAATCCCGGTGACGATTAATACGGATGATTTGTTGATTTTCAATCAAAGCGTTTCGCATGAATATATGAACTTACATAAGTCCGGCCTGATGACGGCCGATGAACTAAATGTGATTCGGGAAACCGGTCTATCTTTAGAATCCTATCTCTTCATCAAACCTTCATGAGACCTTCATAAAGCTTTCACTTTGACTTCATTATTGCTTCATGAACCAAATTGCTGGCTATGATATCATATAATATATAGCGAACGGGAATTAATAGAGGCGAATTATGGAATGCTATATGTAGGTCCGTAAAAATGCCGACCCGGTTCTCAAACCATGCTGAGGAGGAAAAAAGATTATGTCTCTCATTGGAAGCGAAGTACTGCCGTTCAAAGCATCGGCTTATCACAACGGAAAATTCATCGATGTCACCGAGGAGAATTTTAAAGGCAAATGGAGCGTCGTTTGCTTCTATCCGGCTGACTTTACATTCGTTTGCCCAACAGAACTCGAGGATTTGCAAAATCAATATGAAACGTTGAAGGGACTTGGCGTTGAAGTGTACTCCGTATCCACGGATACCCATTTCACCCATAAGGCATGGCACGACCACTCGGAAGCCATCGGGAAAATCACGTATATCATGATCGGCGATCCTTCCCACACCATTTCCCGCAACTTCAATGTATTGATCGAAGCCGAAGGGGCTGCCGATCGCGGTACCTTCATCATCGATCCGGATGGAGTCATCCAATCCATTGAAATCAGCGCTGGCGGGATCGGCCGCGATGCCAGTATCCTGGTAGGTAAAATCAAAGCAGCCCAATATGTTCGGAATCATCCTGGCGAAGTTTGCCCGGCAAAATGGCAGGAAGGCGCAGCTACTTTGAAGCCGAGTCTTGATCTTGTAGGAAAGATTTAAGGAGCGATCTGTATGGCGTTAGATGCCGAAATAAAAGCGCAATTAGCCCAATACCTGCAGCTTATGGAGGGTGACGTTCAGCTCAAAGTGAGTGCAGGATCCGATAGCGTATCCGTGGAAATGCTGGCCTTGGTGGATGAAATTGCCGGCATGTCTCCTCGAATTCATGTAGAGAGAACTACTTTGCCCAAAACGCCAAGCTTCAGCGTGAATCGCGTGGGGGAAGATACCGGTGTAGCGTTTGCCGGTATCCCTCTCGGGCATGAGTTTACTTCTTTGATTTTGGCTCTGTTGCAAGTAAGCGGCAGACCCCCAAAAGTAGAACAGAACGTCATCGAGCAGATTAAAGCTATTCGCGGCGAGTATCATTTTGAAACGTACATCAGCTTAAGCTGCCATAACTGTCCCGATGTTGTGCAGGCGCTCAACGTGATGAGCATTTTGAATCCGGGCATCACTCACACCATGATTGACGGGGCTGCGTTTAAAGCGGAAGTGGAAAGCAAAAACGTTATGGCTGTCCCGGCAGTTTTCCTGAATGGTGAGTTTTTCAGCAGCGGCCGCATGGCCCTCGAAGAAATTCTCGCCAAGCTGGGGTCGGCATCTGACGGATCGGAGCTCGCCAATAAGGAACCTTATGATGTTCTGGTTGTCGGCGGCGGCCCGGCAGGCGCAAGCGCTGCGATCTATGCGGCGCGCAAAGGCATCCGCACCGGCATTGTGGCTGAACGATTCGGTGGTCAAATCTTGGATACTCTGGGCATTGAGAACTTCATAAGCGTAAAACATACCGAAGGGCCCAAGCTTGCTGCCAGTCTTGAAGAACACGTAAAAGAGTACGATATCGACGTGATGAAGGTACAGCGTGCCAAAGGTTTGGAAAAGAAAGACTTCATCGAGGTCGAACTCGAAAGCGGAGCGGTTCTCAAGAGCAAAACCGTCATTCTTTCTACAGGCGCCCGTTGGCGCAACGTGGGAGTGCCTGGTGAGGCGGAGTTCAAGAATAAAGGCGTTGCTTACTGCCCCCATTGCGATGGTCCCCTGTTTGCGGGGAAACACGTTGCGGTTATCGGCGGCGGCAATTCTGGCATCGAAGCGGCGATTGACCTCGCCGGCGTCGTGAAGCATGTTACCGTACTGGAGTTTATGCCGGAGCTGAAAGCCGACGCTGTCCTCCAGGATCGTCTCTACAGCTTGCCCAATGTAACGGTGCACAAGAATGTCCAAACCAAGGAGATTCATGGGACTGATAAGGTGAACGGGATTTCGTTTATCGAACGGGATACCGGCGTTGTTCAGCATGTTGAGCTGCAAGGCGTATTTGTCCAAATCGGACTTGTGCCGAATACGGATTGGCTGGGTGACACGGTTGAACGTACCCGTTTCGGCGAAATTGTCGTCGATCGTCACGGTGCTACCACTTTGCCCGGTGTGTTTGCGGCCGGCGATTGTACCAATAGCGCTTATAAACAAATTATTATTTCCATGGGTTCCGGCGCTACCGCTGCCCTGGGAGCATTCGATTATCTGATCCGAAATTAAGCTAAAAAGATGATGGTCAACCGGTGAGCGTGCGGAAATAGGCACTCACCGGTTTTTTATTCCGTTTTTCCGATCCTTGTATGGTATAATGGCAATCGATAGCTTACATTCAGGGGTGTTGCGAGATGAGAGGATTCAATATTTGGCGCCCGATTATGCTGATCGCGGTTGCACTGATTGCAAGAACGTTTGTGAGTAGCATATGCCTTTTGGCAGGCATGGATGCTGAATCGGCAAGCAGCTTCGGCATGATTGGCATGATCCTTGCTGCGCTTTTTATGTATACCCGAATGAAGAAAACGCCAAGGAACCGATAGAGGAATCAATAGCCAACGAGCTTGCTCGATACGAGCAGGCTTGTTTTTTCTACATAAGAATTTTGAGTTTTGCACTGATCGCGAAAGGTTGGTTTGCATATGGCTGAGAGGGATTGCGAGAGCCTGGGCGGGCTGGGCAGCAGAGGCCCCGTGGCGCCAAAAGATCCGGTGGAGAAGCGCAGCGCCATTTTCATTATGTTGGAATCGATTATCGAAGCGACTTCCCGCGGCAACGGGATACACTCCCAAGAAATTTATCTGGATAATGGGCGGCTTGCCGACAAGGCGAAATTCACCGGCGGAGTCGCAGACGAAGAAATTCTCGACCTCCTGAAGACTTGCAGCGGGTTTCGCAGACTGGTACACAGCATTGGTGTAACGGTGAAAGTCCATGGAGAGCAAGCTTCATCCGTCGATTTTGTAATGGAGAACTGGGGGAAAACGAGCACGTTCGAATCGGGTTCCCGGATGCGGGCCGTTTGTCCGGGGGATGGCACGGAAGTCATCCTAAATCTGAAGGATTACGCTGAGTCCCCGGATGACGATGTTCCCGGTAAGTTCGCTTTTGAATTCGAGGGTGCCGGCATGCTGGCAACGGTTAATGTCGTTCTCTATCTTCATGATGCCTATAAAGTGCCTGATATTGAGATTGAGCCGCCAGTGGCTTTCGATTCGGAAGAGTATCAAGCGATGATTGCCAAATCGCTGCTGAGTAAAGGAAACAACAAGAGATTGAAAGCGGCCATCGAAAAAGCAAAAAGAGGCGAAGAGGTAACCCTCGCCTACATTGGTGGTTCCATCACCCAGGGGGCTGGCTCAAAACCCATACATACGAATTGTTACGCGTACAGATCATACTCGCTCTTTCACCAAATGTTCGGCGGAATGGGCGAGGCTCCTATTCACTTTGTTAAAGCCGGTGTAGGCGGTACGCCATCTGAGCTGGGGATCGTCCGCTATGAGCGGGATATTTTACGGGATGGAGCGGTTCAGCCGGATATCGTGGTCGTTGAATTCGCGGTGAATGACGAAGGCGACGAAACGAAGGGAAACTGCTACGAAAGCTTGGTCTTGAACATTCTGTCTGCTGCTAAGAAGCCGGCTGTCATTTTGTTATTCAGCGTTTTTGTGAATGATTGGAATTTACAGGATCGGCTTTCGCCTGTAGGTTGGCATTATGATCTCCCGATGGTAAGCGTCAAAGATGCGGTGGTAGAGCAGTTCCGCTTGTCCAAGGCTGAAGGGAACATCGTGTCCAAACGGCAGTTTTTCTACGATATCTATCATCCGACCAATGACGGCCATACGGTTATGGCTGATTGTCTCGCATATCTGTTCGCGGAAACAGACCGAGCTGCCATGGATATGGAGGACATTATCACCGATAAGCCGCCTGTCATCGGCAATGATTTTGTTGGCATGCATTTGCTGGACCGCAGCCAGTACGAAAGCCTGGCACGGATTGACGCCGGCGGTTTTTCTGAGATCGACACGGATCTGCAGATGGTGGAAATGGACGACCAGCCTTTCGGTTCGCCGCAATTCCCCCATAACTGGATGCATACGGCCGATTCTGGAAGCGGAAGCTTTAAAATGACGATCCGCAGCAAAAGCCTCATTCTCGTTTATAAAGATTCCGGGAGCAGTGATTTCGGCAGTGCCGATATATGGGTGGACGGACAGTTGACGAAGGTCGCCGATCCCCATGAGAACAACTGGACACATTGCAACCCCGTGCTTTTGTATAACGAGGATGTTTCCAGAGATCATACGGTGGAGATCAAGATGGCATCCGGAAACGAAGATAAGCGGTTTACCATCTTGGGTTTTGGCTATGTCTTGTAAGAATCATGAAGCAGCTGTCGCAGAGGTCCCTCTGCGGGGCTGCTTTTTTGTTCCATCTCAAGTTTTTTAGGCGTCCTTGTTACTCAAATAGCTGAGCAAAATGTGTTTAAGGATGGCCAACTGTTCCTCAGGGTTCAGGTCGGGCTCAACGACAAGAATATTTTTTTGCAGGGATAGTTTTCTGGCGAGAATGCCGAATGTGTTCATGATGGTAGTTAACGTTTTCTCGATCGGAAGATCAGGGCGAACCGATCCATCCTGAATACCTTGTTGAATAATGGAAGAAAATACGCTGGAGATTTGCCGGTAGACAGAATTGAAGAGTCCGATGTCTTCAAGAGGCTCCGTGAATTGAGCGGCATAGCTTTCGAAATTTTCCAGCAACTTTACGCTTGAACTGTCCTTTTGCTCCAGCAGAGAAATGAAGTTGTCAAAGAGCAACCCTATCTTTTGGATGCACGATAACGGCATGGTTGCGATGGATTGAAAACTTTGGAGTACAGCTTCGAGTGTTTGGGTTGCCACCGCAACGACCAGCTTTTCTTTTTTTGGGAAAAAACGAAATACTGTCGCCACGCCGATATTTGCTTGGTTGGCAATATCCTGCATCGTGGTCTTTTCAATTCCTTTATGGGTAAACACATGCTCGGCAGCATTAATGACGAGTTGCATCCGCTGCTGTCTTGCTTCGGGTCTCATAGGGCGATCCTCTCACTTGGCTTCTATTGTTTTATTCCCCGTATTATATCGTTCCATCATTTTCGCGACAATAAAACGATAATGATTTGTAAAGAAAATCGGAGTTTGCTATTATATAATCAATAATGATAGTAAGACTATCATTATTTTAAAAGAACAATGGCTATCGAATCGGGAGCCTGAAAAAAATTTCCACTCTAATGGTAGCGCTTTCTTCTATCAAGATTGGAAAGAATAGCACGTAACACGAAAATTAGCCAGAATGGAGATGCACTATGCCAGCGAAGAAACCTGTACAGTGGGATCATGAAGTCGATGTTGTCGTAATGGGAAGCGGAGGCGCTGCACTCGTTGCCGCCATTATGGCAGCTGATCAAGGTGCAAAAGTGTTGATTCTGGAAAAAGCCCATCAACTTGGCGGAACAACCGCCTTTTCCGGAGGGATTCCATGGATTCCGCTCAATCGTTACATGCAGGAAAAGGGAGCCGGAGATACTCGTGAGGATGCCCTTACCTATATCCGGCGCATAACGGGCGGAAAAGAGCCCAATCCCAAGCTGCTTGAGGTATATGTCGATAATGGCTATAAAATGATTGATTATCTGCATGAACATACGCCGTTGAAATTCGCCGTTCCTATGTCCTATCCGTCCTATTACGGCAATCTGCCTGGGGCGAAGAGCGGCCGTTCCCTTGACCCCATGCCCTACGATATGAATGAAATCGGCGAATGGGGCGAGAAGATTCGTCAGAATCCTATTTTCCCGCCGCTAACACTAGAGGAAGGCGGAGCCATCGGCGGCGTCGATTTCGCGAAAATTGCGGAGCGGATGGAGAATAACATCGTTACGATGGGTCGGGCGTTAATCGCTTCGATGTTCAAAGGTGTACTTGACCGGGGAATCGAGACTTGGCTGGGAACACCCGGCAAAGAACTGGTGCTAAGTGATGAAGGCGAAGTCATCGGAGTTGTTGCCGAACAGAAGGGTAAGAAGGTATACATCGGCACACGCAAAGGGGTCGTTCTTGCTTCCGGCGGTTTCGAATGGAATAAAGAGCTGGTGAAAACGTTCTTGAAGGGTGAAATTACCCATCCGCTATCGCCGGCAGGCAATGACGGAGATGGCTTGATCATGGCAATGGAAGCAGGAGCCGCTCTTGGAAACATGAGCGAAGCATGGTGGTATCCGGCTATGCAGGATCCGACCTTCGAATATGAAGACAGGGTGATGAACCAGCTCGGAGGAGGACGCTTCGGTCCCAACAGTATCATTGTGAACAAACATGGCAAGCGTTTCGTTCATGAAGGCGTGACCTACAACGATTTGCCAAAATCTTTTTACGAATTTGATCCGGTGGCCCTTGAATGGCCGAATGAACCTCCGGTTTGGATGATCTTCGATCAACAGTTGAAGGACAGCACCATGATCATCACGATGATGCCCGGAGAAGATACGCCGGATTGGGTGGATCGTGCCGATTCGATCCGGGATTTGGCAGCGAAAATCGGCGTAGATGCCGACAACCTGGAAGCAACGGTACAACGCTTTAACGAAAATGCGAAAAAGGGAGTCGATCCGGATTTCCATCGCGGAACAACCTTTTTCGAGAACTTTACCGGTGGGGGAGGAAGTCCGGAAGCTAATCTGGGACCGATTGAAAAAGCTCCCTTCTATGCTCTCCCGATTTATTTCGGATCCCTTGGCACAAGCGGCGGACCCAAAATCGATGAGAACGGACAAGTCATCAACCTGCGTGGCAAACCAATCCCGGGCTTGTATGCTGCGGGCAATGCGGCGATGGGCGTGATGGGACAGGCTTATCTCAGCGCAGGCGGAACGATCGGACCGGCGATGACGTTTGGCTATTTGGCCGGAATCGCGGTTGGCAAATCGGAATCCAAAACCATCTAAGGCAACAACACGACTACACAAAAGGAAGAGTGAGGAAATATGCCAAGTGGCACGCATACAATAGAGATCCCCGTCTCAATCCATAACATTTGGAATTTTGTCAGCGATATGAACAAGTGGGCGCCTTTGGTTCCCGGGTACATTGAGCATGAAATCTTGAATGAGCGTCAATCGACTTGGGCGTTCAAGGGCGATCTTGGCTTCATGAAGAAGACGGTCAAGCTGAAAATCGATATTACCAATTGGATTGAACCAACAAAAGTGACCTTCGATTTGACAGGACTGTCGGACAACTTCTCCGGTAACGGTTATTTTGAAGCAGAGGCACTCGGCGATAACCAGACACAAATGACAGGGAACCTCGAGATTACCGCTAAAGGCGCCATGGGGCCGATGATCAACACGATTCTGAAAAGCTTCGTGCCCAAGACCGCGGAGGAGCTGACGAAAGCAATCGCAAGCAAAATCGTTGAAATCGAGCAAGGTTAAACTTGACTGCTGTACCAATAATTAAAATATCTTTCGAGAGAGTATCAGAAGAACTGATGCTCTCTTTTTTGATTCAAAGGGCCGGCAAATATTTGACATTGGGAATCAGAAATGGATAATGGTAATCATCGCTCAATGCGCATCCCATAAGAAAGTAGAGTGGACGAATGTTTGCACCATTGAACGGAACCCGGATTTACTTTGATATAGAAGGCTCGGGCTATGTCCCGAATGGAGACCGTATGGTGAAGCGGTCGGTGCTGTTTGCCGTTCATGGCGGGCCGGGCAGTGATCATTCTGATTTCAAACCGTGGTTGACTCCACTTACTGAAGAACTGCAGATTGTTTATTTGGATCAGCGCTGCAACGGCCAGTCGGAGCGGGTGGACCCGGCGACTTGTACGCTCGAGCAGTTAGCGGACGATATTGAGGCACTGCGGATTTATCTTGGCTTTGAAAAAATTCATCTGCTCGGCCATTCCTTCGGCGGGATGGTGGCGCAGGTGTTTGCGACACGATACCCGGATTCTTTGGACAAGCTGCTGCTTGTGTGTACGGCTCCCAGCCGGGAGTTTTATCCGGCGGCGCTGGAGTTCGCAAGTCATGTGGCCACGGAAGAGCAGCTGCGCGTGATTCCTGAGTTATTCGAGGGACGCATCGAAGATGAACCGCACCTCATTCGCTGGTGGGATATCTGCTACCCTCTCTATTTTCATATTCAAAATGAAACGGTCATGCAGGAAACGGGGAACCGGCCTATCGGCTCCATGGAGGTTGCGAATTACACGTTTAAGCATTTCATTCCGAACTATGATGTTCGCCCGAAGCTGCCTGAGGTGCAGGTTCCGACTTTGATTGTTGCAGCACGGCATGACTGGATTACGCCGGTTTCCCAAGCGGAGGAGATGCACCGGTTGCTGCCTCATTCGCAGCTCACCGTATTCGAGTATAGCGGTCATATGCCGTTTATCGAAGAGCATGCAGCGTTTATTCAGACGGTTGTGGATTTCCTCGCCGGGGAGGAGTCCTGATGAGGGTCGAGTCGGCAGAAAAAGAAGCGTTTGAACAATGGAGAAGAGAACGGCAGACAGCCGTTGCCGGACCTCAAGGGGATTTAGCCTTGATCGGGCTCTACGCTATTCAGGAACCGATGCAGGTAGAAGGCCTCCCAGGCTTGTGGGCGCCAATGCATGCCGGCGAACCCGGGTTGATCTTGACGGCGACGGCAGCCGATGGCATAACGGTGGACGGAAAAACGCTAGATGGTACGGCAAGATTAAGCATCGATCACACGCTGGTGAGATTTTCGCCGACATTGACGGCTACCGCCACTGCGCAGCCAGGCTCGGATTATTTACTTGCCTTATATGATTCCCAATCGGAAGCCATAGGGCGCTACGAGGGGATTTCCGCGTATCCGTATGACCCGGAGTGGGTAATAGAAGCGAAATGGGTCATAGAGCCTGAAAAAGAGAATCGGACAGCGGCATTTACCCACACTTCGGATCAGGCTGGCATAGAGCGCCATCATGAGTCTCCCGGCGACATAAGGTTTGTCCGAAATGGTACCGAGTTTACGCTCACTCCTTTCTCTTCCGACGGAGCGCTCATTATCGTGTTCGGCGACAAGACCAATGGTAAGATAACCTATGGAACGGGCAGGATGGTTGTTGTGTCGCTTACACCGGATGGCAGGGCCATATTGGACTTTAACCGTGCCTTTCTTCCGCCTTGTGCATTCTCCTATCATTTCAATTGTCCGCTGCCCCCTGCCGGTAATCGGTTGCCTTTTGACATTCCGGCCGGAGAGAAGCAGGTCATTTACCAAGGATAGGCATAATCTTCCATTTGACAACCTTATCTGAATGCATCATATTTAAACATAAATTAAATCGTATAAGAATAGTAGGAATTAAATAGACGGGGGTAGGAGCATATGAAAGCAGTTCGATTCACCTGGAAAAAGACATTCGTATTCGTCCTTGCGGCAGCCTTGATGGTTTTGTCGGCATGCGGCGGATCGAAGGATAATTCGGAAGCAACCGGCGCGGCTGGTGCCACCAATGCGCCTGCAAACGGCAAAAAAGTCGTCAACATCGGGGTAACGTATTCACCAAACGCCCTGAATCCTTTGTCTCCGGTAGGACAAGTTTCTTCCTATGTATCGGGCTTGATGTTCCTGCCTTTGGTCGACCTGGATGAGGATCTGACCTTCAAACCGATGCTGGCGGATTCCATTACCACAACAGACAATACGACGTTTACCGTAAAATTGAACCCGAATGCCAAGTGGACGGACGGGACTCCCGTTACGGCCGACGACGTTATTTTCACATTGAAGCTGATGGCTAACTCGAAAGTCGCTTCCGGCTTTGCCTATATGTTTGCCATCATTGAAGGCTTGGATGATTCCGGATACCTGCCGGAAGGCAAGACGGATATTTCCGGCGTGAAAAAAGTAGACGACCACACCTTGGAGCTGAAAACGAAGGCGCCGACGACGCTGACCATTTTCCAGGATTCCATTGGCCGGTACTTGCTTACGGTTCCTCAGTCCGCTCTGAAAGATATTGCTCCAGAAGACATCAACAAGAGCGACTTCATGCAAAAGCCGACGTTGACGGACGGTCCTTTCAAGCTGGTGAGCTATGACCGGGATCATTATGTGCAGATGGAAGCGAACAAGGATTATTTTAAAGGTGCGCCTAAACTGGATCAGTTGAACTTCAAAGTACTCCAAGGTACGGCGATTACCACCCAACTGCAAAGCGGCGAGATTGATATGAACATTCCTTCCTTCGGCGTGATTCCGATCTCGGACTACGAGAAGGTAAAGGGGCTTAAAAACTTTACAACCAATGATGGTCCTGCTGTTGCCACCCAGTTCATGTACATCAATGAAAAAACGGTGCCGGATGCCAAGCAAAGACAAGCGATCTCCTACGCCATCAATCGCGAGTTGATCGTGAAAAATCTGCTGAAGGGCTCGGGCGAAGTAGTGGACGGCTTCTTGACCAGTTACAGCAAATATGTGAATTCAAATCTGAAGCCGGTAGCCTATGATCCGGATAAAGCCAAGAGCCTGCTGCAGGAATCCGGCTGGAACGCTGGAAAAACCCTCAACTTGTCTGTTCTTTCCGGTGATAGTACACTTGAACAAGCTGCGAACATTATGGCAGAAAATCTTCGTGCAGTCGGCGTGAACGTGAAGATTCAAATGCTGGATCTGGCCACGCTGATTGATAAGTTGGTAAAAATGGATTATGACTTAGGCGTTCTGACCGTTTCGCTGTCTCCGGTTAATCCGCTGCCGGACGTGGCTTACTTCCTGCATGAAGGCAATCCGAGCGGCTACAAGAACGCGGATATCGAAACACTCCTTACGGCGCTGCAATCCGCGACCGATGAAGCCAAGCTTACGGAAGACTACAATAAGCTGCAAGAGATCGTCGCGCAAGACGTTCCGATGCCATCTATTTATGCAACGAAAGCGCTGGGTGCCATGAGCAATAAAGTGACTGGCGCTAAGCCGAAGGACTTCGGCATGTTCATCAACGTTAACGAATGGGATGTAAAATAATACAACTGCGTTAGCGGTAATTCGATTATGAAGGTGGTGGTAGGGATGGAAGCTTTGCTCTCCGTCAACCACTTGCAAACGGCTTTTGATACGGACCAAGGAAAAATCATCAGTGTAGACAATATCAGCTTCAGCGTGAAACCGGGGGAAACGTTGGCCATCGTGGGAGAGTCGGGCAGCGGGAAAAGTGTCACGGCACTCTCGATTATGCGGCTCTTGGGAAAAGGCAGCCGTATCGACGGCGGACAAATCCTCCTGGATGGAACGGATATTTTACAGCTGGATGAGCGGCAGATGAGAGACATCCGCGGGAATCGGATATCCATGGTATTCCAAGAACCCATGACGTCGCTAAACCCGGTGTTTACCATCGGCTACCAGCTGTGCGAGGCCATTCAACTTCATTTGAAGCAGGATAAAAAAGAAGCCCGTGCAACAGCCGTCAAGATGCTGCGGAAAGTAGGTTTGCCTCGGCCGGAAGCGATTATGAAGGAGTATCCTTTCGCTTTGTCCGGGGGGATGAGACAGAGGGTCATGATTGCCATGGCCCTTTCTTGCAGACCGCAAATTCTCATTGCCGATGAACCGACGACTGCTCTTGATGTAACCGTTCAGGCGCAAATTTTGCAACTGATGAAAGAACTGTGCGAGGAAGCGGGCACGGCCATCTTGCTGATCACCCATGATTTGGGTGTGGTAGCGGAGATGGCCGACCGCGTTTTGGTCATGTACGCCGGGCAAATCGTGGAAGATACGGACGTGTACACGCTGTTTGACGAACCGAAGCATCCGTATACCCGGGGGCTGTTGAAGTCGATTCCCCGTTTAGACATCGGGGCTGGGGAACAGCTCGAATCCATACCTGGGGCGGTTCCAACTCGATATCAATCGTTGCCGGGCTGCCGGTTCTATAACCGCTGCCATCTGGCGACGGAGCACTGCCGCGGCCATCTTCCCCCTCTTGAGGAAAAGCAGGAAGGCCAATGGGTTCGCTGCTGGGAAGTCGGGAAATCGGCAGATGGGAATCTGAACCGGAGCGAGGAGGGGACCCATGATGAATCTTGAAGCTGAACCCCTTACAACCGCGCCTCTGCTCGTGTTGGACCGTTTGACCAAGTATTATCCGATTCACAGAGGAATATTGGGTAGAGCCGTTGAGCATGTAAAAGCGGTCGATGGTGTGGATCTCTCGCTTTTTCCAGGGGAAACTCTCGGACTTGTAGGAGAATCCGGTTGCGGGAAGTCGACCATTGGCCGATCCGTCGTAGGCTTGGAAAAGCCGACGGCTGGACGCATTCTTTTTGACGGAAAAGACATCGCCAGCCATTCCGCTGGAGAAATGAGCCGCTTGAGGTCTCAGCTCCAAATCGTTTTTCAAGATCCTTACTCCTCCTTAAATCCCCGGAAGCGCGTATCGGAGCTGTTGGCTGAGCCTTTAAGGGTACATCGGATCGTGCCGAACGCGATGATTTCCAAGGAAATCGACAGACTGCTGGATATGGTCGGTCTGCCGAAGAACAGCCACAACCGGTTTCCTCATGAATTTTCCGGCGGACAAAGGCAGAGAATCGGAATCGCCAGGGCCTTGTCCCTTAAGCCAAAGCTCATTGTTTGTGATGAGCCGGTTTCCGCTCTCGACGTGTCGATTCAAGCTCAGGTATTGAATCTTTTGAAAGATTTGCAGGAAGAATTGAACCTGACTTATCTGTTCATTGCCCACGGACTAGGCGCCGTGCGTTATATAAGCGATCGACTCGCGGTCATGTACCTGGGGAAGATCGTGGAGATCGGGACGACTCAAGAGTTGTTTGAGCATCCGCGGCATCCATACACGAGGGCGTTGCTGGATGCTTACCCAGTAGTGGATCCCCGTGCGAGAAACCGGGAGAAAATCGTGCTGCAGGGGGATGTGCCAAGTCCGGCGAACCCACCCGCAGGCTGCCGGTTTCATACGCGCTGTCCTTATGCCCGTGCCGAATGCCGGGAGCAGGAGCCGAAGCTGACAGACGGCCGTCACTCGGTTGCTTGCTTTTTCCCTATTGATTAAGAACCGGGGTGTGCGCGCTTGTTTAATTATGTGATTCGCCGTATTTTAATCGCACTACCGGTCTTTTTCGGAGTGACGATCCTGAACTTCATTATTATGCGTATGGCTCCTGGTAATCCGGTGGATATGCTGGTGAACCCGAAGCTTCCGGCGGCGGCTCTTGAGGCCAAGCGCGTAGAGCTGGGGCTTAACGCTCCGGCCTACGAGCAATATCTCCACTGGCTGGGGAACCTTTTTCACGGCAGTTTAGGCTATTCCATGATCACGTATCAGCCCGTTGGAAAGGCGATTTGGGGCCATTTGGGGCCAACGCTGCTATTGATGGGGACGGCGTTGATTCTCGGTCTGCTCATTGCGATTCCACTGGGGGTGCTGAGCGCCTCGAAGCAGTATTCCAAGCTGGACTATTTTGCCGTGACGGGGTCGTTTCTCGGGATATCCATTCCGAACTTTTTTCTGGCTCTCGGTCTGATCTATGTTTTCTCCCTGCATTTTAAGATTCTTCCCTCCAGCGGCTACAAAGAGCTCGGCGGAAACGGCGGTGCGGCGGATGTGCTGGTGCATCTGATCCTGCCTGTACTGGTGCTTACAGCTAATGTGGCGGGAAGAACCATCCGGTATGTTCGTTCCAGCATGCTTGAGATTTTAGGGCAGGAATTTTTACGGACAGCCCGGGCCAAAGGATTGGCGGAGTTTCTGGTGGTGAACCGGCATGCCATGCGCAATGCCTTGATTCCTATTGTGACCGTTCTGGGGATGGAGATTCCGATTCTGTTCGGGGGAGCCGTCGTGATCGAGCAGATCTTTTCCTGGCCGGGTATCGGGCAGTTGACGATGTCTTCGATCATGAGCCGGGATTACTCCATGATTATGGGGCTCAATCTGGTAGCGGCATTTATCGTCATTGCAGCGAACCTGCTTACGGATATCGCCTATGCTCTCGTGGACCCGAGAATTAAAAATAGCTATCAGGGGGCGGCGGGCAAATGAACCAAATCCCTGAATCAAATCACGTAGTTGAAACGGAGCTCGCCAATGAAATCGTAACGGGAGCTGACGGGACTCCGTTCCGTTTATTCATTCGCCGCTTTAGGAGGCATAAGCTTGCCGTTGCGGGACTTATCGTTATGGTCCTCCTGGCGATTTGCGCGATTTTCGCTCCGCTGATTGCGCCTTATGCGCCGAATACGATTACAGACAGCTTTAGCGCCGCTCCTAATGGCCATCATTTGCTGGGTACGGATCAAGTCGGACGGGATGAGCTGTCCCGGGTCATCTATGCAGCCAGGGTTTCTTTATCCGTCGGTCTTGGCGCGATTCTTATCTCGTCGATTATCGGGACGATCCTTGGACTGGTTTCCGGGTATTATGGAGGATGGCTGGATGGGGTCATCATGCGGGTGACCGATATCTTCATGTCCTTTCCTTACATCATGTTGATCCTAGTCGTATCCGCTATCGTCGGACCGGGACTCAAGAATATTATTTTGATTCTGGGTCTCTTAGGTTGGCCCAGTTTGGCACGGCTGGTGCGAGGAAATGTCCTGTCCATTAAGGAAACCGAATACGTGAAAGCCGGTGTCACCATGGGCTTTAGCGTTCCCCGGATCATCTTCCTGCATATTTTGCCGAATACAATAGCGCCTATTTTGATTTATGCGACCTCCGGAGTAGCAGGCGCGATATTGGATGAGGCTGCTTTGAGTTTCCTGGGTCTCGGCGTGCAGCCGCCGACAGCAAGCTGGGGGAATATGCTGGCCAGCGCGCAATCCCTTACGGTGCTGACTTCACAGCCGTGGTTATGGCTGCCTCCGGGGGTTATGATTATTTTGAGCGTGCTGTCCGTCAATTTTATTGGGGATGCGCTCAGGGATGCAATGGATCCTAGATCGAGGAAGTAAAAAGAATAATAGAAATTTATTCCAAATTTTCTTCGGATGCGTTAAACTATAAGTGAACAGTGGTGTAGCACACCCCGACCCGACGTCGTGACGTCTAGTCGGGGTATTTGTTTTTAAATCAAAGGAGGGAACTAATGAGGAGTCAAGCGAGGATGAACGATAGTTTCAATATTAAGAGGAAGGAGAAGGCCCCCTATCTCCTGGATATCCAGGTAAACCTGCGCGATCCGGCGGATAAGCTGCAAGTGAGTCTTCGAAATATGTACCGTACTTATAAATCAAGCGAGGAAATGAACATGTCGATGGACGATTTGAACGGAATATGGCATACCGCGGGAATGGCCCAAAAAGAGGATAAGGAATGGAAGCCGGATCTCGCTTACCTTTTTCCTGCAATAAGAGAGGAAAGTTATGTTTACGAGGCGGAACGAGATAGGGAGCTTATATCGGATCCCTTTTTGCCGGGATTGCGGGTTGTTTTTCTTGATATCCAATGCGAAAGCGCAAAAGCGGTCAGTCGGGACATGCTGAGACTTTATCCAGAGCTGACAGAGGAGAAGCTGAAGGAACGCGCATACCGGAATCTCTCCCTGATGGGTTGGCAGCAGCCGCGCCTTTGTTTGCCGAGTCCAACGTGCAAATCATGCACGATTGAGCTATTTACGGATTATCGGCATCCTGTTGAATGCCAGTTTTTAATGCCGGATATGGCGGCTGATCATATGCCAAACCACTCGGTTATCGCTTATATAAACCGCAACTACGTGCTTCTGCTGCGTTCTGAGGAAAAAATGGATTCTATGCAGAAAGTGCTGCGTTTGATTGAAAAGTCGGGCTTCCGAGAGGTGGTTAAGCGAAGCGTTCACCATTTGCCGAACCCCGTATCGGATCGGATTTATTGGATCTGCTACGGCCTTGCTGCGGAGGTTGATTTTCCAAATTGAGTGGCGCGGGGCTGGCAGCGGTACTGCCAATATTGGGGGTGGTTACAAATACTGGGATTTGGCGAGACGTGATATAATGGTGAGGAGTTGGCTGAATGGAATTGCTTGATCCGCGAGTTGATTTTGTGTTTAAGCGGATTTTTGGCAGCGAGAATAACAAGGATGTTCTAATGCACTTCCTCAATCGGGTATTTGCAGAGGCTGGAGAGCCGCCTTTGACCGAAATCATTCTGATGAATCCGTATACGGATAAGGATGCTCCCCAAGATAAGCAATCGATATTCGACATATACGCCAAAACGGCGTCAGGCAAGCTGATCGATATTGAAATGCAGCTATTCAACAAATACCAAATGGAGAAACGAACGCTGTTCTACTGGAGCAAGCGTTATGCTACTCAGCTTGAGGAAGGCGATGACTATCAGAAGCTCAACAAGTGTGTCACTATCAATATTTTGAACTATTCCTTTTTGCCCAACGATGAGTATCATAATGTGTTTCATCTGCGGGAAGATCGAACGGGTATATCGCTTTGTGATGATATCGAGGTGCATTTTCTGGAATTGCCTAAGTTGGCGGACACGCCACCGACACATGAAGGTTTGGCAAATTGGCTGCTGTTCTTGAAAAGCGAGGATACGTCAAACTGGGAGGTGCTGAAAATGAATGAACCGGGGCTGGGAAAAGCAATGGAGACGCTGCGCTTCTTGAGTCAGGATTCAGAGGCCCGGCTGATGTACGAAGCAAGGCAAAAGTATCTGCATGATGAAGCCTCCTTTTTCGCGAAGATAAAGGCAATGAGTGAAGAAGCGGCAAAGGGTATGGAATTCGGCTTGGCAAAGGGTAGGGAAGAAGGTATAGCCGAAGGCCGAGATGAAGGCAAAGAAGCGGCAAAACGCGAAATCGCCAGAGAATTGCTTGAAATGAATCTGGAGATTGAACGAATAGCGAAGGCGACAGGATTGACGGAAGCTGAGATTAGAAAACTTAAAGAAAACTAACCATTTGCATGGTCCCGAAGGAGTGCCGGTTGAAGCTGGCGCCCCTTTTTTTGTCGCGTTCCTATGAGACAGGCCATTGATCGATCTCCCGTACAGGTGTAATATAGCTTTTAATTGCTAGACAATCTGCATTTGTTGCTTGCATCCCATCCCTAGGTGGTAGTCATGACAAAAAAAATAACGACCGGCGCGGCCGCCGTTTTGGCCCTTTTCGTGCTTGTTTTTTTGATCTCCTCCCTGCCAATTTTGATCGTAGCTAAGAAAAATGGGATTGAGCTGCAATGGCACTCTGCATTAACCGCATGTCTGGACTATCTCAAAGGGCTAGGCTCTGGAGATTCTTTTATCTATACCTATGGGAAAAATGAACACCATTTCCTCTCGGAAGCTTGGACTTATGCGGGAGTGTCCCTTTCCTACATCGTGACGGCGGTCGTGCTTGGCATTTGGTTGAGTGTGATTGCGAGTGTGATGATCCTCAGATGGAGGCTTCGTCTGCTGCAGGAAGGGATCCTGCTGCTTTCGGTATTACCTGATTTTGTGATCATCGTCATGCTGCAGCTTTTTGCCGTTTATTTGCACCGGCAGTTTGGAATCCATATTGCGATTGCCTCTTTTGGCCATACCAAGGCGGTATTGCTTCCGGTTCTTTCGATTACGATCGTTCCTTTTCTTTATTTGCTTCGGCAGCTCATGGTGAGCATGCAGCAAATAGTATCGGAAGATTTTATTATGGTGGCGAAGGCGAAGGGAATAGGTAGGACACGCATTTACTTCGATCATGTCGTACCGAATCTGCTGCCTGCTCTTCGGGCTGAATTACCGAAGCTCATCGGGATTATCTTCAGCAGCTTGTTCATCATTGAGTATTTGTACAACCTGAGCGGCATAACTCGCCTGCTGTTTCAAAAAGGGGCGCAGTTTAGCCTGATTGCCAATGGCCTATTTGTTTTATTCGGAATGTATGTCTGCGTCTATGGGGTTGGGAGGTTCTCGATTTGGGGGCTGAAAAAACTAACAACAAAGTGAATATACGGCTGTGGCTCGGCAGTTTGATCGTGCTGGTCATGCTGATTGCCGCTATCGGAGGCAGTTGGTTTGCCCCCTATGCAAAAGATTACCGGCCAGGTATTCAATACGTTGAGGGCGATAAAGGGATGACGCTGATTGTGCCACCTCTTCCGCCCAGTTTGCAACATCCTTTTGGCACGGATAAAACGGGAAACGATCTGCTCAGCAGCATGCTTTATGGGGCGAAGGTTACGTTTTTTTCCATGCTGCTCATAGCGGCGGCACGGGTTGTGATTGGCGGGTTAATCGGCATGTTCGCGGGGCTCAAAGGCAGGAAGAAACAAAAACGAAAGAAATCATCCATCGGGATCATAAATGCGCTGCCCGTTTTCATTATTGTGTATTTCGTGATGATTCATTTGAATACGCAAATTGTCGGGATTATTGATCCAGATATCCGTCCCGTATCTCTGGCTATCCTATTAGGCGCGGTTTTGACTCTGCTCGGTGTGCGCGGAGTGGCTTCGGTTATACAGGAAAGAACGGCGGAACTGACGAACAAAGAGTTTTTTCTGGCTGCAAAACTATTAGGGGCCGGGAAACGCAGGCTCATTTTTAAACATATTGTTCCTTCCATTCGGGAAAACCTCGCCGTGGTATTTTTAAACGAATGCATTCTGACATTATCGCTGATCGGCCAATTGGGCATTTTCTATGTTTTTGTGGGCGGGACCCTTTTGTATAAAGGCGATATTACGTCAGTCACCGTTCCTTTTGTCGGGGAGGGTAACCCGTTTCCGATTACGTTTGAATGGGCGGGATTGATCGGTGCAGGCCGGACGAATTTGGTGTTTCATCAGTGGATATTTCTTTTCCCGCTGCTAGGCTATGTATTGCTCATTCTTGGCCTTCATTTCTTGCAGACGGGGTTTCAGCAGTCTCAGAACAGCCGCGCTCCGCATATCTAATTCGCGAATCCGAAAGTTTATTTCGACGAAAACCGCAACAAATGCGGTTTTTTTTGCGTATATAGCCATGTGTGCGAACGTGATTATGTAAAGATATCGAGCATACAGACGGCCTCATCGGTTAGTTTTAAAAGAGGAAAGGAAGAAGTACAATCAATGAATGATTTATCTTATGATGCAGATTACGAGCTGGCCCGGACGACAAAAGATGTGAAAGAAAAGCCGAGGAAAAAGCGGGTGCCGCGTTGGGCCGCATTGTTGACGGTTCTGTTGATTTGGCTCGCTATTGGATATGGCGGATATACCCTCGCCAAAAATTATGTCGAAGATATTCAGACGAAGCTGGACCGGGTGGCCGATACGAACGAAACGCAGATGAAAGACTTGAACGAAAAGCTCACGGCTTTGCAAACGGCTCTCGACACGCAGAAGACCCAGGCAGAGGCGCTGGATAAGCAGTTTGCTGCAGTAGAGAACGAGCTTACAGCTGTGAAAGAGGAAATGTCCCTTGCCGGCGACTCCCTTAGCAAGACGGCTGATACGAAGAAGGCATTGAATAGCCGGATCACCGATCTCAGCAACCAACTGACCGAGCTCCGCAAACTGATTACGAAGTTGGAGGCAGCGGTCCGTGTTTACTAGATGGATTCTTCCGCCGTTGCTGATTTTAGCCCTTCTTGCAGGAATGTGGACAGGCTTTGCCAATAACGGCGATAAACTGCAGCCTAGTTATCAGAGCGCCCAGCTTGATCTTCAAACCCAGAGTGGACAAGCCGAGCAATTGAATACCCCATTATCAGGCGTAGCGGAATCCTATACCAGCATGGATTCATCTGCGGGTAAGTCCAAGCAGCAGCTTGCGGATATAAAGTCGGTACTGGTTGCGCTCGGAGCAAATGCTAAGCAGGAAAGCGCCTTGGATGCCGCTCAGAAGTCAGCCGTGGATGAAATTGTAACCTCCAGCTCGAAGCAGACCAAGGAAACAGGCGACGTTCTGGACACTGTGCTTTCCAAAATTTTGGGCAAGCCCATCGGGCAAACCTTTGGGAACCGTGCCACCATCAAAGTCTTTTCGCTGAAAGAGGCTGGATACCGCGGGTATATGGCGAAAGTGAAGCTGAGCGATCCCAGCGCAGTCAAGCTGGTGCTGGCCGGTGATAAAATTGGCGCTAAAGGTGAAGTAACCAGTGCTGCTGCAGCTCGTACCGGTGGAGTGCTGGCGATTAATGCAGGCGGCTTTGCCACCCAAAACGGCCTCTTGTATCCGATGGGCATCACCGTTGTGGATGGTGAGATCAAAACCTTTTACCAGACCGACTTGAGCTTCATCGGCATTAATAAGAACGGGCATCTGGTAGGGGGCGACGTCACCACCCGGGAACAAATCAAAGAGATGGGTGTGCAGCAAGGCGCTACCTTCATTCCGACTCTGCTTAAGGGCGGAAAGAAGCAAACGATCCCGACGAAGTGGAAAAACAAGAAAGAGCCGCGCACGCTCATCGGCCACTTTTCCAATGGGGACATGCTGTTTATCGTCATCGACGGCAGATCGTCGAGCAGCTCAGGCATTACCCTCGAGGAAGCGCAGACGAAGCTGCTGGAGTGGAATGTCGTAGATGCTTATAACCTGGATGGAGGCGGCTCCAGCACCTTCGTTTACAACGGCAAAGTGCTGAATACCCCATCAGACGGCAAGCAACGGAAAGTGGTTTCCAACTTCGTGGTGCTGCCGTAAAGCTTATATGAGGAAATAGGTATCAGGCTGTACCAAGCGATCGATTTCGCTGGCGCAGCTTTTTTTTGCCTTTTTTGCCACAATTGTTCATTCATCCAGTCGCTCTTCTATTTTGCACATACTCTATACTAACTTTTGGACGAAAGGAGATCTTACTATGTCATATCCGGTTGATGGTTCCGCCAGGAACAGTGCATTCGTCCTTGTGTTGTTCGTCTTGCTGGTCATTATTTTGAGCACCACGATGTTCATTTGACCTAAATGCAGATGAGTAGCAAATTGAAAATTCCCCGCCGATCGATCAGGAGAGGCGAGGAATTTTTTTATTGCATGGCTAAGATTGCAGACTGAGATGGATTTCGGTAGAATAATCAGTTGAAAGCGCATCACGTTTGCCTGAGAGGGGGAAAAGCGATGAACGAACATTGTACCTCCAGTCAGCACCCCAAATGGTTTGGATTGGCTGTGCAGGCTATTGTGTTTTTATCGCGGGAAAGGGTATGCACGACGTGCCCGAGCGTGGAAATCGCTGGTTATTTGCAGACTGAGCCGTCTTTACTGCGCCGGGTTCTTGCCGTCCTTGCCAAAGAAGGCTTTATCGAGACGCGGGAAGGGCGAGATGGCGGGTATCGGCTGAGGAGGTCGCCCGATTCGATCCAGCTCGCGGAAGTATATGACGTGTTCCGGGCGGGCAGCAGGATTTGCTTGGGCATAACGGAAACAGCGGGAGATCATCCCTTTGGCGTAAGCATGAAGTCGGTGTTTGAGGAAATCACGCAAGAGATGGACGACCGTATGCGCGAGGTATTGGCCAAGATCACCATTGCTGACTTGATCGAACGGTTGAAAGTCTCCGTTTAATGAAGGCTACAAACCGGTTGACAGAGAATGGCAGAGGGCATATACTGTGCAATAATAGCAACAGTTTCTGCCTGACTTATTCAGTCGGAATGGTGTGAATTCGTCGGTATGGTTTTCGAGCTTTGGTATTTTTTTGCTTTAACTGTGCGATATTATCAACAGTAAAGGGCTTTCATTTGGTAAAAGCTTTTAGTGCAACCCCATTTTAAGGAGGAGTTAATAATGATAGTATCCGCTTCAGAGCAAGTCCGGGCAGAAGCTCCATCGTTTACGGAAGTCGTTCGCGGCCGCCATTCGGTACGGAGCTACGACAAGTCCGTCCGTTTGTCCCATGAGGAAATAAAGGAGATTCTTGCGGAAGCCGCTCTTGCCCCATCCTCGTCGAATATGCAGCCATGGCGTTTTCTCGTGATCGAGACGGAGGAATTGAAAGCCAAGCTGCAACCTATCGCTAACAATCAATCCCAGGTATCCGAAGCAGCAGCTGTTATCGTCGTTTTGGGTGACAGGGAAGGATATCTGAAAGCGAATGAAATCTACGAGGAAACGATGAAGCAAGGATTCATGCCGGAGGATATCGCTAAATCCTTCGCGGAACGCAGCATCGCGCTTTATGGCTCTTTGCCACAAGAGAGGCTCGACCGGATCGTTTACATCGATGGCGGTCTCGTTTCTCAACAGCTCATGCTCGTGGCCCGCGCTCATGGCTACGATACGGTGCCCATGGGTGGTTACGATGAAGCGCTGCTGAAGGAAGCCTTCAACATCAGCGATCGTTATCTCCCCGTTATGCTGATTGCCCTGGGTAAAGCCGCTAAACCGGGCCGCCCGACGACGCGTCTCCCCATTGAGGACCTTGCCTTTTTTAACGAAATGCCGGCAAAATAAGTCGACACAACCGAAAGACTCCGGAGGTGAGCGGATCATCCGCTTGATTCCGGGGTCTTTTTTCATGCAAAAAAGGAAAGGGGGAGCTCAGGAGCGGAATATCGTGTAGAGTAACGCGTCAGAAAGCAGGTTTTGTCATTTTTATTAACCCGATTTGAAAAACAGTAAATTGACCGATCAGGGAGGAGCGCCTACTATGAAAACAACGCCATTCAAGGAAAGTGGCGTATATCATTAACCACGGCAATTATTGCCAGATGGGAGTTCGGTTATGCGTTTCGGAGCTTTTCAAGAGAACGGTAAACGGTTTGTAATCACGACGCCAAAAACGCCTGCCCGTTGGTTCAATTATCTGTTCAACGATTCCTATTACACGGAAGTATCGCAAACGGGCCAAGGTCCGAGTACGGCTTTTTATCCCAAGCATCGCGTCTATAATCGCGAAGGCTATAAGTATTTTTATTTATTGGACCATGATACCGGAGAAATCTGGTGTCCGGCTGTTCAACCGCTGGGCAGTCCGGTTTCGGACTTTACGTGCAGCCATTCTCTAGGCTGGAGCGGGATTCATTCCGTCTCTTATGGAATCGATTTCACAGCAAGGATTTTCGTCCCTCGAGAAGGGATGCGCGAAGTATGGACGGTTACTATCAGCAATTTATCCGCTGTGCCTAGGCGGCTGTCGTTATTCTCGGTATTCTCTTTTGAAAACGGCGGGGTGATGGGCAGCCTCTGCCGCTTTGACGAAAAGGCTCAGGCGATCACCAGTTTCTCTTTTCCGTACCATGTGTTTTATGAGGACAAGGAGAAAAACGACAATCATGCCAATCTGGTTTACCTGTTTTCCGATCGGTCGGCGGATTCGTATGAATGCAGCGAGCAGCGATTCTTTGGTGGAGACGATACCCGCGTTTTGCCGCAAGCTGTCGAACGCGGCGGATGCGTGAGCGCCCAATCGGAGGGGGAAAACCCCGTCGGAGCCTTTGCTCACAGGTTCGAGCTTGCGCCAGGGCGGCAAGAAGCGGTAAATCTGGTGATGGGCTGCGCACGCACGACGGAAGAAGTCAGAGAGATTCGTGAGATTTTCCTGAGGCGGGGAGCGGACGAGCAACTGCGGGAAGTGGAGGATTTCTGGGCGGAGGTGGCCGGCGCTTTTACGGTCACAACGCCGGATGAATCCCTGAATGCTTTCATGAACTTCTGGCTGAAAAAGCAAATCGTCATGCAGACCCGCACGAACCGGATGTCCGTCTATTGTCCGATCCGCAATCAGCTTCAGGATGCGCTCGGCTATGCCATGATTGATCCCGAAGGGGCTTTTGGCTATATGACTTCCGTTCTGCAGCGGCAGGAGACAAGCGGTTTTATCCAGCAGTGGATCATGACCGACGGCTCGCCACCTCAGAAGCTTTGCTTGCTTACCCATAAAGACGGTCCCGTTTGGCTGATCATCTGCCTCATCGCTCTCATTCATCAGGCGGGAAATGCGAGCTGGCTGGACAAGCAGGTCGGTTTCAAAAACTCGCCGGAAACGGCAACCATCTATGAGCATTTGCTGATGGCCGTGCGCTATATGTCGGAAGATACCGGCGCTCACGGCTTGTGTTTGATGGGTCATGGAGACTGGAACGATCCGATCAACGGGCCGGGCCGGTTGGGCAGAGGCGAGTCGGCTTGGAGCACGATGGCGCTGAAGTATGGCATTTTGCAGCTTGTTCCCCTATGTCGTTTGCGCGGTGACGAGGAAAATGCGGTGAAGCTGGAGGAGATCGCAGATCGGCTGGACCAAGCAATTAACGGAACTTGCTGGGACGGAGCCTGGTATGTAGCTGGTTTTGATGACAACGGCGAGGCGTTTGGCACGGACCGAGATGAGGAAGGCAAGCTGTTTCTCAATACGCAAACGTGGGCGATCATGTGCGGTGCGGCACGAGAGGATCGGCTTGCCGTATGTTTGGCCGCCATGGATCGCTTGGATACACCTGCCGGTCCGCTGCTGCTGGCGCCTGCCTTTTCCGATTGGAATCCGAAATGGGGACGAATCAGTATCAAGCTGGCGGGGACGACGGAGAACGGCTCCGTGTACTGCCACGCCTCCATGTTCAAATCTTTTGCAGATTGTCAGGCGGGGCGGGGGACGCAGGCTCTGCGGACGATCCTTCGGACTCTGCCGACCAATCCGGAAAATCCCCCGGAGCAAAACCTGCAGGTGCCGATTTTCCTGCCGAATTATTACTTCGGCCTGCAGGATTCCCCGAATTTCGGCCGCTCCAGTCATCACAACTCCACCGGTACGGTAGGATGGATGCTGTGGACGACGCTGGATTACGTGTTGGGCATCCGGGCAACGGTGGAAGGACTCGTAATCGATCCGTGCATTCCGGCAGAATGGAGGGAACACACGGTTTCTCGCGTCTTCCGTAAGGCTCGATACGAGATTCGGGTGCTCAACCCGGATGGCTTGGAGCGCGGAGCGGTGACCCTTATGGTAGACGGCAGCCCTTGGTACGGGCTGCATCTCCCCTATGAAGAAGGCCGAATCTTCAACGTTGAAGCCATAATCCACCCGTAAGAATGAGCGATACAAAAAGAAAGAAGGGCGTCCTGTTTGGAAACGGGACGTCCCTTTTTGAATTAGATGGATTCAGGATAAACCTCTTCCAATACCGTTTCCAATATCGTTTTCACATACGTTTGCAGTTCTTCTGGGGCGATGACCTCCAGGACACTTTTTCCATTCACGGATTGTTGCTGCAAGTTATCCATGGGTGGAAGCTGCGTGCTGCTGATGCTGTCAGGATCGATTTTCAAGCTGAATTGGGCCAGGTATAGTAGATCGTCGAGGCTGAAGTTTGTTTGAAAGCACGGCTTGATGGCGTTTATTATTCCCGGCAGATCCATGATTGTGGTATTCGTTATTATCTTTTGCGCTAGCGCATGCAACAAGTTTTGCTGCCGCTCTACCCGGGCAAAATCGCCCATGGCATCATGGCGGAATCGCACATATTGCAAAGCCGCCGCTCCGTCCAAATGCTGGTAGCCTTCTTCCAGTTGGATATCGTATTCGGGTAAGTCGTGAAAATCGACATAGTCCATGTCCTTTTCCACTTCGAGGTCAATGCCTCCGAGCTTATCGATCAGATTAACGAATCCGTCAAAATCTGTATAGAGGTAATAAGGTATGGAGAGACCCGTCAAGTTTTCCGCCGTTTGGATAGTAAGATCGAAGTCCCCAGCGGCTATGGCTTCGCCGATAGTCCCCTGATATATACCAGGCATGTCCACATAGGTGTCACGGAGGATCGAGAACAGATGGACTTGGTTCGTAGCAGGGGCAATGGATGCAACGATCATACTGTCCGAACTGGACAGAGGCGCGCTTTTCCTTGCATCGCCGCCTAACAGCAAAACGTTGAACGTTCCTATATTTTGTGCCTCAGGGGGACTTGCCGTCTGAGGGTCGGGCGTTTGCATAGCGATGGGGGGATAGGTAGTCGATGAAGCGCTATCGAGAGATTTGGTAAAGTTGAAATAGTATATGAGGGCTACCAGCAGAAAACCTAAAAGATACGGTCCGATCATGATCAGGAGGACCAGAACGATATTGGTGCCTCCTTTCATGATGATTAAGTTATCTTGAACCTTTTCCTCAAGCCTGTTGGAACGGAGTCCGGCTATTTTTCTTTTGGCATGGTGAAGATACAGCTTGTTGGCAAGAACTCCCGTCGCGATCTTGGGGATGAGGATGAGCACCGGGATAAGAATGATATTCACATATAACGGTGTAATGACGCTGATCAGGAGAGCGACAAACATAGACCAAGCTGAGACGATCAGTACGGAAAGAAGCGCGTAAAGATACATCTTCCGGTATAGCATCCAGTAAAAATCAAACAAAAAGGCCGGCCAATTCCACTCGCTGTTATTCTTCCATTTGTTCAGATAGAGAGCGGATTTCTTCCCGACAAAGAGTGCGAGATCCTTGTCGGATATTGTATTTTCCGCCAGATTAGGGGCAGGGGGATTCGACGGCCGAATATATCCGGTTTGGCTGTTTGGCTTTACCGGCTCCCCGCATTTTCCGCAAAATCGTTGATTGTCCTGGATGAAAGATCCGCAATTCGTACAATACATGAAAGACTCCTTCGCTAATGGCATACGGTATTGAATATTGGCTATTTTAGCACTTTTTGTCGTTTACGGGTATATGAACCTATGAAAAATTTACCGATTCCCGGCAGTCGTTCGTGTTCCTACTCATAGATGAGATTTGAGCGAATATGATGTTGTATATATCTCTCTGGGGGCGATTGTCTTGGAGATGCTGATCATCGCTTTGTTCATGGGCACGTTTGCAGCGGGGTGGGTCTTATTTCGCAGGAATACCGTTCCTTCGCCGCCTCATGGCTTCAAGCCGTCGGGGCGGCTATCTGTCATTATCCCGGCAAGAAACGAAGAGGGTAATCTTCCGCATCTCCTCGCTTCGCTTCAGGCACAGAGCTTCAAACCGGCGGAGGTTATCGTCGTGGACGATTGCTCCGAAGACCGCACCCGAGAGATTGCAGAGAGCTATGGCGTTAGAGTGATTGCCAACTCGACGTTACCGCCCGGCTGGACAGGAAAGAATTGGGCAGTTTGGAACGGTTATCTGCATGCTACTGGCGATCTATTCGCCTTCTTGGATGCGGATGTCCGACTCACTTCCCGTGCACTAGAGTATCTTTTGGCGGCGCGAGAACAGACGGGCGGGGTCATCTCAGTCGTCCCTTACCATCTGACGGTAAAACTATACGAAAAATTAGCACTTGTCCCCAATCTGCTAGGGCTGTTCGCTTTCACCTCTCCGATGGAGCATGCCAACCCCAATAAGGGACTTTACGGGTCCTGTATCCTTACCAAGAGGGAGGACTATGAGAAGGCGAAAGGACATGAAGGCGTAAAAGCCGAGTTATTGGACGATTTGAACTTGGGTGCAAAATTCAGGGAAGCCGGCGTTCCCGTCACGAATTTTATCGGGCGCCATACGGTAGCTTTTCGGATGTATCCCGGGGGAATCCGCAGCGAGATTCAAGGCTTCAGCAAAGGAGCGGTGCTCAGCACAAGCAAACTGAGCGGGTGGACGACGCTGCTGGTAGCTATATGGCTGATCGGCTTGATCGGGGCGGAGGTAGGGCTTTTTCTGCTGGGCACATCCCTTGCACTGCCCCTAGCGTTCGGATATTTGCTGTACACGGTACAAATTTATTACTTCGTTGGCTATACCGGGCGGTTCGGGAAATGGTTTCCCGCCCTGCACATGTTGAGCACCGTTTTTTTTCTCTATATCATGCTTTATTCGATCTATCAGGTCCTGTTTTTTGGACGGGTCGCATGGAAGGGCAGGCATGTTGAGGTGGGGGGCCGGAAAAATCGATGATCCTTTTGTGGGCAATCCTCTGTTTTCTATCCGGTTCGCTTATGTTTTCCTACTGGATCGGCTTACTTGTTAAACAAAATTTACGGGAGCATGGGGATGGAAACCCCGGAGCGCTGAATTTATGGAGGGCGGCGGGATATTCGTACGGTCTTACCGGTATTGCCCTTGATTTTTTGAAAGGGTATGCGCCTGTTTTTTGGTTAACCTATACGGAGACCTTATCCGGGTACGGCATCGTGCTTCCGGCGGCAGCCGCGATTATGGGCCACACATTCTCGCCTTTTATGAAAAGGCGCGGGGGCAAAGGAATCGCCGTAACCTTTGGGGTTTGGAGCGCATGGACAGGATTCGCGGCTTCCCTTGCTTATGCGGTCATCCTTGCTCTGCTCTTGGCTCTAGCCCGATGGTTCACCAAGGGCAAGCCGACTTCATCGGATGCGGATGGTTTTCAGGTGGTGTTTGGGATGCTGCTGCTGTCGGGTTATTTATTTTACCGCGGGTACTCCGGCGCGATTTATCTTTTTTGGGGAATTAATCTCCTACTATTAGGCTATACGCATCGTAAGGAGCTGCTCCACTTCCTTACCTTTACCTCACCGAACAGATAACCCTATGTTTAAGAAACCGCTTAAGCTTAAGCGGTTTTTATTTTGCCTATGCCATCCCCTTTGGTTGATTTTACAATGGATGATTTCCGGTTAAAAAGGAATCTTAAGGACAAAGAGGATTCCATATTTGGGTGATTTCCAAAAATTACATTATACTTACCGCCTTGAAAGAGATAAAATGTTCATATTGCCCAAATTTATTGTGATATATTTCACAGACAAAACATTTACTGGAGGAGGAACCTGCGTGTCTGAAACAACGGTTATCAATTCGGAACAGGGGACGACAGCTGCAAGCCCAGTGAAGCCGGATGTCATGGAGCAACTGGCCAAACCGGAAGTGCAGCAAGCGCTCACCAGCCTGGTGGATCAACTGCCGAAGCTGACGGAGATGATGTCGGCTTTGACGAAGTGTTATGATTTTGCCCAACAAGTGGCGTCAGACAAAGTACTGATCCACGATACGGTCGAGGGGATCGCCGGGGTGGTCAAACCTCTTGGAGAGAAAGCGAAAAGCTATGCATCTGCAGCCATTGAAGCTAGCGATCGCGCGGCGAAGAGCGAAGCAACCTATAGCGCCTTCGGTTTGCTGAAAATGCTGAAAGACCCGGAACTGCAAAAAATGCTCCGCTTTACCCAAGCGTTCCTGAGTATTTTGGGCGAGAGAAACAGAACGGGGGGAGAGGCATGAAAAAGGATATCCTGATTCTTGGTGCCGGCTACGGAGGCATTCTCAGCGCAATGTCGGCAAGAGAGCATTTATCCAACGCGGAAGCGAATATCACCTTGGTCAACCGCACGAGCAATCATCAAATCATTACGGAACTGCACCGTCTTGCCGCAGGCAACGTGTCTGAAAAAGCCGTAGCTTTGCCAATCGATAAATTGCTAAAAGATAAAGATGTGAACGTAGTTGTTGGTGAAGTCGCGACCATTGATGTAGAAGGCAAAAAAGTATCGCTAAAAAACGGTTCTTCCCAACGTTATGATGCTTTGGTTCTGGCCCTTGGCAGCGAAACTAACTATTTCGGCATCCCGGGCTTACAGGAAAACAGCTTGGTATTGAAATCCGTGGCGGATGCCAATCGGATTTTTGCCCATGTGAGGGAGCGGATCAAAGCTTACGCCCAATCGAAAAATAAAGCGGACGCCACCTTTGTGATCGGCGGCGGCGGTTTGACCGGCGTGGAGCTTATAGGCGAGCTTGCGGATGAGCTTCCCGCTATCTGCAGCCAATATGGAGTCGATTATTCCGACATTTCTCTTAACTTGGTCGAAGCGATGGCGACGATTCTGCCCATGTTCTCGCCTGAGCTGATTCAGCGCGCGGTGACCAGTCTGGAAAAACGCGGCGTCGAGTTCCTGACCAGCCTGCCGATAACGGAAGTTAAGGGCAACGTGGTCACGCTGAAAGACGGTCGATCCATTACGGCTAACACCGTGGTTTGGACCGGCGGCGTACAGGGCAACGCTCTTGTCGCAAACTGCGGCATCGAAGTGAATCGCGGCCGGGCGACGGTTAATGCCGGTCTGCAGTCTACAACGCATCCCGACGTTTTCCTGGCGGGCGACTGCGCCGTTGTATTTGGACCGGACGGCCGTCCTTATCCGCCTACAGCACAGTTGGCGTGGCAGATGGGCGAGTTGGTCGGTGCGAATATCGCGGCTTATTTTAGAGGGGCGAAGCTGGCTGACTTTGCGCCGGTATTCTCCGGCACGCTGGCCAGCCTTGGCCGCAAAGACGGCATCGGCTCCGTCGGCGCTACGGGCATCGAGCTCCGCGGCGTTCCCGCATCCTTGATGAAGAAAGCGAGCAATGCCCGCTACTTGTCCCACATTCATGGCTTGTACACGATGGCTTACTAAGGAAAAATGAACGATAGCGAGATGAGCCCAATCCTTAGTGGATTGGGTTCTTTTTTTGTATAAGAAAACCCTCAGTTCGACTGGGGGTTCAGGAAAGCTTATAGCGATGAGTAGAAAATCCTTTGAAATTGATCATGAAGTGAATGCCGGTCTACCAACAGCGGATATGAAATCTATGGAGAATAAAGGATGGATAAGAGTGGTCTCAAATAAGTGCCATTAAACCGAGCAGGAAGCGAAGGGCGGTGGATGAATACCTGCAAACATA
>NZ_CBQR020000141.1 GCF_000455485.1 Gorillibacterium massiliense
GATGGATAAGAGTGGTCTCAAATAAGTGCCATTAAACCGAGCAGGAAGCGAAGGGCGGTGGATGAATACCTGCAAACATACCGTTATTTCTCTTCCCGCGAGGGGGAGTTTTTGCAATACCTGTAAACTTACAGGTATTTCGAGCTCAAACTCTTCATTCATACCCTTGGGACAAAAATACCTGTACAATCACAGTTATTTCTTCAAATGGGCCAATTTTGCTGATATTACCTGCATTTTCGCAGGTATTCGCCACATCTCGCTGTCCCAAGCCCGATGCAAGATCACGTCCACATGCACCGGCTAAGCTTGTGGTTATGACTTTGGCGGGATTCCGCGAATAGGACAACGTTTTTCTCGAATAGTCTAAATAAGTTGAACGAAAGAAAGGGATGAAGGGAGCGGAGAACCCAGATTGTTCTGGAATAGCCACACATGCCGCTTGATCGTCAGGAGCGAATGTATCGGCGAAGCTGCCTGAACCCAATCATAATCAGATTTTGCAGGGACGGAATCCTTACAGTCTTAAGTTCAACATATATAGAAGGATATTAACGTCGGGTGAAGCTCGGTTTATCGGTCAAGCCGCCAAAGGGGGCGTTAACGGTTGAAGATCGTCGGAGAGGCAGTGCCAAGGCTGGAATCCCGGGATAAAGTGACCGGCTCCGCGCTGTATGCAAACGATATGGAATCTCCCCGTTATCTGCACGGCTGGCTGGTGACCAGTCCATATGCCCATGCGAAGATTGTCTCCATCGATTGCTCCGGGGCTCTTGCCGTCAGCGGTGTGCAGGCGGTGGTTACGGGGGCTGATTACCCCGTGCTAACCGGCCCGTTGCTGGCTGACCGGCCGATTCTGGCGATTGATCGGGTGCGCTATTACGGCGAACCGATCGCAGTTGTGGTGGGGGATACAGAGCGGATCGCCAGATTGGCGGCAGAACGGATTCGCGCCGAGTTTGTTCCTCTTCCGGTCGTTCTATCCCCAACGCGTGCCTTGCAATCCGATGCACCGCTCTTGCATGAGGATTTGGAACATTACCAAAGGTTCAAGAATGTGCGTCCTGTTCCCCATACCAACATTGGCAATTATATAAAAATCCGCAAAGGCGACATGCGCTTGGGTTGGGAGGCGAGCGAAGTCATCGCAGAGGGGATGTTCGCCTTCGACTCCTCCGACCACGCCGCCATGGAGCCGCGCTGCTCCATCGCGGAAGCAATGCCCGACGGGCGGATTGAGATTCAAACATCAACCCAGGATCCTTTTGGGATGAAGCGAGAGTTTGAGCGGTATTTCCATGTGGGGGAATCGCAGATCGTCATCCATGTTCCCCTCGTCGGCGGGGGGTTTGGCGGGAAAGGCTCTACCCAACTGGAGTATATCGCCTATATCGCTTCAAAAGCATGCGGCGGCCGGCCGGTCAAAATCAACAATACCCGGGAAACGGACTTGATCAGCTCGCCCTGTCATATTGGGTTGGAGGCGAAAGTGAAGCTTGGCGCAACCTGTGACGGCAGGCTGATGGCGGCGGAAATTACCTATTTTTTTAACACGGGAGGCTATACAGATACAGGTGCAACCGTTACATTGGCGGGGGCAGTCGATTGTACGGGACCTTATCGGATCGACAATGTGCATTGCGATTCCTTGTGCGTTTATACGAACCACCCTTACGCAACGGCGTTCCGGGGCTTTGGACACTCGGAGGCGCTTTTTTGCACGGAACGGACGATGGATAAGCTAGCGCGGAAGCTGGGCATGGATCCGCTGGAGCTGCGGCTGCGCAATAGCATCAAGCCGGGAGATACATCCCCCACCCAAGCACCTCTCGACAGCAGCAATATTGGCGATTTGCCGCAATGCATCGGGAAGCTGAAGGGGATGATTTCGTGGAACGGCGGGGGAAGGGTGGCCGTAGGGGGAAACAAAATCCGGGCGACAGGCGTGGCCTGCATCTGGAAAAACTCCAGTTCTAGCATCGATGCCGGCAGCGGCGCCATCATAACCTTTAACCACGACGGGACGATGAACCTCAGCGTCGGAGCCATCGAGATTGGGCAGGGTAACCGCACCGCTATGGCGCAAATCCTCGCCCAGCGCATGAATGTCCCGGTCAGCCAAGTTCATGTCAAGATAGAAGTGGACACTGGGATTACTCCCGAGCATTGGAAAACCGTAGCCAGCATCAGCACGATGATGGCCGGACGCGCCGTTTTGGATGCGGCGGAGGATGCCATTGCCGGCTTGAAACGCAATGCTTCTCTTGCATTGAATCGGTCCCCGGATGATCTGGTGGTTGGCTTCGGAAAGGTGTATGTCAAAACCGATCCGGCTATCCACTTGGAGGTTCGGCAGGTAGCTATCGGGTATACGTATCCGAACGGCAGCACGGTGGGCGAGGTCGTTATCGGCAGGGGAAGGTATTTGGCTCACGGTCTGTCCCATCTTGATCCGGAAACGGGAAAAGGCGTCACCGGCGAGCAGTGGACTCTCGGAGCCCAAGCCGTCGAAGTTGAATTCGACCTTCGGGACTGTACCTACCACATTTTGCGGGCGGCATCGGTTTTTGATGTGGGGAAAGTGATTAATGCCGGTACCGCTCGAGGACAAGTAATCGGCGGGATGAACATGGGACTCAGCTTCGCTTCCCGGGAAGCTTTTTTGTTCAACCGGGAGGGGGCCGTGCTGAATCCCCAGCTTCGCACCTATAAAATCACCCGTTTTGGAGAAACGCCGGACTATTTGGCCGGATTTGTGGAAACTCCGTTTCTGAAAGGTCCGTTTGGCGCGCGGGGAGTGGGGGAACATGGCGTCATCGGCATGCCAGCGGCGCTGGCCAATGCATTGTCGGTAGCAGCCGGAGTGGAGCTAGACGGGCTGCCTTTGACACCGGAGTTTATCTGGCGGCGCAAAGGAGGTCGAGAACGGTCATGATTTCCTTTGATTTTGCCTACTTCAAGCCAGGTACGGTGGAGGAAGCGGTGCGCCTTTTTGGGCGGGAGGAGGGAAAAGGGAACAAGCCGCTTTATTATTCCGGAGGCACGGAAATCATCTCGGCGGCCCGTTTGAACCAGGTGCGGCCCGGGGCGGTTATCGATATAAAGGGGATACCCGAATGCCAGGGGATGCATATTCGCGAAGGGGATGGGCAACTGGTCATTGGGGCAGCGGTCCCCCTTACGGCGGTGGCGGAATCGCCTTTCTTCCCGTTGCTCGGCGACACAGCTCGGAGGGTGGCGGATCATACGAACCGCAACAAAATTACTATCGGCGGCAATTTGTGCGGGCAATTTTTTTACCGGGAAGCACTGCTGCCTTTTTTGTTGACGGATAGCCAGGTTGTTTTGGCCGGTCCGGGTGGATACCGCACGGTTCCCGTTCAGCTCGCTTTCAATGGGGGGACGCGGCTTGCGAGAGGGGAACTGCTGGTGCAAATCATCAGCGACTGCCGGTATTTTCATTTGCCGTACGTGACGGTAAAGAAGACGAAAATGGAAGAGATCGATTACCCGCTGGTGCGCGTCGTTGCTTTGAAAACGGAAACCGGCATCCGTGCGGCATTTAGCGGCGTCAGTGCGGTTCCTTTTCGTTCCTTGCGGGTGGAAAAGGTATTGAATGATAGAACGCTGCCCTTGGAGCAGAGAATCGAGCGGGTGATCTTGTCGTGGCCTGTGCCGATTCTGGACGATGTGCTAGGCTCGGCGGCGTACCGCACGTTTGTGTTGCGGAACACGCTATGGGACGTGATGAACGCACTGGAAGGGGGGAGCGCGTGAAGCATGGAGATTCGCGGGATAACGAGAGATGAGATTGAGCTGAACGTGAACGGAACGCGGCGTCCTGCCGTTGTCTGTTCATCGGATACGCTGCTGCGGGTTTTGCGGGAGCAGTTAGGGCTTACGGGAGCTAAAATCGGCTGTGAAAACGGTGATTGCGGGGCATGTACCGTCATTGTCGACGGAGTGCCGATCAAATCGTGCCTGATGCTGGCCGTCGAAGCTCAAGGCTCTACCATCACGACCATCGAAGGATTGCGGGACGCCCCCATTCAACAAGCGTTCATCGAAACGTTCGCTTTTCAATGCGGCTATTGTACCCCGGGGTTTATCATGCTATCTCATGCTTTGATCAACCGCTACCCCGATGCAGACGAAAAAGTCATCCAGGAGTGGCTGCAATCCAACATTTGCCGGTGCACCAGCTATGAAGAAATTGGCGCAGCGGTCCGATCGGTGATGGGCAAGGGTGGCGGCAAAAGTGGCTAATTGGAAACGCCGGTTTGGGCTGAACTTGTTAATGGAAAAAGCGGCAGACAGGGACGAAAGGTCCTGAACTGCTGTTTTTTTTGTAATTGAAAAATGCAGCTCAAATGCCGTTCTCATTAGGGAGAGGGCATTTTTTTCGTTTTCATCTATTGGATTATCTCATTCATGCAACCGAAACGCGTCAAGCCGCATCTATAGGGCAGGAGAGGGGGAGCGGGTCTGGAGCTTTTATCGAGATTAAGTCACGGAGAAGAGGCTGCGCTGCGGGAAGTGATGGCGCAGTACGGCGATTATTTGCTGCGCACCGCTTATCTCCTGCTCAAGGATCGGCAATCGGCCGAGGAGGCGGTTCAAGACGCTTTTGTAGCGGCTTACCGCCATATTGACCAGTTGAACGACGCTGCAAAATTGAAAAGCTGGCTTACGGCCATCACCGTCAACCGCTGCCGCATGAGGATGCGCACTTGGAGCTGGCGGCATCTTATCCCCTTTGATGTTCTTTCCCGATCCGTGTCAGAGGGCAGCGAGGAAGAGCCGGAGGAGATTGTACTGCGGAAAATAGCCGGCAAAAGATTAAGCGATGCCATCCACAAGTTGGATTATCCTTATCGGGAAGCCATTGCTTTATATTATTTCAATGAATGGAGTGTCCAGGAAATCGCGGACCATCTCCATATGAATCCTAACACGGTAAAAGCGAGATTGGCGCGGGGAAGACAGCGTCTGCGGCGTATCTATGAAGAGGAGGGGAAGGGCGATGAGTGAGGAGCGAATGGAGGGGAAGAAACAGCTGGAACAGGAGTTGGCGGGGCTGCACTTTGCGTCGGAGGATGCCGTTATCGGCAGGTCTCATCCGGTGACCCGCAAGGAGCGGCTGCTCGCCTTATGGAACAAGGAACTGGAATTGCCGGCGGTACCCGTTGCGATAGCCGGTTTGCTAGTTGCCGCATTTCTCTTCATCCCCTTTACCAGCGGTTCAACGTCCTCCGTAACGCCGGAAAAGCTGGCTGCGGAGAGGCAGTGGGTGCAGGTGGCCGGCAATATTTACTGGCAGGACGTTTATGAAAGGATGGTGAACCGTTATGCGCATCCGGATCAAGGTTAAGCATTTGGTGCTGCTTGTTGCCATCGTGCTTGTTGCGGTGCCTTTGCTTCGGTTGGCCATTTATCCGGGAAATAAGGCGTTAGGCGGAATCGGAACGGTTTTGTCGCAACACGGTTCATCGGACAAAGAGGCATTGATCCGGGAGATGATCGATTCCCCTGTGGCCAAGCGATGGAAATTAATCCGTAAAAATGTGATTCTACCCGGTATGGATTCGCTGAAGCAAGGCGGTGCTTTTAATGTTTATGTAGGCTCGTCCTCTTCCCAAAGTTCGCAGGGCACTTCAGAGAATGGGGGTCCGGCGTTTACAACCGGGCAAAAGATCCCCCTTCTGGATGATTATGTACGCAATGCTCCTGTCGATGACGATTATGTGCGGGCTGTCCGCCAGTTGTCCGTTTGCTACCTGCTTCAAGGGCATATCGATTTGGCGCTGGATGCTCTGGAAACGGGCAGAGAAAGAATGGAGGGGAGGTCGCAGAGCTATCTTTTGACTCTAGTCGATTTGGATCGGGCGAGCCTTTACGTGCAAGCCGGGCGGATCGGGGAAGCGGAGAAGCTGGCGGATGAGCTCGGAGATGCAAAAGCGTCCGGGGATAACGAAACGCAGCTTCTCGCATTGCGAATTCAACTGCTTCTGAACAAAGGGGAGTGGAAGCAAGCCAAAGAGCGGTTGGAAGAGGCTTATGGAGCGAGGACTGAACGGTCGGATGCTTCGATGCCGATGGGTTCTTCAGACAGCGAGTCTTCAAAGGATGCCAAGTCTGCGCCGGCCCCTTCGGCCAGCCGGGAAGGCCCTGAGTTTCAGGGATATTCCTCCCTTATTCGTATGATCGGTAAGGCTCAGTCGAGCGGTGCAAAAGAGGCTGCCGTCTATTCCGGTACTGTCAAACGCAGTGACGGCGAGTCGGTAGCCGGTGCAGGCGTGTTTCTGCGGCTGGCGGCGGACGTTAACCACAGCGTGATTTCGAGTGAACCGTACCAGACGACGACGGATGCCGACGGCCGGTTTTCTTTTATCGGCGTGGCGCCAGGGAGCTATCAGTTGTACCTGGGACTTACTTTCGACCAGATCAGCGGATGGGTGTGGCCGGTGGATACGGACGAATGGATCGAAGTGAAAGCCGGAGACCGATTGGAGCAAACGGTTGTTTTCCAGCCGCTCATTCAATTGGACTCGCCGGTGAATCTTCAGAAAGTCACCGAACCGGTGATCGATTTTACCTGGGAGCCCGTGAAGGGAGCCGATTATTACGCGTTGGAGCTTGGAATCCAAATTGAAGGCGGCTGGATCGGATCTCCCGCTTTTTCTCATATCCGGGATACCCATTTGCAGGTGAAAGCGGAGGAGCTATACGATATTAAATTCGGCTACTCTGCTTCTTCCACTGAGCCGAATAAAGATCATGCATGGCCGGATATCGATTCGAATTCTTTGTTGGGCTTCAGTAATCCGGATAACCGGTTCTACTGGTCCGTCAAAGCCTATGACGCGGACGGCCATCTGCTGTCTAAAAGCGAAGGATATCGATTGAAGGAGGCGGAGGCCGGCAATTTGCCGCAGTTTTATTTGCGGCAGCGGACGATGACCGAGGCGGATCAACTGGTGAAGAAGCGGCGCTACGAGGAAGCCTTGGCAGCGTACAAATCGGCATATGCCGCCGATCCTGGAGATGCGCACAGCTTGAATATGATTCTCCGGCTGCTGGAGTCCCGGAATTCGTTCAGCGATGCCAAAACGGGAGAAGAGGACCGGCTCCATTACTTGGAATTGCTGACGGAGCTGCGTCCTACCCCAGAGAATTTGGCTAATCTCGCCAGTACCTATTACGAAAAAAGAGATTGGCCCATCTTTAATCGCAGCTACGGGCAATATCTCAAGATTCGGCAAATTGACGATAACGGGTATATGGATGCGATCGGCGCACAGGGTTATTTCAAGCAGAACAAGCTGCCGGAAGCGGAGGCGCAGTTTGCACGATCATTGGCGGCAGATAGAAGCCACCGGTTCATTGGGGCGTATATCGCACTTGCTCTTCGTACTGATCTTACCTTCGACAGGGCTTTGAAGCTTGCGGAGCAGTATCCGGACTACAGTTGGTCGATTGATAACGTGAACCCGCACAAGTGGCCGGAGATGCTGAAAGCCATGCGCCAAGAAGCCGGGGACGACAAGGCCTACATGACCGAGTTGGCCAACCGGATGGATGGCTTCCTCTCCGACAAGCCAGAAACCATCCGGGATTGGCAAGCGCCAAGAGGCCGCAGTGCCATGAAGGATTTTCTGGAGAAGCTGCTTGAAGTCAAATGATAGCGAGAATTGGCAGATAAGGGGCGTCCGTGGTGACGCCTCTTTTTTGCTGTCCGCTAAAACACTACAAAAAATTACTGGCGACTGTAAATTAATAAAGATGAAAGCGCTTAATATAGTGAAAGATTGCCGTAAAATGGGGATGATTCATCCAATACGAGAGATTAGGGGTCTTGTGCAATGGCAAAACCGGCAAGGGCTGCTTTGGTCAAACAACCCAGACGAGTTTCGCTTCGAGTGAAATGGATGGCGTTAATCGCGGGGGCGGTTTTCATTTCGCTGCTTGCTTTGGCGGTCATGCTGTTTGTAACGGTAAAAGCTTCGCTCTCCCATGCCTTTTCTCAGGCAAATGCCGTACAGGTGGAAAGCGCAACGCGGGAGATGCGGATGTTTTCCGAGCAGTATGAAAAACTGGCCGAGCAGATGGGGAAAGAGATCGTTGTCCTGCGCCAGTATTCGGAGAACCAGGATCAAGCCATCGATCAACTGCTCGGCGAAACGCAAGGAAAGGACTCGGCGCTGACGGCGGTTTCGTTTACTTTAGCTGCAACGGGCAAGCAGCATCGCTACCCGGCAACCGGAGATATTGGGGATGGCCGGGAGGAGGCGACATATAAGCTTGTTCAGGCAAGCCATGAGACATCCTGGACGGATGTGCATCAAGACAACGGATCGGCAGATTTGATCGTCTCGGTTGCTGTACCGGTTATGGTTGACGACAAACTGTACGGCGTCGTTGGGCTTAACATCGATTTGAAAGGGATCGGCTCCTTGCGGGAATCCAACGAGAGGTTCGGCAACAACAAGCTGGTGATTTACGACAATCAGGGTTTGATCGTCTCATCTTTCATGTCCGAGATGGAGGGGAAGAATATCGACCCCGAATCCGCCCGGAAACAAGCGGGCATACAGGACGCGATATCCGATCCGGCGAAAATGAAACGTTCCTTCGGCTGGGTCCGGACGATCATGAACGGCAAGACGGATGGAATTCCTTTTTATTGGGAGGGGAGGACCTACACCGGCGAAGTCTCCTACGTATACTCTTTGAACTGGACCGTCGTTTCCTTTGCCGATAAAAAGCAACTGACCGGCAGCCTGTTGGATTTTCTCCAAACAAGCGTTATTGCTCTTGTCATAGGCCTTGCTATCGGTGGGTTAGCGGCTTTTTATATCGCCACGAGGCTGTTAAATACCATCAGGGCATTGCGCTCGACCATTGCTAAAACGGCGGGAGGCGATCTTGTTACTCCTTTCCAATACGACGGGAATGATGAAATCGGGGACTTGGCCACCGATTACAACACCATGCTGCACAGCATACGGGCGCTGATCCGGAAAGTGGATGCCGGTGTTCGATCCGTTGAAATGTCGGCACGTGAAGTGAGTCGCATTGCCGAGGAGAATGCCGTTACCGGAATAGAGGTGGCCCGCTCCACAGAAGAGATCGCCCTGGGGGCGTCCAACACTTCCCTGGAGGTGGAAAAAAGCACGGACGCCGTGTACCGGCTGAACCGGGAAATCGGGGGGCTTAGCGAGCAGTCCAAAATCATCGAGGGGGTTTTGGCCGAATCCGGTGAGCATGTGGCACGTGGTAACGCTCAAGCCGTCAATCTGGAGGTATCGTATGGTCAGGTTGCTTTAGCCTTTGAAGAAGTGACCCGGATGGTGGCGGATTTAAACGAAAAATCGAAATCCATCTCATCGGTTATCCGTGCGATATCGGAAATTGCCAATGAGACCAATATTCTTTCCATCAATGCTTCCATCGAGGCGGCGAGGGCCGGCATCCATGGCAAAGGCTTTGCGGTAATCGCGGAGGAAGTGAGGGCTCTAGCCGGACAGGCAAGACGATCTGCCGAGCAGATCCAAGAGACGATTACCGCCGTATTGACGCAAACGGGCAAGCTGGTCGAAGTGGTTTCCCGCACCAACGCCGTAAATGGTACCCAAAAGCATGCGGTAGCTCATGTCGGAGATGCTATGAAGCAAGTAAATGCATCACTGGAGCGGATGCTGGTTGAGGTGAAAACGGAGATGACGGCCATTGCCGCCATCGAGAGTCAGAAGGAAGTTGTGGCAATAGTCATGGAGAATATCTCCTCCGTCTCCGAAGAGACTAGCGCTTCTGCGCAGGAGATTGCTTCATCGGTAGAAGAGCAGACAGACTCCCTGCAAAAAGTGTCCGGACATGCAAACCGGCTGGTGGAATTAGTGCGCGATCTGAAGGATTCTGTCTCCAAATTTCGGGTGGAGGAATAGGGAAGGCGACGGGGCGAGTCGCGGGAAGGATGAAATAGGCAGAAATAAGGTAGCCGCATCGAGCGTCACTGGTTACAGGAAACCATCGCCTCGTTGGAAGAGTCCACCACGCAAACGGGAAAGTAAAAGGAGACGCCTTGCGGCGTCTCCGACAGGGGAGAATGGTGTTGTGCCGTCTACGAATCATCGTAACGGTCAGAGGGACGGCATTTCCTGGAATTTATGCAGGATTTCTCCCCGACCTGGTGTTTACCGGATGAAATCTTGGATTCTATGTAGGATTTTGCTTGCCAATGCTGATATATAGGGGTAAATCCTACCCTTTTTCCAACATTTCTATTGTTTCCGGTGCTGCCAGCAATCAAATGACTCCTAAAATCCAACATTTTAACGATCCGGGACGCCCATTGGCGTCTTATTTTGCATTGAGGTGGGGGAACTTTTGGCGCCGTTCTTGGCTGTCAGCCGGTCAGGCTGCCGGACGGGTATCCCGTACCCGGATATTGCTGCCGTAAAAGGTACCGTCGCTGGTCAACCGGTAATCGGGATAATCGGTGTTGGCTTCCAGCTTCAGCACATCGTCGAACAAATGGGACTGTCTATTGTCGACGATGAAGGTAAATTCATCCGATTCCACCGGCAGATCGGTGGGATCGGGTTCACCCACGATGAGAACGACCATAATGCCGTTGCAGCCGCAGTCTTCGGTATCGTTATAGATTTTGAAGAAGCCTGGCCGGCTGCCAAGGCTTTCTTGAAGTTTGTCCCGGGTAAAGGTATTAAAATGTACACGCATGATGGATCCCTCCAGTAGATGATTTCGTGTTTATTGCTCCCTTAGGCCCACGCTCCGTTTTCCTGCTTCAGCCGGTGCTCGCCCAGCCATTTGACTGCAAAGTCCACTGCCGCTGCGATATCGAAAAGCTTACAGTCGGCATTGCCGACTTTTCCGCATATGACCGTGCCCTCCCGCTCAAATGCCGCCCCAATATTGGCAAAATCCTCGGAGTCGTAAGCAAAATCGGTGAACCATTTCCATACCCTCTGTCCATTTTCGAGCATCGCTGTGCCCATTTTCATGACAGGCATGTTCGGGACGAGCGCCTCGGCAAGATGAAGGCTCGTGCATGTATCGAAGCGGGCGCCCATCAGCAGGACTTTTGCCCGTTCATGATACAGCTTGCCTAATGGAGAAGCCATGCCGAACTGCGGAGTCAGCGGATGATCCGCGACGATCCGTTCCGCGTGCTTTCCGTTGGCACAGAAGGAGACTTGTGGATGCCCGGATCTGCGTGTCCCCGGCCAGGTTCGGAACATCTCGGCGATCCGGCCCATGCCCCGCGTCGGGGTGAGCGCAGGTTCATATGCCGGCATCTCCTTGTAAATAATGTCGATCCATTTGCCGGGAATCGGCGGGTTCTCCCATTTTGCCGGGTCGCTCCAGTCGCCGCTTTGCGCCGGCATGACCAGCGTACCCTCTGTATGTTCACCGGTGTGGGCACCAACGCCAACGGCTTGCATCAGTCCCTGTATAGCTGCCTGGGCGCCTCCGCATACCCAGCCCAAGCTAGAGAGGGAGGAATGGACGAGAACCGTGTCTCCCGGACGGATGCCCAACTGCCGAAGATCATGGGCTATACGCGCCACGGTAACCGGATGGGCTGTTTGATCGATGATCGTTTGTTCTTTCATTTTCATACCTCCTTCTTCCTACGTTATCCCTTATCTGCCAAATAGACAAGGCTCCGGTCAACTCCTTCTTAAAGCAGCAGGAGGAATTTGTAAATTTGTGACGAATGGATAGGATTTGCAGGCTATTTTGTCAGGAGGTTTCCATTCGTGAAGTTCCCCCGATTTCGTGTGACCCTTATCTTTACTCTATGTCTTGCCATGTTGGCGATGTCCGCAGCCGCCGCTGTACCGGCTCATGCCGCAAATGTGTGGCAGCTTTACAACGCCGCTGAGAAAGCGCGGGCGACCGGCAAACATACGGATGCCATTGCTAAATACAAAGAGGCGCTTCCGCTTTTTTTGAAAGATAAGGATTATACCAATACGGCGCTGATCTATGATAAAATGGCTGATTCCCAGGCTGCTCTCACTCTATATGACGATGCAGTAGCCAGTTGGGACCAGGAAGCCGTTTATTGGACCAAGGTGAGCAAAACCCAGGAATCCATTGCCGCCAAGCGGAAAGCCGATTGGGTGCGCAACCGTTTCGAATTGTTCGTCAAAACCGGTGAGAACGAGCCGCTCAACACGGTTTATCATCAGGCTTTGAATGAGCCGGTAAACGGAGCGCTGCTGGGCGCCTATGCGGAAATGGACAAGCAGGTGCACAATCCCAAAACCGGCAAGCCGTTTTACCTGAACGATTTTCCGAAAATGACCGAAAAGAAACACGCCTCGTACCTGCTCTATACTGAGTATGGAAAAAATTTCTTTGAAAGCTATGCAGGACACATCGAGCGGGCGAAAAAAGAAGGGGTAGCGCTGCAGGTTGCCCTGCAGCCGAGCCACGGGCTGGATGAAGTGCAGGATAACGATTACCTGCGAGGTCTCGCGCGTCAAGCGAAAGCGGCGGGGATTCCGATTTTCCTCCGTTTTGCTAATGAGATGAACGGCAATTGGGTGGTTTGGTACGAGAAGCCGCAGACGTACATCGAGAAGTTCCGCATCGTCGCCAAAGTATTCCATGAGGAAGCCCCTAACGTTGCCATCGTGTGGGCCCCGGCTTATTTTCCCGTGGATAACATCCAGGATTATTACCCCGGCGACGACTATGTGGACTGGGTCGGAGTTAGTATGTATCAAGCCTATAACGGATCGCTGGACCCGCTAAAAAAGGGCGTGGACCGTTCCAGTTACGTGGAAAAGTTCGAGAACATCTATAAGCTGTACGCGAAAAAGAAACCAGTGTTCATTTCGGAAGGCGCCGTTTCCTACACGGACCCGGTAACCAAAACGGATAAGACGGATTGGGCCGTTTACCAGATCCAACAGTTCTACGCGACGCTGCCGCTTCTATTTCCCGGTGTGAAGGCCATGTACTGGTTTGATGCATCCAAGGCCGAAAGCGGCCGGATGAACACTTATACGCTATCCGGTAATGCGAAGGTGCTGGTCGCATATAAAGAGGCGGTTGCCAATCCCTTTTTTCTGTCGAATGTAGGGGATAAGGCTAACGTTTCTTATAAGCCGCTAGGGCAATCCGTTGCCCCGAAAAAGCTGGAGCTTAGCGCCTATATCCGCACGGTGGAGCCAATTTTAGGAAAGGTAGTTTACGCGGTAGAAGGCAAAACCGTCGCGACGGTGACGAAAGTGCCCTGGACCTTCACCTGCGATTTCGTTCCTTACGCTGGCAAGACGGTCAGCCTCGATGTCATGGCGTACGATCAGAAGGGCAAGAAGGTATCCAGCAAAATGATTAAGCTCACGGTTTCAAACTAACACAAAGACGAAAAAAGCCGGCCATCGTGGCCGGCTTTTTGTCTACAAAGGGTTCAGCGGGTCTCGGCGATCAACTAAACATTTTCGCATGAAGCAGGTCGAGCGCGCGTTCGAGCTCCAGCCGTTCATCCTCTGATAAGGACTCCATGCGCCGATTGAACTGAGCTTCAATGCGCTGGAAAATGCCGTCCATCATCACTTGTCCATTTTTGGACAGTTGGATGTCCATTTTACGGCGATCTTCGGCGGTGGCAGCTTTTTCGCACAGCGCTTTTTCCTCTAATTTTTTCAGCTCGCGGCTTGTGTTGGGCATGGACATATGCATGCAATCGCTAATCTCACTGAGTGATACCGGCTGGTTGATGGCGATATATTCCAGGATTTTGTATTGTGCGGGTGTGACGGCAAGGTTGCCGGTTTCTTTGGTCATTTCATGCGTAACCTTGTGTACGGCAGCCGTAAAAGCTACGAATTTCATGAACAGGGCGTTTTCTGCCATAAGCTAAACTCACCTCTGTCTTCACAATAGCAAAATTGTTATCATAAAACAATTATCAATTGACAAGTATAAGGGATCTATGTTACCTTTTTGTTATCAAATGATAAGTAAGGAGCGGGATCGGATGAAGACTCTCATTGTCTATACGCACCCGAACCATCAGAGCTTGAACGATGGGTTTTTGCAGGCAGTGATTCGTGGATGCCAGGAAAATGCGCGGATTGAGGATATTGAAGTTCTCGATTTGTACGAGGAAAAGTTTGATCCGGCTCTTGTTTTTAACGAGGAGAAACTTAGGCGGAACATGCATGTAGATCCGGAATTGGCCAAGTACAGGGAGCAGATTATGCGTGCGGATAAGCTGGTTTTCATCTACCCCATCTGGTGGGGACGTCCGCCCGCTATGCTGCTCGGTTATATCGACCGTGTATTTGTTTCCGGTTTTGCTTATCGCGAGGGGGAAGGGCTGCTGAAAGGGAAAACAGTCGTCTGCGTCTCCAGTATGAAGGGTCCGTCCCTTTATCCGCTGCTGTGGCTGAATAATGCCCACAAAATACTGATGCGTCGGGCGCTGTTCCGCTTCGTCGGCATCCGCAAGGTGAAGTTCTTTGAGTTCGGCAGCATGGAGAGTCCGAAGGGTAAGCAAGAGAACAAGCTGAATAAAGTCTATCGGTATTTCCAGAGTGTGGCGCGGTAAAGTCGTGTGGAATAGCAAAAACCTCCAATGGGCCATGAGCGCATTGGAGGCTTTTTTGTTGAACAACAGTTACTGCTTGTTGAAATGCTTCAGGCTGAACTCAACCCGGCCCGTGTCGGCGTTGTATTTGGCATTTTTCACCGTTTGCAGGGAGCCGTCGGCGGCGATGAAGTAAACGGTGATTTTGTTTGTAATCGCTTCAAATCAAAGATACAGGAAGGAGGGACAAGCTAAAACCCTAAAAAATATAGATGTTGATGTGAGAATTATATAAGTTTCATAGTTGGGGAGATCTGCTCTGAGTTTGTTTGAAGCTGTCCAAGCAATCTTTGCATATGCATGATTTGTCTCGCAGCTCCGGCGGGACCAATTCGAAGATTTCCGGTGGGAAAGTCACTTTCATGCACCAGCAGGCTTCTTCGCTGCCAGGAGTCATCAGGCCGCATTGATTGGCTTTACCGCACAGGGGGCAGGTTGATGCGTTCTCTTGTTCGTTGCTCACGGTTTCCCTTCTTCCAATGTTGATAGATTCTGCCGTTATTGTACGATACCGCGAGGTGGAATCAAAGGCTGGGGATGTTTTCAAGATTGGATCGGAATCCAAACCTCGACCTTATAATCATCGGCATAGGTTTCGTCTCCGAAGTAGACTTCAAGGGTCGGCAGATCGGACTGCCTGTACACGCTTTGAGGAAGGAATTCACCGTAGATGCGTTTCCAGGTATCGGAGAGGGCGTGGGGGATCGGACCGATGGCTTCGAATACCAACCACTTCGATCTCGGGAACGATCTCATTTCCATGCCATCGACATGATCCAGCAGAGTTTCGATACCGACCATGTAGTCGTTTACTCCTTGTTCATTAAATCCAAAACACACCCCCAGCGTGTGAGGCTCAACACCGATCTCAATCAGTTTTTCGACTGTTCCGTCATGTTTGCACGTGTCCCAAAATTGCGGGGTAATATTGTTTTCGAGAGAGGACGTAACGATTTTTCCGGCCACTTTAAAGGGCCCCTTTTCCACGACCTGGTAATTCATTTCAACATCTCCTTTTATTGAAAGAGTAAAAGAAAGGCGCATATAGGATTTCAGTTTAGTTACCGTCTGTCGTGCCATGGTGGGTGTAACGCCATGCATTCGTTTGAAGGCGACACAGAAGGCGTCTGACGATTCATACCCGTACTTCATGGAAATATCGATCATTTTGCTGGTCGTGTTTTGGATGTCATAAGCCGCACATGTAAGCTTTCTCCTACGAATGTATTCGGATAACGAGACATCGGTTGTATGGATGAACATACGTTGGAAAAGTCCCGCAGGACATGCTGCAATACGGCTGAGTTCCTCGTAATCGATGTCGTCACATAAATGGTTTTCGATATAATCGATGGCCTGATTCATTCGTTCTACCCATTCCATTTCAGATCCCCCTCTCGAATTTCATTATAATTGGACCTGGGAAAAGTTCCCGTTATTCCGCGCACAAATGATAACGGTATGGATTGCAACTGTAAAGCATCTATTTGGCACGTTACCGCCTCCATATGGGCTTCCGGAGCAAAATAAGGGCTGTTCAAGTCCGTAAGAAATATTTCAACGTGGCGAACCCTTCTCCAGACCGCCAATAGACACCTGCGGGTGTCCTTTTCTTATAAAGGGCAAAGCTATGGATCGGATACAAGTCCTAAAGAAATGTGAAGGAATCAAAAAAGATACGACGTTGTTGCTTCCCGGTAGCGATTCTATAATTTGAAATGTAGATCTACGAACTACTTCAAACATCTAGGGGGATTTCAATGAAAAGATCGTTCTGGTCGGTTTGTTTATCTCTAGTCCTGACCTCCAGCCTTTTGCTTGGCGCATGCGGAAATGGAAATTCGGACAATAAAACGCCGGAGAGCAGCGCATCAACCGATGCCAACAAAGGAGAAGCCTCAGGAAAACCGGCATCAAGCGGAGAACAAGTCGTCATCCGCCACACCATGTACGATACCGAATTCACCAGCGAAATGGTTGCGGAATTTGAGAAGACACACCCCAATATCAAGGTGGAGCTCGTATCCGCCGATTATAACAAGCTGATGGCGATGATGGCGGCGGGCAACGGGCCGGATATCATCCGCACGAATTCTGTTACTGAGCTTCCGGGCTTTGTGTTGAAAGGGATGGCCCTTGACTTGACCTCCTATTTCAACGAGAGCAGCGTGTTTAAGACCGACGATTTTCTTCCTGTCGTGAATCAATTTAGATATGACACGGCTACCGGCGTGCATGGCACCGGTTCGTTGTACGGCTTTCCGAAAGACTGGTCGCCCGACTATACCATCTATTACAACAAGAAGATGTTCGAAGCAGCCGGCGTCCCGTTGCCCAGCAGCACGGATGCAATGACGTGGAAGCAACTGGTCGATCTGGGGGATAAGCTGACCATTAAAAACGGCAAAAAGGTGAGCCAATACGGGCTGGTTTACTTCAACGGCGGCACCGTGGCAAACCAGGACTTGTTGAACTTGCAACTGCTTCAGCAAGGCGGCAGCATGTACAGCAGCGATTTCGGCAAAGCCGACCTGACGACGCCGCAAATGAAAGATCTGCTGCAGTTCTGGGTGGATACGGCGAAATCGGGAGTCGGCCCAAGTCCCTTGCATCAGGAAACGGATTGGGGCGGCCAACTGTTCGTCGATAACAAGGCGGCGATCATTATCGCAGGCTACTGGTTCTCCGGTTTCCTGAAAACAAACGAGCTCACCAAAGACCGTCTGGCCGATTTCGGCGTGGCTCCCGCTCCTATGATGGAAGGCGGAAAGCGGATCTCTCCTACCGGCGCAGGCACCGGCGCAATCATCTACAAAAACTCGAAGCATCCGAAGGAAGCCTGGGAAGTATTCGAATGGTTCTTTGGCGGACAGCCTGCGGAAGAGCGTGCGAAAGCGGGTTACGGCTTGCCTGGTACGAAAACGCTGGCGGCAATGCTTCCTCAATCTACCGAGTTCGACAAAATGAACTATGACTTTATTCAAAATGAGCTGCAGTATACGGACGGAAGCTTGCCTTATAATCCGTACCTGAACTACCAGGCCGTGAACTCGATATTTGACAAATACTTTACTCCCGTGTATTTCGATAAGGACACCGTGGACGGTGCCTCGAAGAAAATGACAGAGGAATTGAACACCCTCATCACGGAAGGCAAACAGCTGGTCAGCCCGCAATAAGAAATGAAAAAGGGTTGCCGGAGCTCAGCTCTCCGGCGACCCTTTCTAATTCGGAGATTCACCTACGACAGAAAGCAAGGAGGCTTCCATGAGTCAAATAGAAAATACTGGCGCGACCCCTGCCGTTCCGGTAAAACGGAGCCGGTTTCGCAGCAAAAGTTTCAAAGAGGCGACGGAATTTTATCTTTTCATCTCCCCGTGGTTTATCGTTTTCGTTCTGCTCGGCCTCATCCCGCTGTTTTACGGACTATATTTAAGCTTCACCAACTATGCGGGATTCAATATGGACCGGCTTGTGTTCGTCGGGCTGGACAATTACCACAAAGTGTTTACCGATAACGATGCGATGTACTCCCTGGGCCGAACCTTGTTCATCACGGTAATCATGGTGCCGTCCAGCATCGTGCTTGGGTTTTTACTGGCGGTTTTGTTGAACCAGAACGTCAAGCGGATCGGCATTTACCGCACTTTGTTCTACATTCCCTCGATCATCCCGGTCGTCGCGGTGGGAACAATGTGGAGATCCCTGTTCGTCGACGAAGGGGTCATCAACCAGCTATTGATGCAAATCGGATTGGAACCTGTAGATTGGCTGGGATACGACTATGCCATCTATCCCCTTTTCATCATGCTTTTGTGGGGAGTGGGCGGCGGCGTTTTGATCTATTTGGCCGGACTGAAAGGGATATCCAAGGATTTGTACGAGGCGGCAGCCATCGACGGGGCCACGACGGTTCAACGCTTTACGCGTATTACGATTCCGCTGGTTACGCCGGTTCTGTTCTTTCAATTCATTATGAGCATCATCAGTTCTTTGCAAATATTCGTGCAGCCGATTCTGTTGGCGGCCAATTCCAACAGCCTGCTCTCGACGCCGATCCGGCCCAACTATGTTTATTCGGTCCACGCCTTTCAGCAAATATTCGCTTACGGCCGCTACGGCTACGGGCTTGCGCTGCTTTGGGTGCTCTTTATCATGATCTTGGTTCTGACGGTCGTGGTGTTCTCGACCAGCAAGCTGTGGGTATTCTACGAAGTCGATCAGGAGGGGAAGTAGGATGGTTAACGAAGGCGTAAAAAGAACATCTTTCCGCATTTTCATCTATACCTTGCTTGTCCTGCTTTCCCTTCTTTTCGTCACCCCGCTGTATTGGCTGATCGCCAATTCCGTCCAAGCCGTAGGCTCGTCGTCTACATTCTGGCCGACGAATTTTCGCCTTATAAACTATAAATACGCGGTAACCTTCATCGATTACTGGAACTATGCCAAAAACTCGCTCATCATTACGGCGATTTCCGTCATTATTCCAACGATTACAAGTGCCGTTGTCGGCTATGGATTCGCTCGTCTCCGGGGACCGGGGAAAAATGTACTGTTCCTGCTGATGCTCTCCACCATGATGCTGCCGGGGATCGTGACTCAGATTCCGACCTATGTCATTTTCTTTAAAATCGGCTTCATCAACACGTTCTGGCCGTGGTTTTTTTGGGCTCTCGGGGGAAGCGCGTTCAGCATCTTTTTGTACCGCCAGTTCTTTGCGACGTTTCCAAAGGATCTGGAAGAAGCGGCCCGTATCGATGGCTGCTCGACCTTCCGAATTTTTTGGAACATCTTCCTGCCGATTTCGCTGCCCGTCGTGGCAACGGTGTTGATTCTCTCTTTTAACGGGGCATGGGGAAATGACTATATCACGCCCTTCATGTTCCTGCAAAATGACAAATATCCGTTGGCAACCGCCCTGTTCTCCATCGGCTACGTATATCCCGGGCATAAGGAAATTACGATGACCCAGGTGCAGAGCGCCGGTTTGGTTCTGTTTGTATTGCCGATTATTATCGTGTTCTTTATCGGGCAGCGGTTTTTGGTAGAAGGGGTCATGTCCTCGGCCATCAAAGGATAGCGGGATGGAGGAGATGGGAATTTGACAACAGCAAGGTTCATGAAGATAAAAGGATTTCGGATAGCCGCGGCGGCACTCATGCTCTTGTACATGCTGCCGGGCTGCCAGCAACCTGCCGCTAAAGAGGTGCCTGTCGCTACGTATTCGGCGCCTGCGGATTTGCCGGTGAACTACCGATCCACGGATTTCACGGTGAAGGCGGGAGACAGCGGCATCGATCTCTACAACGGCGGAAACAACAGCTGGAATGAGCCGGTATCCTACGGATACTTCGATCTGCCGGGCAGCAGCACCATTGCGGTCACACCGAATTTTGACTATGAGACGTTTGAGATCGTGCCTCGATCATTGGGGATTAAAGGCGAACGTAAAGGCAATGCCATCACCTTCAAATTGGATCGTCCGGCCAACGTCTCTCTTGTACTGGACGGGAACTACCACGGGAAGGTACTCCATCTGTTTGCGGAAGAGCCGGAAAAAGATATTCCGGACCCGGCGGATCCGAACGTCATCTATTTTGGTCCTGGCTACCATGACCACGGGGATTACGGGGAGCCGCCGACGATGATCGGTTCCAATCAAACGCTGTATATAAGCGGCGGCGCCGTGGTCAGAGGGCGGTTCCGCGCGGATCATGCCACGGGCGTAACAGTAAGGGGCAGGGGTATCCTGCTTAACGATTACCGGTCCAATGACGAGTATGACGACATCGCATTGTCGTTAAACGGCGTGACCGATTCGACGGTAAAGGACATTATCGTGAACCGGGACACCAATAGCTGGACCTCGTCGATGTACGGCAGCAGCAATGTGCAGGTGCTGAACTACAAAGCCGTAAGTCCGAGGTACGCCAGCTCCGACGGGTTCAATATCAACAGCAGCCACGATATCGTCTTCGACGGCTCCTTCATCCATTCCGCCGACGATGCGGTGGCCATCAAGGGGTTGTCCCAGGAGGAAGATCCGGCAAAAGCCCTCCCCGTGTACAACATCACCTACAAGAACGCCCAGTTATGGTCGGATGCAAACAACGGCATCGGCATCGGAGCGGAGACAGTGGCCGCCTATTTCAAAAATATAACCTTTTCCAATATCGACATTCTTTACAACTTTGACGACCGCGATCATCCGGACGAGCTGCCGGACCGTTCCGCCATCAACATATTCGCCCTTCACGGCACGGAGATCAGCGGCATAACCTTTGAGGACATCCGCGTCGAGAAAGCGAAGAGGCTGATTAACGTGCAGATGGATACGTCGTTCTACTTCGGCGCTTTGCAGGGCAATTGGGCATGGCCGGGATCGATCAGCGGCATAACCTACAAAAATATCGTCTCCTATTCTGATGGAACAAACGAGATAAAGGTTCAGGGCTGGAGCAAGGAACGCCAAATATCGGACATCCTCTTCGAGCATATCCGGATTAACGGCAAGAAGGTAAAGGCTTTGAACGATCCGCATTTTACGATAAACGAATACGCTCACTCCCTAAAAGTGAAGCCATAGAAGCAGGAGGCAGGTGAACGCAATGCGTCTGGATGAAATCCATCTTCGCGATCCCTATGTATGGACCGAACAAGGCGAAGGCTGTTACTACTTATACGGCACAACCGGTACGACAGCGTGGGATGGCAAAGCGGCAGGCTTTGATGCCTATCGGAGCAAAGATTTGGTGGAATGGGAAGGCCCTTTCCCCGTTTTCCGGCCTGCGGCGGATTTTTGGGCGGACCGCCACTTTTGGGCTCCGGAGGTTCACCGCTACCGCGGTCGCTATTATATGTTCGCCAGCTTTAAAGCGGAGGACAGGCACCGGGCTACGCAGATTTTAACCGCAGATCATCCTTTGGGGCCTTTCGTTCCCCATGGCGATGGCCCGGCGACGCCCCGGGATTGGGAGTGCCTGGACGGCACGCTGTTCCTGGACGACGATGGTGCGCCGTGGATCGTTTTTTGCCACGAGTGGACGCAGATTCGGGACGGGGAAATTTGTGCCATGCGCTTAACGCCGGAACTGGACGGCACGCTGGGAGAGCCCGTTACGCTGTTTAAATCGTCGGACGCTTACTGGCCCGTGGAGGCCGAAGGGAAAGGCAACTTCGTTACCGACGGCCCCTTTCTCGTCCGGGCGGACGATGGCGCGCTGTTGATGATGTGGTCCAGCCACGCAAAAGAGGGCTATGCCATCGGAATGGCACGGTCCCTTTCGGGAGGCATTTTAGGCCCATGGGAACAGGAGCCGGAGCTCTTGTTTGAGAAGGACGGAGGCCACGGCATGCTATTCCGTACGCTGGAAGGGCAGCTGCTTCTGTCGATGCACAAGCCGAATCTTCACCCGCAGGAGCGGCCTGTATTTTTTCCGGTTCTCCTCAGGGACGGAAAGCTTCAAATGGGGGACGAGAAAGGCATCTGAAGAAGAATCAATCGATAGGGAGAGATAGAGACATGGCAAATCCATTTGTATATACCGAAAAAGGGACGACCGTTCGAATCGATACGGCCCCGGAGGCGATCACCTTTGCGGCAAGCGAAGAACGGCTGGAGCGGCAGGGAGGGGACGCTTTTGCGGCTGATCCCGACGGGCTAGTGCTTTCCCGGGACTGGCAGTTGTCCGTTGGAGGGCATGAAGTTCCCGTCTACGCCGCTCCCGTAACAAGCGGAGGTCCGGCTTCCTTCGCTTCTTTGTCATATGTCGGGGAGCCCGGAGAAATCACCCTTGTAGCGCGAAGCGCAAGACCAGTGCTAAGCGCCTGCGTACGACCGTTGTCGCTGGGACTGGAAGCGGAAGTAAAGGAGCAGGAAATCCTCATTCCGATAAGCGGTCCTTGTAAGCTGATCGTCGAGACCAATGAAGGGCTGGAGCGTCCGCTATTCGTAACGGTACATGCTGAAGAACGGGACGTCCCGGATGCTTCCGATCCGAAGGTCATCTATTACGGTCCGGGCTTGCATAAAGTGAGCAAATTGGAGCTTAGCAAGGGGCAAACCCTTTATATTGCCGGAGGCGCCGTTCTTCAAGCCTTCGTTCCCGAGGATGAAGTTCCGGTTGTCGAGAGCGATTGGGCCAAGAAGAAAGTCTATCAAGACTTTATCGTCGCCGACGGTGCGGAAGACATCCGGATCATCGGGCGGGGCATCATCGATCTTTCGCGGCTCGACTGGCATGCCCGCAAAGCGATGCTTATCCAAGGTAGCGAGGGTGTCCATATCGAAGGTCTTACGATTGTGGGAACTTCCCACTGGACCATCCATCTGTCCCAATCGAAGGACTGCGCCATCGAAGACATAACTTTGATCGGTTACCGGGAAAACAGCGACGGGATCGATATCGTCAACTGCCAAAAGGTATCCGTCTCTGATTGCCTGATCCGTACCGGTGACGATGCCGTGGCCGTCAAAGCGATGGCTGCCCCTCCCGTGCTAGGAGGTCGGGACATTACGGTTCGCCGCTGCACGGTATGGAATGACAAGGTCCGCTGCTTGGGCATTGCCGGCGAGACGCGAACGGATATTCACGACGTCGTATTTGAAGATTGCGACATCGTGCACAGCGTGGCCACGTGGACGGAGGAGTTGGGCTCTCTCTGCATTACCGTCGGGGATTCCGGTACCATTTCAGGAATCCGGTTCGAGAATATAAGAATTGAGGACGAGCGGCAGTACGCCATGGTCTGCCTGATTTTCAAGGACCGCTGGTCGATAGACAGCGAACCCGGCCACATCCGGGACATCGTATTCCGCAACGTTCATATTCCCCAGGGAGTACCCTCACTCTTTCACGGGTCGGATTCGGATCATCGGGTGGAGGATGTGCGGATTGAAGGGCTTTTCGCGGATGGAAAAGCGGTCAGCCGCATCGAGGAAGCAAACTTTCGCTTGAACGATTTTGTCAGCCGGATAAATCTTTCTGGGAAGTAGTGGCAGATAAGGGCGGTTTTGCAGTCGTTAAGTGCTATTCCGATTTATTGCTCTATAAAAATTTATAGTTTACCACTATAAATAGCTTTATTCCGCTACGGTAAACGTCGCTCGTCCATTTAGGTCGGCGTCAGTCGTTTATCCTTGTATAATGGTCTAAGGAAAGCCATCGTCCGGAGGGGGAATCGCGAATGTCAGGCGATCGTTACAAGCTTATGATCATCGACGATGAGTATGAAATCAGGCAAGGGCTCCGCAGCATCGATTATTCCGCCCAGCGCATCGAAGTGTCGGAGGATTGCGAGAACGGGCTTTTTGCCCTCAAAGAGTTGGATCATGAACCGGTGGACATTGTGGTGACGGACATTCGGATGCCTCTCATGGACGGGCTGGAGCTGGTGGAAAAGGTAGCCGCCCGCTACCCATTCACGAAGATCATTATTTTATCGGGATACGACGATTTTGAATACGCCAAGACGTGCATGAAGCATGGAGCACTCGACTATTTGTTGAAGCCGCTGGATTTCGAAGAATACGAGAAGATTCTGGCGAAGGCGGTCCGTCTCATCGACCAAGAGAAAGAGCAGATGGCCCGAACGGCTTCCCTTGAGCGAAAGGCGAAGCTGTCTGCCCATCATTTGCGCAAGAAGTTTCTTCGGGACATCTTGTACAGCGAGATGACGGAGGAGGCCATCGAGTTGGAAAGCGCGGCAGCTGAAGTCATGCTGGAGGAGAACGGGGAGTATGCGGTTTGCCTGCTTCGGTTTCTCGGCTATCCGGACAAGCCGCGCGGAGTAGGCGATAAGGAATGGAGCCTGATTCTTTTCACCTTGGACAATCTGCTTCAGGATTTATGGGATGAAGAAGGCATGGGTTACCATTACGTCGATGCGGATGGGCAATGCTCGCTGATCTTGACCGAGCCTGGTGCGGTTGCGGCGTTGAAGGAATACGAGATAAATCTGTCGGAACTTCTCGACGGTTTATTGAATAAATTAAAGCGTTTCCGTGGGTTGTTCAAGTCCCATCTGGCTTATGCAATCGGCCCGGTGGTGTCAAAACCGGAACGCATCCGGCTGTCGTACCGGAATGCGGAAGCGGCTTTTTTTGCGGAGACGGAAGACGTCGCTCCCGAGACGTGTTGTCCAGCTCAAGAGATCAGCATTTCCCGCAGCACGGAGCAAATCAACGGCAACCGGCTTATTCAGGAAGCAAAGCAATTCATTGAAGAGAACTACGACCGGACGATCACCTTGGATGATGTGGCGAAGCACGTCCACTTGAATGCCAGCTATTTGAGCTTTCTTTTCAAGGAGCTGACCGGTCAAAAGTATATCGATTATTTGTCGGCGTACCGGATCGAGAAGGCGAAGCATTTTTTGATGCAGACCAACCACAAGGTGCATGAGATCGGAGAAATGGTCGGTTACGAGAACCCCCGCTATTTCACCATGGTTTTCAAAAAGCATACGCAGCAAACCCCTGTGGAATTCCGCAATGCCTATTATCCTATCGATAGGAACGGATCATCATGAGGTTCCGCTACCACCGCAATCGTCTTGTATTCATTGCGCTGCTGCTGACGCTGCTGTCCGAGGCGGCATTGATCGGCATCAGCTATTGGAGCACCCGGGATATCGGTTCCGAAATCAAGCGGGCTTCCGAGCAGAATTTGACCAAGCACGTGGAAAGCCAGATCGTATCCAAGCTGAACGAAATGAATTCCCTTGCCGTGCAGCTCGAATCCCTGGATTTCATTAATTACGCGCGAACCTTTCTTAGTCTGCGCTCTCCCGAAGAAGAAAACGAGGCCAGAAGTGATTTGAATTCGCGCCTCGAGCAGTTGCACCTGCCGCCGGGGATGGTGGACCAGATTTATTTTATCGGGGAAAATGTCAACCAGATGAATTTCGGCAAGATCATCTCAAACGGTGAGCCGATTCCGAGCAGCGAAATTCCATGGATCGATGAACTGAAGAACGCAGGTTTGCTCGATTCGTTTACCCGGTATTACAATATGCCCGCGTATATACCGGTCGGCATGCTGACGGATATCCTCATGGAAAATCGGAAGATTATCCCCGATGACGCGTGGTTGAGGTTAAATGCATTCGCCAAGCGAATCGAAGGGCATCTGATCATCAACAACGGCGTAAATTACTTGAATGTTCTGTCCGTTATTGTGCTTGATGAACGTATCTTATCGGCTGAGTTGCCCTCACCTAGCATATGGGACGGTTATGTCGGCGTGTTGGACGAAAACCGGCAGACTCTTTGGTCAAACCTGCCGAATAAGGGCGCCCTGGCTGCGGCAGTTCAGCGGATCGAAGGAGGCTATTCCCAGTGGGAGCAGCAGATCGAAGGCAATTATAAAGCTAGGACGGTATCCGTCTCCCCGTACGGGCTGAACATCGTTTTTTTCGAACGGATGAAAAACGACTCGCCGTGGGGCCAGAAATCGATGAACGTATATATTGGATTTTTCGTATGTACGCTCCTGGTCAGCTTCTTGATTGCATTCAGGCTTGCCAACATAATTATGTATCCGTTCCAGATGCTGGCGAGGTATGTATGGAAGAAAGGCAATGATCTTGATTTTCTGCGCATTCCCGAAGAAAAGTTTGTGGAAGGGAAGCTATCCCGGTTTTCCATAAGGGGGAAGATCCTGTTTTTGCTCCTGTCCTCCGTGCTCATTCCCGTCCTTTTGGCTGTCGGGATGCAAGGGTACATGATGTATAAGGATGTTTTCAACAAGGCAATCGATTTATCGGTGGAATCCTCCAACCATCTCTCGGTAGAGCTTCGCGACCGGATGGAACGATACGAGAATTTGACGAACCGATTGTCAACGGACAGCCGCTTTACGAACCTGACTTCTCCCTATTCCTACATGGAGAATATGGATGATTTCAAGGTGGCCAGCTACCCCGGGTTAAGCGATATTTCCTATTTCGTTTTGTACGATATCGGGAAGGTAGCCCGCTACTCGTCGGTTTTCTACAATAACTTGACGCTATTCAAGCTGTCGTCCATCGATGCCGATCTGCTGGACGGCTTGCAGCCGGAGGAAATGATATGGGTATCCGGCCAAGAGGATGTTTACGGGCATCCCTCCCTTATGCTGATCAAGAAGCTGTCCGTTCCTTCGGCGACGCCCGGTAAAACGACGGATGCCTATCTGCAGGTTGTCCTCAAGGAAGACGCCTTCTCCTATGTCACGTCAGACCGCAAAATGAGCTTCGTCATGCTGGATGGATCGGGGCGGTTCGTCTATTCCAATACGTCATCCGACGGGTTCCGGGAAGCGGCAAGCCACCAATGGGCAGTTGGCGGCGAAAAAGCGGAGGATGCCGTAAGCGGCAAAGTGGAGGGCAGCTATCAGGTGATCGTCCATCGCCAGATCGGAATCAACGGCTGGTCGGCTTACATGTTCATGACCATCGACGACATGTACGTAAAGATGAACAGCATGTTCCTCCGGTTTATTTTGCTCATCGTCATGATTATCCTGATCATTTTGGCGCTGATGTGGAATATGCTGTCGCTATTGGTCAAACCCATCGAACGGTTGAAGAAAGCGGTGGAGAAGGAGGAATTGCTTCCCATTAAGCTGGAGCAGGGCGAAAGCCCGCGAGATGAGATTAGCCGCCTCGTGGCGAGCTTCAATCAAATGCTCGAGCAAATCCATGAGCTCATGGAAGAGAACATCAATAAGCAAATCCGCGAGAAGGTACTGATCACCTCCCGGATGAAGGCGGAGCTCGGCATGCTCCAACAGCAAATCAATCCGCATTTCCTCTATAACACCTTGGAAGCGATCAATATGCGGGCTAGGCAGTATGGCGCTACGGAGGTCAGTACGATGGTGAACTCCTTGGCAAAAATATTCCGGTTTACGATCAATACTGGCGGCGAAGTCGTGCCCCTTGCCGAGGAAATCGAACACGCCCGCAATTATTTGACCATTCAGGAGCTGCGGTTCCAGAGCAAGTTCACTGTTAGGTGGCAGTTGGACGAGTCGGCGATGCGCATCCCGGTGCTCAAGTTCATTTTGCAGCCGATCATCGAGAACGCGCTCCAGCACGGCATCGAGGACTTACATGAAAACGGCGATATTACGATAACCGCCGAAGCGGCGGACAACCGGCTGATCCTTTCCGTTGCGGATAATGGAATCGGCATGAGCGGCGAGGAGTTGGCGAAGATCAAGGAGTCGTTCCGGATGGATACCGAACCGCTGCCTACTCCCGTTAAAGGGATCGTAAAACGCTCCAGCGGCGTCGGTTTGATAAACGTGTATCAGCGCCTTCGCCTTTATTATGGCGATCCTTTGGAGCTTCGGATTGACAGCGAGGAGTTCAAGGGGACGACGGTTACCTTATGCCTTCCTATTCAGCCGGTGGTTGCGGCCGATACGTGAGTCTGCTGGCAGAGCAGGTTTGTAGGTTTGGAATTCGATCACGATCAAGCTTATACGAAAGGACGATCAGTAAATGCCGTTAGTGGACATGCCCCTGAAAGAGTTGAACGAGTATAAAGGAATAAACCCGCGTCCCGCAGATTTCGATGCTTATTGGGACCGGGCCATCAAGGAAATGCGCGCCGTCGACCCGCAGGTAGAGCTGGTGCCAAGCTCCTTCCAAACCCCGGGTATCGAATGCTTCGATCTTTATTTTACCGGCGTCCGCGGGGCACGCATCCATGCCAAGTACGCTAGGCCGAAGATCAGTACAGCTCCTCATCCGGCCGTAGTCCTGTTCCATGGCTATACGGGAAATGCGGGGGATTGGAGCGAAAAGCTGGCGTATGCATCCCTGGGCTTTTCGGTTTTGGCCATGGATTGCCGCGGCCAAGGGGGAATGTCCGAGGATACGGGCCATGTGAAAGGGAACACCCATCATGGCCATATCATTCGGGGCTTGGACGACCATCCGGACAATCTGCTGTTCCGGCATATCTATCTGGATACCGCCCAGTTGGCGGGCATCGCTCTCAGCCTGCCGGAGGTGGACCCGGAGCGGATCTATGCAGCCGGCGGTTCCCAAGGCGGCGGGCTTACCCTCGCCTGCGCGGCACTGGAGCCGCGGATCAAAAAGCTGGCCCCCGTATTTCCGTTCCTTTGCGATTACAAGCGGACCTGGGAGATGGATTTGGCAAAGGACGCTTATCAAGAGCTCCGCACGTATTTCAGGTTTTTCGATCCGCTCCATGAAAGGGAGGATGAAGTCTTCGAGAAGCTAGGCTACATTGACCTTCAATTCCTCTCAGAGAGAATTCGTGGCGACGTGCTGATGTTCGTCGGGTTGATGGATACCGTATGTCCGCCATCCACCCAGTTCGCAGCGTACAATAAGATGACCGCGCCCAAGCAGTTGGTCATCTACCCGGACTACGGCCATGAGCACATACCATGCGCCACCGACCGCACGATGCAATTCTTTTTGAGCGGATTTCCGGAAAAGCAGAAGAAATAAGCGGCCCAATCCGGACCGCTCAACAGTGGAAAAACCCGCGTCTTTCACAAGACTGCGGGTTTCTTTGTTTAGACGAGTAGACTACGGTCCAGGACGTTAAACAATTCCAGCAACAATTCCTAACGTCGTAAAAGATCAATATTGTACAATAGTGCTGATCAATAAGGTTCACTTTCGAAACTTTTAATCCGTACTATTCTAAAAGTAAGCACTCTACGAAAAAGGGATGTCGTCCTATGAAGCGAGTCAGCCTGCGGTTTCGCCTCATGCTCCTGATGATTTGCCTGACCACTCTTCCCGTCGTGATGGTGACCTGGATCGCCACGTCCAACACGCGGCAATCGGTAGAAAAAGAGTTGATCAGCGCAAATCAGTCCCGCATGCTTTGGGCGGAGCAATACTTGAACGAGCTTATCGACCAGATCGACCTGCTATTCTACACGCTGCAAATCAACCAGCAATTGATGAGCCGGCTGGACAGCGAGTTCGATGACGCCGACGTAGGTGTTCAGCTCCAGACCCATACCGCCTTGCGGGAAACACTGACCGCCTCCTTCTTCTCCTATGCTCGCAAGATCGACAAGCTGACGCTGTACAGCCATGCCAGCAAAAGGGCGATGTCGGTCAGCTATGCGGACAGTGGCACCATTTCAGAGCTGGACATTGAATCCGGAGCCTGGAGCCGGGTGAGCCGCGAGCCGATCAGCATGTATTTCAAGCAATCGGAGGATGATGTCTACGCGTTTCACAGCATCAACCGGTTTCCCGATAAAAAGCTGACCGGAGGAATAGCGGTCCGCATCAACGGGGATGTATGGAAAGAGGTCAGCCGTATCCTCAAATCGGAGCCGGAAAGTTCGGTTTTCCTGACCAATGACGAAGGGGAGCTGCTCTCCGGTTCAACGCCGCACGTCGCTTCGGATGAAGTACTGAGTCAGCTGAGGAACACGAAGCTGCCCGATTTGGGTGTGGTGTTCCGGCAAACCGATAAGTATTTGATCTTCATGGAACGTATCGGGGATGGACAACTGACAGTTGTGAAAGCGATTCCAAAGACCGTGATCGCGAAAAGCGCCTTGCCCACCATCCGCGCCGGCATCCTGACCGGCGGGCTGTTCGCCTTGGTTTCCATCGTCCTGTCCATCTGGTTCTCCTTCAGGTTCAGCCGCCCCATCATCAGCCTTGCCCGCACGATGAGAATGGCGCATATTCAAAACGCGGAAATGGAATCCGTGCAAAGCTTCGATGAAATCGGCCTGCTGCAGCATGGCTACAACTCGATGATCCAGCGCATCAAGGAATTGATCGAGCATGAATACCAGCGGGAAATCGACGTGAAAAATGCCCAGCTTCTCGCCCTGCAAGCCCAGATCAATCCGCATTTTCTGAACAATTCCCTGAATTTGATTGGCGGCATGGCGCTGGCGAAGGACGCTCCCGAGATCTACCGGATCACCCGGGTCATCGGCGATCTTCTGCGCTACTCCATCAGCACGGGAGGCGACAAGGTCACGCTGGGTGACGAGTTAGCGCATATCCGCAACTATTTGTTTATCCAGGAGCAGCGTTTTGCCGGCCGGTGCAAAACGGCAGTGTCGGTGGAGGAGGAGGCGCTAACGAGCGAGCTGCCCAAGTTCATTCTGCAGCCCCTCGTGGAAAATGCCTTCGAACACGGCTTGCAGCGAAAAGAAGGCGCATGGTACCTAACTCTTGTTATCAAAAAAATCGGGCGACTCATCGTCGTCATGATCAAGGATAACGGCGTGGGTATGCCCCTTGAGCGCTTAGATCAGGTCCGTGGAGAACTGAAAGGCAAAACGGAGAGCGGAAGCAGCAGCTTGGCCGAACCGGGCAGCGTGCCGAAACGGCATCAGGGCATCGGGTTGAAAAACGTCGACGGGCGAATCAAGCTGCAATTCGGAGAAAAGTACGGGTTGCGTCTGTTCAGCAAACCGGATTGCGGAACGCTTATGGTTTTGGCGTTTCCCGCTACAGAAAAGCGGATGATAGGAAAAGGAGGCAATCCTGATGTATAACGTACTGATTATTGACGACGAGCCGTGGTCCAGACAGGTCGTGCGCTCTCTTGGAGATTGGAAGGGGTTGGGGCTTGCCGTTGTGGGAGAGGCGGAGGACGGCCGGGAGGGATTGCGGCTTATAGAGGAGCTGCGTCCGGAAATCGTCGTTTCCGATATGAGGATGCCCGGGTTAGAGGGAGTCGAGCTGCTGCAGGCGATGAACCAACATTTTCCCACCGTCAAAATTGTCGTCATGAGCGGGTACGACGATTTCGCTTACCTCCAACAGGCGATCAAGTCCCGGGCGGTCAATTATTTGCTCAAGCCCATCGATCCGGACGAGTTGAACGCCTCGCTGGTTCAATGCGTAAGCCGGCTCGATGCCGAGGCTGCCGCCGGGCAATCCACGACCGCATCCGCGTCCCGACATACGCCTCCTGTACAGCTTGATACGGCAGTGTTGGAGCGGTATGCCGCCTATCGTAAAACGGTGTATGGCTACATGCTGGAACTGAACGCGCAGGCCATTCCTGCTCTTTTTCAATCTATGGGCACTTATTTGGAGCAGGCGCTGAAAGGAACCGATGCTTTAGCCGGAATCCCCAGCAAGATTGCCTATGACTATAAAATGCTGCTGGAGGAGTACTTGGCGTCCGTTTCTCTAACGCTGGAGCAGGTTGTGGAAGGGCACGAGGACATACAGCCGCGGATAGAAGCGCAAGCCTCTGTCCCCGAAGCGGCCCAAGAGGTTGGACGAATCCTGCAGGCGGCTCTGCTCGCCATTCAGGAGATTCGCCAGAGCAAAGCGAGACTGTCCATCTCCGAGGTGGCGGCGTATATCGACCGGCACTATCTCGAAGCGATCTCTCTGGAGACTCTTGCACACCAGTTTTCCGTAAGCAAGGAGCATTTGAGCCGCTCTTACAAGGGGGGGACAGGGGAAAACGTCTCCGACGCGATCCAGCGGAAACGGATGGAGAAAGCCCGGGACTTGATTTTGGCGGACCGGATGTCCATCAAGCATGCGGCGGAGCTGACGGGGTATGCGGATATCGCCTACTTTTACCGGGTGTTCAAGAAGCATTTCGGGTTTACTCCCGGAGAGCTGCGAAAGGACTGAACATCAATATGATGCAAAAGAAAAGGCTAATATCCTCGAATGAACCCTGCAACCGCTTTCTTTATACTGAGGGTGCAACTAAACCATAGGGGGTACCAATCATGAGGAAAGCGCTGAATCTGACATTTTTGATGATTTTGATGCTGTCGATTTTGGCGGCGTGCGGAAGCGGAAGCTCTGGGAACAAAGCGGAGAACACGGCGAAGAACACCACGGCGCCGTCAGCTACCGAAACCAAACCGGCGGCAACGGAGAAGGCGACAGCGGAACCGCCCAGGGTCGTCAAGCTCAAGGTGTTCTTGACCCTTCCCCGGTTCAAGGATCAGTTTGACAAGTATTTCGAGCAGTTTAAGGCCAAAGAGCTTGCGGAGAAGAATATCGACGTCACCATCAAGCTGGAAATGCCCAATTCGGACCAGGCCACCCAGATTCTCCAGACCCGGTTGGCTTCCAATGATGCACCCGACGTTTTCGCCATCCACGCCAACGATATTCCCACATACGAAGCGGCAGGTTATTTGAGCGATTTGTCGGATCAGCCGGCCATCGGCAAGCTGTTCGACAGCGTGAAGCAGACCGTGACTTACAACGGTAAAGTTTCGGTACTGCCACTGGAAAGCCTGTCCTGGGGCTATCTGTACAACAAGAAAATCTTCGCCGATCTGGGACTGACCCCGCCGCAAACGCTGGATGAAATGAAAACCGTCGTGGAGAAGTTGAAAGCGAACAAGATCCCGGCTTTTGAATTGGCTTTCCAGGAATCGTGGGTGCCGCAGCTGATGACGGCTCTTTCCCTCGGCGGTGTCGTGAATTCCGAACATCCGGATTGGGTGGAGAAAATGAACAAAGGCGAAGCATCCTACGCCGACGTGGCGGATATTTTCAACATCATCGACCTGATCATGAAAAACGGAAGCGCCAAGCCCTTTGAAGTGGGCAGCGCAGCCGGCTCCACCGACTTCGCTAACGGAAAGGCGGCCATGTGGGTGCAGGGCCCGTGGATGGCGGAATCGATCCAGAAGGCGAATCCGGACATGGAATTCGGCGTCGCGCCGCTGCCGGTTAGCAACGATCCCAAGGGCACGATGATCAACCTTTCTTCCTCAACCTCCCTTGCAGTCTCGCCTGCCAGCGAAAACAAGGATGTCGCTCTCGATCTGCTCAACTATATGCTGGACGACAAGGATTCGTCGGCCTTTTTCGAAGAGCTGAAATTCAATCCGATCTCCTCGATCCATACCTACAAGTCCTTCCCATGGGTCGATGAAGCGATGACCTATGTTTCCCAGGGCAAAGCTTATCAAGATTTGAAGCTGCCCAACGGCGTTACCGACGAGCAGGCGAAGCAGCTGCAAAGCTACTATGCCAAGGCGGTGAGCAAGGAGCAATTCATCAAGACAATGGATAAAACATGGGCGAACGCAGTCAAAGCGGCGGCAAAATAATAGACCGGCAACGGTTGACCGGGAGTGAAAGCTATGAGTTTGAGAAATCGAACGAAACGAACGGTCATTCTGCTCGCCTTCGTGTTCCCCGCCCTGCTTTTCTATGCCGTGTTTGTGCTGGCCCCCGCCTTTGGCGGGGTCTGGTACAGCCTGACGGATTGGAACGGAGTGAATCCCCACTATCGCATGGTGGGATTCGCTAATTATATCGAAGCGATCACGGATGACACCTACTTTCTTCAAGCGATCTGGTTTACGTTAAAATATGTCGTTTGCATGGTCGTGCTGCAAAATGTTTTGGCCATTCTTTTGGCTGTGCTGATCGAAACCCGGCGGCGGAGTAAAGCTTTCTTCCGGACCGTGTTCTTCATGCCGAACATGATCAGCTTGATTATCGGCGGTTTTATGTGGCTGTTTATCTTCACGAAAGTGCTGCCTTACATTGCCGGGCATACCGGGTTAACCTTCCTGGACCGTTCCTGGATCGGGGAGCCGTCGTCTTCTTTTATTGCCATCTTGATTTTGTCCTTATGGGCCGGCGTCGGCTATGTGATGGTCATCTACATCGCCGCCTTGCAAGGCGTTCCCGCCAATATCAAGGAGTCGGCGGCTATCGACGGTGCCAATGGGTGGCAGACATTCCGGCATGTGACGCTGCCGATGATTTATCCGGCGGTTACCATCGGTCTTTTCCTGACGCTGAACAGCTCGTTTAAGGTTTTCGAGGCGGTATTCGCGCTGACGGGGGGCGGGCCGGGGAGAGCGACTCAAGTGATTGCCCTCAACATCTATGAAGAGGCGTTTTCCATGAGCAACCGGTATGGCTATGCCAGCGCTAAAGCGATCGTCCTCTTCCTGATCGTCATGGTGATTACCCTCATTCAATTGGCCGTCATGAAGAAGCGGGAGGTGGAAGCATGAGCCGGGCAAAGCTTAGCAGTCGGTTCACATCGGCCTGCATCTTCCTCTTTCTATTGGCCGGCGCGGTCTTCACCTTGTTCCCCATCTATATGGGCGTGCTCAATTCCTTGAAGACCGAAGGCGCCATGCTCAACAATATTCTCGCGATTCCGTCGCGCTTTGAATTCGGCAACTATGGCGATGCTTTCCATAAGATCGCTTTCTGGCGCAGCCTGCGGAATACGGCAGCTATCGCGGGTATTGGGCTCACGGGTATTATCCTGTTTGCGGCGATGGCCGGTTACAAGCTGTCCCGGACGCCGGGGAAACTAAGCAGCTTTCTCTTCGGACTGTTCGTCTTGTCCATGCTCATTCCGTTCCACTCGGTCATGATCACGTTGACCAAGATCGCCAAAGAGCTGTCCATTCAAGGCTCTCTTGTCGGACTCGGCCTGATTTACATCGGGCTTGGGGTTTCCTTCGCCATCTTCCTGTACCACGGGTTCGTCAAATCCATCCCGCGGGACCTGGACGAAGCGGCGGTCATCGACGGCTGCGGGGAGTTCCGGCTGTTTTTCGCCGTTATTTTTCCGCTACTGCTGCCGATTACGGCGACGACGGCGATTCTGAACTTGCTCTGGATGTGGAACGACTTCCTGCTGCCGCTTCTGATGCTGACGGACAGCGATTCGTACACGCTGCTGCTGTCCATCAACATGCTGTTCGGCCAGTATGGGAATAACGATTGGGCTGCCATTCTTTCCTCTCTCGTTATGGCGATGCTGCCCGTCATTGTGTTTTATCTGCTTTTGCAGAAGTATATCTTGAATGGCATTGCGGAAGGCGCCGTGAAGGGATAGGGATGGAAAGAGGGCAAAGGTAAAAGCGAGGCTGTTATTTTAAACCATACAGCTCAAAGGGGTTAATCTGTAAGGCCTGGCGGTAAAGTCCAATAACAGGCCGAACCTTGAGAAGCATACATTTCGCATCACCGATTCGTCCATCCGTTATGAACCCCTTTTCGTACGCGGTCTCTTGGATGGTGTACCATGGCTTCACATCGGGCTGCCATGCTTCAATAAACCACCGGTTTTCCGGATAGCGAATGCGGGCTTCAGGGGAAGGCTGAAACTTCCCGCGTATGGCATCGGGCAAGATATCTTCTACGTAATGCATGCTCGATAACCTGTATATATCCACTCCCAGAAGAAGCGCCCAACCATCATGATCAATGAGGTGCTGGAAACCGGAGGAAGAGTGCTTGTCCGCATCTTTACCCCAAGCTGATACGCGAAAAATCCCTTCTCCTGTCCGTACATCGGATCTTTTTCGGAAGGTATCGGAAACGACGCCCATGCCGCTTTCTTCTTCATCTTCATCGAGAATCCGTATTTTGACCGTTAAGCCAAGCTTTCTGTCCTCTTCGGTAAGCTGCAGATCTTTTGAAAGGCGGAAAGAGGGCATGACAATGGCCCCTTCGTTTCCGACGGATTGCATGAGGGCATCTATTAAAGCTTCCGCACCACCTTCGAGATGACCAAAGCTCTGCAAAGAACTGTGGACTTCCAGAGTCATTCCCGGCCGAATGCCTAATTGCCGTAAACCATTTTCGACATCGGATTGCGTAAGTGCAGATTTCATGAACATCCCCCTTAACGAGAAGCATCCCTCTTATATGACGGTGCTTGCATTATAACGAACCGCCACGGAGGCGGCAACCAAAATATGACAATAGGATATGAGGAGGATACGCTTGGACAGCAGGAGAGAAAGGGACGTAGACGGTTTTCTTAGGGCAGATGGCCGCAAGCTGGTAAATGGCAGCGGGCGGGAGATTTTGCTGCGCGGAGTAGGCTTGGGAAGCTGGCTGCTGCCCGAAGGCTACATGTGGCGGTTCCCGGACGCGGGAGACCGTCCTCGCCGGATTGAGGCGATGATCCGGGAGCTGATCGGTGAGGACAAAGATGTAGCTTTTTGGGAGACGTATTACGATGCCTATATCGCGGAGCCGGATATCCAGCGCATGGCCGAGGAAGGGTTCAACTCCGTGCGGGTGCCGATCAATTTCCGCTTTTTATATGGTGGCGAATCGGGACGGTATCATGAAGGGCATCTCGCTATTCTCGACCGTCTCATCGGCTGGTGCCGGACGTATAAGCTGTACGTCGTGCTTGATCTGCACGGAGCACCCGGAGGGCAGACCGGCACGAATATCGACGATTCCCGGGACAATCAGCCGGAGCTGTTCTTGGATGAGGCCTATCGGCGGCAAACGGTCGAGCTTTGGCGTATGCTGGCTGAACGATATAAGGACGAATGGATCGTTGCCGGCTACGACCTACTGAACGAGCCGCTGCCAGAATGGTTTTCCATGTACAATGACCGGGTAATGCCCCTGTACAAGGACATCGTCCGGGCTATCCGCGAGGTGGATGACCGTCATATGATCATACTGGAAGGCGTGCACTGGGCGACAGATTGGTCTATTTTCGACGAAAAAATCGACGACAACCTGATGCTCCAATTCCATAAGTACTGGAACAGTCCGGACACGGAGAGCATTCAAAAATACCTGGACAAGCGGGACGAGTGGAACGTGCCCATCTTTATGGGCGAAGGCGGAGAGAACAACATCGAATGGTACTTGGGAGCCTTCCGGCTGTATGAGGATCACGACATCCACTGGAATTTTTGGACATGGAAAAAGCTCGCTACGGTCAACTCGCCCTGCTCCGTCGCCATGCCGGACGGTTGGTACAAGCTGGTCGACTATCTGGAGGGCGGAGAGAAACCTGGCGAAGCGGAAGCGGAGCGGATTCTGGCCGACTATTTGCACAATTTAAAATTCGAAAACTGCACCTATCATCCCCAGGTTGTGAACGCTTTGATGTTCAGGCCGCCTGTGCGGATTCCCGCCGTTTTTTACGGCTATCATGGCGAAGGAGTTAGCTACGGTGTGGGCAGCAAAGGAAGAAGCGGTTTAGGGTTTCGGGAGCAGGACGGCACGGACATCCGGTTTACGGATAGCAAAAGAGAGAAAGCCAACTTTCAGCATGGCCGGGGCGAAGGGTGGCAGCCGGATGAATGGATGCATGTGCGACTGGAGACGGGAGATTGGCTGGCGTACGAAGTGAAGCCGGACTCGGGCGGTATTGGATTGCGGCGGGTAACGTTGCGGGTCTGGGCTCCTGACGGAAATGCGGTGGTGGAAATTGCGGCCGGGGAACGGGGAGAGACACGGATTGAAGTGACCGGTGCTGCCTGGCAAACCGTTTCTGCCGTGGTGAGCGCCACATTGCCGCCCGGTCCCTGCCGGACCTTTGTCAAGGCCGCTGCCGGCCCCCTGGCTTTGGAGTGGATCGCCGTCGAATAGCGGACAGAGAGGAAAAAGAAGCCCGGGGTCTTTATTGACCTCGGGCTTAGCTTTTAATGGAGGTTCCGTGCCGAAATGCTGGATTTTATGCATCATTTGATCGTTGGCTGCCCTCGAAAGCACCTAATGTTGGATAAAGGGCATAATTATAGGCTTGCAGTCGCCTTCGAGGAGAAGAATCCTGCACGATATCCAACATTTTCCCCATTCAACCCTTCGTAGTAAGAGAAATCCCGCATGAAATCCATCATTTCCTCGAAAACGTTCCGCCCCCAGATCCCTCTGCGGGAATGGCCGAGGCCTTTTCGCTAATCTGAACCCGGGGCCATTCCTCGCAAAAAAAGGCCAGAGAGCAACTCCCGGATGGAGTGCTTCTGGCCCGTTTCATGCTAAGCCTGTTTGACGTTCGCCCAGCGCTTCAATTTGGGGAACTGTTCCTTCATGGCAGCTCGTGCGCTTTCCGCGTTTGGAAACGGATTGTTGTTGGATACGTGGGGGATGCACGACTCGATCATCTGCTCCATGGTCTCCTCGGTTGTGAAGGCTCCCTCGCTCCAGCAATAATGGCAGTAATCTCCGTTTACGGAACCGTCGGCGTTTTTCCCATGATCCTCAGGTTTGGTTAGGGGCATACCGCAGCTTTGGCATACTTTCATTTCTTGACTCATCTTCTCATTCACTCTCCTCATTGGAATGTCTTTAGTATAGACATCCATAGAGGACAACAGTCTGTCCGGTTCCTCTGCATAGCGGGAAAAGATTTTGACGGCTTCGGTTTTGATCCGTTCCCGCAAGGACTCGGGCGAGATGACGACAAGCTCGGAACCGAAGGTGAGCAGGGTGGAAAAGACCCATTCGCCCAACGGCCAGCTGCTTTTCACCTCCACTTCGCCGCCCGGCAGAGTGCTGATCTCTTCGGGATCAAAAAGGTCCCAAATGCGGGAGCGGGTGGAGGTGGAAGGGTGGAACAGCAAATGAAGCGATGGGGCGCCAGAGTCGTACCGCAGAGGGTTGGTAACCGGCTGCGACGCGGTAGTGTTTGGGGTGGTTGCAGCGGCAGGAGCCGGCGTCATGGCTGGCGGAAACACATTCGGGAAATCGTCCGGCTTGTCTTTCCGGCGGTCGAAGATTTCCTTCTGCACTTCGAGAGAGGCCATCCGGGATAGACGGAACAGCCGGTAATCGCCGCGTTCGTGGCACCAACCCCACAGATACCAGGAGCTTCCCCGGTACAATAGTATCATGGGCTCCACCAATCGGCCTTCGGTTGAGCCATCCATTCCATAATAATCGAAGCGGATCAGCCTGCGCTGCCAGATGGCATCCCGCAGTTCGACGAAGATTTGGCTGGTCCGGCGGCTGCCCCAGCCACCGAGATCGACCCGGAGCCATTCCTCCCGGGGACTCGGGCCGAACAGGGCGCTCAGCTTCGTTAATATTCCGGCTGTTCCGATGTCCTGGGAGTGTGAGAGATTGGACAGCAGAGTCAATAGCAACCCCCGCTCTTCTTCACTCAAATAGATTCGGGACAAGGCATACCCTTCCATCAGGCCGATCCCGCCGCCGGCGCCTTGGGATGTGAAGATGGGGATGCCAGCCAGCGACAAGTCCTCCATGTCCCGCCGAATCGTTCGAGGCGACACTTCGAATTTTCCCGCCAATTCCTGCGCGGTCGTTCGTCCGTAGGTCAGCAAATGCAGCAGGATGCCGAGCTGACGGTTGATCTTCATGGTTTTTCCTCCAACCCGTGTTCCAAAATGTTGCCTCTTTTCTATCATACCGTCAGCATCTGGAGCTGCCCAGATAATCTTTACTTGATTTTACCATTTTATTTAGTACAATGGTTTTATGACTACTGAAAAAGAAGCGTTAAATCATGAGCAACGGGTCAAAATTTTCAAGGCATTAGCCGATGAAACCAGATTGGAAATTATACGAACGTTATACATTAATAAAAAAGAGATGAACTGCGGAGAAGTGGGGCACATTTGCGATACTTCAAAATCAAATACTTCTTATCACTTTCGTACGTTAAGGGAGGCGAAATTAATAAAGGTACGAAAAGAAGCACAAACGAAGTACATGACTATCGATTTGGAAACCTTTCAAACCTATTTGCCCGGATTTCTGGATACATTGTAGAAGGAAATCCCTTTTTTTTATTCATTAGTTCAATAATTGTCGAACTATAAAACTAAGATCAGAGGTGACGGAAAATGAACAAAGTAGCGGGATTATTTTTCCTGATTATGTTTGTTATCGGTACGGATACTTTTTTGATTTCGCCGCTCATTCCCACTCTTCAAAGCCTGTTTCATATTTCGACCAAATTTTCCGGTTGGATGATAGGGGCCTATGCTTTAGGTTATGCCGTCTTCGCATTGGTTGCCGGGCCGCTTTCGGATGGATGGGATCGAAAAAAGGTAATGCTTTACGGCATGGTTTGCTTCTCGGTATCAACCATTTTATGCGGGTTTGCCACAGGTTTTTGGTCGATGTTCTTGTTCCGCTTTTTAGCCGGTGTTAGCGCAGCGTTTACATCCCCGCAAGTTTGGGCCGCCATCCCTGCTCTCTTTCCTGCCCCGAAGATCACAAAAATATTGGGGATCGCGTCCGCCGGCCTGGCCGTTTCTCAAGCGCTTGGGGTGCCTATTGGAAGCTTACTTGCTGCAACCCATTGGTCGTACCCATTTTTTGCAATTGGCGGGTGCTCGTTGTTGTTGGCGATAGCGATCTTTACTGTCATGCCCGATATGAAACCGGATCAAGATCAAAGGTCCAGGCCTTTACTATTTAAAAGATACGCTCCATTGCTCACAAGCGGTAAAGCAAAGAAAGCTTTCTCGGCTTATTTCATCTTTCAACTCGGGAATTTTGCTGCCTTTGCTTTTATTGGAAAATGGATGACGGACCGCTTTCACCTTTCCATTGACCAAGTAGGGTACGTGATGATTTTTCTGGGGCTGGGAAATTTGGTCGGGAGCATGAGCAGTGCGTACGTGATCCAAAAGCTGAATGTCTTCCGTACAATGGCTGTGAGTATTCCTGTTCTTATTGCGGGGTTTATCGTGTTGCCTCATTTGCCGGCGGTTTCGGCTGTTGCAGGCACCTACTTTCTAATCTTTGCCGTTTTGGGCATCGCCTTTCCGCTTATGATGGGACGTCTGACTTCTTTGAATCCGGCGATCCGGGGGACGATTTCAAGCTTGGCCAATTCTGTTATGTACGCTGCAACCACACTCGGATCTTGGATCGCAGGCTTGCTTTATGCGGCATTTAACGGGTTTTCGGCTGTGGGAATATTTACGGCCATATGTTTTGCAGGCTCGTTGGCCGTTTTCATCATAAGCGGTGTTTTGACCATTCCTGGACAAACCAAAAAGGAACTTGCAGATAACGCGATGCATATCCGAAATTAACGTCTGGCCTCGATTGTGAGAGGGGAGAAGACGATTTTGCGCATTCCATAATCGCCACATGTTGATGCCCCGAAGCAAAAGCTTCCGGGGTTTTTTTTCGTGGAAGGGCGAGTACGGAGGTGAAAATAAGGAGGGGAAACAGAAAAGTAAACGATAACATGTGAGACTAATGTTACAAAACATAACACCTAATATGGCTATTCTGTTAAACAGGGAAAGTAAACCCTTACAATTATTGACTGTTTTTCTTGTGCGACAGTATGATAGGGCTAAATATAAGATGTTTTGTCAGGTTATATGACACAAATAAAGGAGGTGACCCTGACCGATGACTCTGACCCACTCATTCGCAGTTTCCGCGAATAAACGTTCTGCAGGCGGCGCCGCTGTGCCGAATCGGCATCCTTGTTACGGGGAAGAGGCTCAGCACGTTTACGCCAGAATGCATCTTGCGGTCGCCCCCAAGTGCAATATCAGCTGCAATTACTGCTATCGCAAGTACGATTGTGCCAACGAAAGCCGACCGGGCGTCACCAGCGAGGTGCTTAAGCCCTGCGATGCCGTGAGGCACGTTGCCGAATCGGCCGCACGGCTGCCCCAACTATCGGTCATCGGCATCGCCGGACCGGGAGATCCTCTTGCCAATCCCGAGCGGACTTTCGAAACATTCCGCGGCGCAGCCGAGGCACTGCCGGACGCCCACCTTTGCCTCAGTACCAACGGTTTGGCGCTCCTCGACCATCTTGATGAAATCATCGCTTCCGGCGTCAGTCACCTGACCGTGACCATCAACGCTATAGACCCGGAAATCGGTCAACACATCTATCACCGGGTATTTTGGAACGGCGTGTCCTACCGGGGCCGCCGGGCTGCCGAACTGCTGATTTTCCGCCAACTGGAAGGCTTGAAAGCTGCCGTCGCTTCCGGGATTACCTGCAAGGTCAATACCGTGCTCATCCCCGGCGTGAACGACACCCATGTTCCCGAGATTTCCGCGGTGGTGCGCAAGCTGGGCGCAGTGCTGCATAACGTGATGCCGCATATTCCCGTCGAAGGCTCTCGCTTTACGAAGTTGGGTATCGGAGCCCCTTCCGACGAAATGTTGCAGAAGACCCGCCGCTTGTGCGGGGAGCGGATCTCCGTTATGACTCATTGCCGACAGTGCCGCGCCGATGCCGTCGGACTGTTGACCGACTCCGATCCCGGCAGCGGTAAAGACGCGCAGCACGCGAAAGGGTTCGTGAAAGCAGGGGGCGCCTGCCCGACCGTCAGCTGCTCCAGCAAGAAGGGGATTGCCGCTGACACAGACAGCCATCATGCAGCGGAGGCGAGCCCTTTGCCGCCGCAAATCGGCGGGGTACAGCCGCAAGCAGAAAAGCCTTCCGCAACCGGCGTCCGCGCGGCGGTATGCTCCGAGGGCGGCAACACCGTCAACCGCCACTTTGGCCACGCCAGCCAGTTTTACATCTTTGAGCTGCTCGGCGGCAAGGCGCAACTGATCGAGATGCGGGAGAGCGAGCCGTACTGCAACGGCCGATCGGATTGCGCTCCCGACAAGGAGGAACTCCTCGCCTCCCTGGTTCGCCTCCTTCACGACTGTACCCTACTATTCAGTTCCGGCATTGGCGATGCGCCGGGGCGGGAGTTGAAAGCCGCCGGTATCGTCCCGGTTACAGTCAAGCGGGGAACATCCATCGACCGGCTTACTGAGGAATACGCGCGTTATGCAGCATTTTTGTCGCCGTCGGAAGTGGCCTATTGAGAGCAAAATTTTTATCATTTTTATCTTCCTATTTTAATTTACGAAAGGATGATTACTCATGGCATTGAGACAAATCGCGTTCTACGGCAAAGGCGGTATCGGCAAATCCACGACTTCGCAAAACACGCTAGCCCAACTGGCTACCAAATTCGGCCAAAAAATCATGATCGTCGGCTGCGACCCGAAAGCAGACTCCACCCGCCTCATTTTGAACACGAAGGCCCAACAAACGGTTCTGCACAAGGCGGCGGAACTGGGCAGCGTCGAAGAACTGGAGTTGGAGGACGTAGTGGCTACCGGGTTTGGTGGGATCAAGTGCGTGGAATCCGGCGGACCTGAACCGGGTGTCGGCTGCGCCGGCCGCGGCATCATCACCTCGATCAACTTCCTGGAGGATAACGGCGCTTACGAAGATTTGGATTTCGTATCCTATGACGTTCTCGGCGACGTCGTATGCGGCGGATTCGCCATGCCGATCCGGGAGAATAAAGCAAAGGAAATTTACATCGTCTGCTCTGGTGAAATGATGGCGATGTATGCGGCGAACAATATCGCCCGGGGGATTCTGAAGTACGCCACCAGCGGCGGCGTCCGCTTGGGCGGCCTCATTTGCAATAGCCGCAATACTGACCGGGAAGATGAACTGATCATGGCTCTGGCCAAACGGCTAAATACGCAAATGATCCACTTCATGCCGCGAAACAACGTCGTGCAGCACGCTGAGTTGCGGAAAATGACAGTTGCCCAATACAACCCCGAACACGCACAGGCAAAAGAATACGAAACCCTTGCGGGCAACATTTTGCATAACGACATGTTCACGATTCCGACTCCCATCGAGATGGAGGAGCTGGAGGATCTGTTGATGGAATTCGGCGTCATTGAGGACGAAGAAACGGCCATCAAGAAGCTAGAGGCTCAAGAAGCGGCCAGCTGAACCACCAATCCAGTCGTACATCCGTCGATGCGCAAAGGGCCGGTCAGCCCGGACCGCCATCATTTAAAGGAGGTTTCGTGTTCATGAGTGTAGTTATCCCATCCCCCGGCAAAGTGATCGAGGAGTTGCTCGAAGCCTATCCGGAAAAAACGCGAAAGCAGCGCGCCAAACATTTTGAAGTGAACGATGCGGAGAAACAGGCGACAGGCAAGTGCGCGATCAAATCGAACATCAAATCCCGGCCTGGCGTCATGACCGTTCGCGGTTGCGCCTACGCCGGATCGAAGGGCGTCGTTTGGGGTCCGATCAAGGATATGATTCACATCAGCCACGGTCCTATAGGCTGCGGTCAATACAGCTGGGCAACCCGGCGCAACTACCAGAACGGGGTGCTGGGCGTGAGCTCCTTTGGCGCCATGCAAATCACCAGCGATTTTCAAGAGACGGACATCGTCTTCGGTGGCGACAAGAAGCTGGAGCAAATCTGCCGCGAAATCGTCGAGCTATTCCCTTTGGTCAAAGGGATCTCGATTCAGTCGGAGTGCCCCGTCGGCTTGATCGGCGACGACATTGACGCCGTTGCCAAGAAAATGACCAAGGAGCTGGGTATCCCCGTGGTCCCGGTGGCCTGTGAAGGCTTCCGTGGCGTGAGCCAATCCCTCGGCCACCACATCGCCAACGACGCCATCCGCGATCATGTCATGGGCAAGGGCGATTTGCCGGAGTCGGGACCGTATGACGTTTCCATCATCGGTGATTACAACATCGGCGGCGACGCTTGGGCTTCCCGCATTTTATTGGAAGAAATGGGCCTGCGGGTCATCTCCCAATGGTCGGGCGACGGCACCTTGAACGAGTTGATGATCGGCCACCGGTCGCGCTTGAACCTGATCCACTGCTACCGTTCCATGAACTATATCTGCACGACGATGGAAGAGCAATACGGCATTCCCTGGTATGGAGTACAACTTTTTCGGTCCCTCCAAAACCATCGCCAGCCTGCGCGCCATTGCCGCCCGCTTTGACCAAACGATTCAAGATAATTGCGAAAAAGTTATCACCCGTTATATGGAAGAGATTAATCCGATCATCGAAAAATACCGCCCCCGCTTGGAAGGCAAAAAGGTGCTGCTGGCCATCGGCGGTTTGCGCCCGCGCCACGTAATCGGAGCCTATGAGGACCTGGGCATGGAAATCGTCGCCACCGGCTATGAATTTGCCCACAAGGACGACTACGAGCGGACTTTCACCGATCTGAAGGAAGGTACCATCGTCTACGACGACCCTACCGCCTACGATCTCGAATATTTGGCAGGCGCACTGCGGCCTGATTTGGTGGGAGCGGGAGTTAAGGAAAAATACGTCTATCACAAAATGGGCGTCCCGTTCCGGCAAATGCATTCCTGGGATTACAGTGGACCCTACCACGGCTTCGACGGTTTCAAGGTATTCGCCCGCGACATGGATATGGCGATCAACAGCCCGGTGTGGTCGCTGCTGAAATCGCCGTTCTGAGCGGCGGATAAAGGGGAGAGGAGTGGGGAACATGGCGAATCGTTTGCCGATTAAGGATCACAATACGCTGTTCCAGCAAGAGAAGTACAAGCGCCAGGCGGAGAACAAGAAGCAGTTTGAGCTGGCCTGTCCAACGGATAAAGTGGAAGAGGTCCGCGCCTATACGGCGACGGAGGAATACAAGGAGAAGAACTTTGCCCGTTCTAGCGTGGTCATCAACCCGGCGAAGGCCTGCCAGCCTTTAGGTGCGGTGCTGGCCGGTCTCGGTTTTGAAAAGACACTGCCCTTCGTTCAGGGCTCCCAAGGCTGCGTCGCCTATTTTCGCAGCCATCTGGCCCGCCATTTCAAGGAGCCGGTGCCGGCCGTCTCCTCCTCGATGACTGAGGACGGAGCTGTATTCGGCGGCATGCGCAACCTGATCGACGGACTGCAAAACAGTACGGCGCTGTATAAGCCGGAGATGATCGCTATGAGCACCACATGCATGGCGGAGGTTATCGGCGATGACTTGCAGGCGTTCATCCGGAATGCCCGAGGCGAAGGGGCGATCAGCCAGGAATTCCCTGTGGCTTACGCTAATACGCCGAGCTTCATCGGCTCGCACATCACCGGGTACGACGCGATGATGAAGGGCATCTTGAGCTGTTTGAGCGAACGTAATCCGGAAGCGGCAAAAACCCCTTCTGGCAAAATCAATTTCATCGCCGGCTTCGATACGTACACGGGGAATTTCGCCGAATTGAAGCGGCTCCTGGCGTTGATGGATGTGGACTACACCATCCTCGGCGATTACAGTGACAATCTGGATTCCCCCGCCAACGGGGAGTACAACTACTACTACGGCGGGACAAAGCTGGCGGATGTGGAGCAAGCTCCGGCAGCTGCGGCGACCATTGCCCTGCAAAAGTACTCCACCAGCAAGACCATGAAATACGTGGGGGCGAGCTGGGGCCACCAAACGGCTGCCTTCTCCGCCCCCATTGGCATCGGCGCCACCGACCGGCTGGTTTCCCTCATCAGTGGGATCAGCGGCAAGCCGGTGCCAGCCGAGCTCATCAAGGAGCGGGGCCGCGTTGTCGACGCCATGGCGGACTCCCACCCGTATCTGCACGGCAAGCGTGTGGCCATGGCCGGAGATCCGGACATGCTTCTCGGTCTCATCGGTTTTTGCCTGGAGGTCGGGATTGAGCCGGTGCACATTGTCTGCACCAACGGCGACTCCGATTTTGAAGAGGAGGCCAAGGCCCTTCTCGCCGCCAGCCCTTACGGACTCGAAGGCAAGGTTTACGTAGGCAAGGACCTGTGGCACATGCGATCCCTGCTCTTGACCGAGCCGGTGGACTTCGCCATCGGTAGCACCTATCTGAAATACGCCGCCAAAGACGCGGGCATACCGCTCGTGCGCTTCGGTTTTCCGATCTTCGACCGCCACCACCTGCACCGTTTCCCGATCATCGGCTATCAAGGAGCGCTGCAAGTGCTGGTTCACATTGTCAACTCCCTGCTGGACAATCTGGACGACGAGGCACCGGATCACAGTTTCGACGCGGTTCGCTGACAGCGGTCTCGGTCCATTGGAGCGAGAATGGTAGGAAGCTTTCAAGTACACGCATGTTCAAGGAGGGATGGGGCGTGCTGCTAAATGAAAAAATGATGACTCAGGGCGAGTGCCTGCAAAATCAGAAAAAGCCGCCGTCCTGCCCCCGTCCGAAGCCGGGCGAGGCGGCAGGCGGATGCACCTTCGACGGGGCGCAGATCACGTTGCTTCCCATCGCCGATGCCGCCCATCTCGTACACGGTCCGATCGGTTGTTCCGGAAACAGCTGGGAATGGAGGGGGAGCCTGTCCTCGGGCCCCTTTCTTTCCCGTTTCGGCATGACGACTGATCTGGGTGAACAGGACATCATCTTCGGCGGTGAGAAAAAGCTGCGCCGGGCCATCGGCGAGATCATCGAGCGCTACTCGCCTCCGGCCGTGTTCGTTTACGCCACCTGTGTCACCGCCCTCATCGGCGACGATCTGGAGGCGGTGTGCAAGAGCGAAAGCCAGCGCTGGTCCATCCCCGTCATTCCCGTCAACAGCCCGGGGTTTCTCGGCAACAAAAACCTCGGCAACCGCTTGGCCGGCGATGCGCTGTTCGAGCATGTCATCGGCACGGCGGAACCGGAGGAGCCGCTCACCCCGTACGATATCAACCTGATCGGCGAATATAACATTGCCGGAGAGCTGTGGGATATCAACGAGCTGTTCGGGCAAGTGGGCATTCGCGTTCTCTCCCGCATCACCGGCGACGGCCGTTTTCAGGAAGTCCGCTATGCCCACCGGGCCAAGGTCAATATGGTCGTGTGCAGCCGGGCGATGATCGGCTTGGCGAAGAATATGCGAGACAAGTACGGCATTCCCTTTTTTGAAGGCTCCTTTTATGGGGCGCGGGAGACGGCGTTTTCCTTGCGGCAAATCGCCTATCTGTTGGGCGACCGGGCGCTGGAAATTCGCGTCGAGCAGTTGATCAAGCGAGAGGAGCGGCGGCTGGAGCGGGAATTGGCCGAGGCCAAGTCCGTGCTGCGCGGCAAACGCGTTGTGCTGTATACCGGCGGCGTGAAAAGCTGGTCCGTTATCACCGCCTTACAGGAGCTGGGCATCAAGGTCGTCGGCGTCGGGACGAACAAGAGCAGCCGCGAGGACGTGTCCCGCATCAAGGAGCGGGTAACCGCCGACACGGTGCTCATCGACGAAGGCGGCGCGGCACGGATCTTGAAGACCGTCCGGGACAAGAAGGCCGATATGATCATCGCCGGCGGCCGCAACATGTTTGTCGCCCTCAAGGAGCAGATTCCTTATTTGGATATCAATCAGGAGCGGCACACCGCCTATGCCGGCTACAAGGGGTTGACGCGGCTAGCCAACCATCTGGTGGAGTCGCTGACCCATCCGGTGTGGGAGGCGGCCAAGCGCCGTCCTCCGTGGGAAGGAGTGCCGCCTTATGGCCATTATGCAGGCAAATAAAGCCGCCGTCATCAATCCACTCAAGCTGGGCCAGCCACTGGGGGGCATCATCGCCATGCAGGGCTTTTACCGCTCCTTGTCCATTGTTCACGGTGGTCAAGGCTGCGCCGCTTTCATCCGCCAGTTGATCACCGGCCACTACCGGGAGCCTTGCGCCATGCAAACCTCGGCTCTCCAGGAGATGAACGTCATCTTCGGCTCCGGCCGCAACCTGACCGAGGCTCTCGATGCGGTGATCGCCAAGCACCGTCCCGATATCGTAACCGTGTTGTCCACGGCCCTGACCGAGTTGGCCGGCGGCGACGATTTGAAGGCGGAAATCCGCCAATACATGCGGCAGAGAGACGTGAAGGACACCCTTGTCGTTCCCGTTTCCGTTCCCGATTTCACCGGCTCGTTGGAATCGGGTTATGCCCGAACAGTGGAGGCGGTGATCGAAGCCGTATTGGATAAGGCCAAGCGCAATCAGACTGCTGCGGGGGCGGCAGGGGCAACCGGCGGAACTGCCGGCATCTTGCGGCCGAGGCCGGTGAAAGGCCGCATCGTCCTTTTGCCCGGTGCGCACTTGACCCCGGGAGACGTGACGGAGCTCAAGGATCTCATCGCCTCCTTCGGGCTGGAGGTGATTGCGCTGCCCGATCTCTCCACGTCGCTATCCGGTCATCTGCTCACCGGGCACACGCCCCTCAGCCGGGGCGGCCAGCCTCTCGACGTCGTCGAACAGATGCTGACCGCCGAGGCGGTCATCGCCATCGGCAGTCATATGGAGCGGGCCGCCTGCAAGCTTCAGGCAGTTGGCATTCCCGTCCGGGTATTCCCCCGCAGCTTCGGCCTTGCGGCAACGGACGAGTTGATCGAGCATTTGCAGCAGTTGGCGCGCATGACGCTGCCTTCCCGTTATATTTGGCAGCGGGAAAACCTGGTGGACTGCATGCTGGATGCCCACTTCACCTATTTGGGGAGGCGAGCGGTGGTTGCCCTGGAACCCGACCACTTACTTGATATGGCTGGCTGGCTGCAGGAAATGGGTGTGAAGCGGAAGGGATTGGTTTCTCCCGTTCCCTCGCCTGCGCTGGAAAAGCTGGATGAAACGGTTTGGGTAGGCGATCTGGACGATCTCGAACGGATGGCCGGGCACGGCGACCTTTGGATCAGCAATTCCCACGGCAAGCAGGGAGCTGACAGGGTTGGGGCGCATTTTGTGCCTTGCGGTTTTCCGGTGCTTCACCGGATCGGAGCCGGTCTGACCGTGTCGGTGGGATACAGGGGGGCGATCGAGCTGACGATGCGCTGCGGAAATCTTTTGTTGGAAAGAGAGGTTGGAGCCCATGATTAAAATTGCCTTTGCCACTACGGACGGCCGAACGGTCAACGCCCATTTCGGACTGTGCGACGCCTTCACCGTCTACGAGTTGGATGCCAACCGCTACGAAGAACTGCCGGAACGCAGCGTCGTGGCTCCCCTCGGGATCGACTCCGGCGATAACAGCCGGATTGAGCAGCGGGTGACCGCCATCCGGGACTGCACGCTGGTTTACATCAATCAGATCGGGGCCGCTGCCGCCGCCCGCGTTACGCGCAGCCGAATCATGCCGGTGAAAGTGGATGAAGGCTCCTCCATCCAGACACATGTGGAAAAGCTGATGGAAGTACTGCGGGGCAAACCGCCGATTTGGCTGGCGAAAGCGATGGCGGGAAAGAAGGAGGTGGAGACAGCGGATGAGTGAGCTTGCAGTTGCGACAAACGACGGTTTGGTGAATTCCGGCTTGTTTCTCGATTGTCTGAACCAGGTCATCCATGCGGCGCAGCCTTGGGGCACGCCGGCGAAGCTGACTCCGCAGCAAAAGGCGGAACGAGTGTTTTTCCTCCGCTCAGGTCCGGCGAAAAACGCGGTCGTCCCCAATTGTTTCGGACTGCCCGATATTGGCCAGTGGCATGACCAGTTGGATTTGTTTTTTCGCGCGGTCTCCATCGCCATCGAACGGCAGAGAGGTCTCCCGGTCTGTAGCCTGGTGGATTTGAATCACGAAGGCTTCGGGCGCGGCCTGGTCTATGCGGGCCGGCTGGTTCTGGTCGTCAAAAGCCTGCGGGGCGGCAATCCCCTCTTCACCACCTTGGAGCAAGCGGCGAAGACCGGCGAGATTTGGGTGCAGCAAGGTTTGGAATGGCTGGACCGCTACCCGGAGATTGCAAAAGTGTGAGCGACGCTGAAACTGCCGGTGCGTCAAGCTGAGGAATCAAGCTGGTTAATCCGTTAGAACGAATAGAAATGGCAGATCCAATAGAAACCTTAACGTCAATGCGAAACAAGGAGTGGGGGACCATGAACGGAAAAAGCATGACATTGGATGCTGTGGACAGTCTGTTTGAGCAATTTTGCGTCGCCTATGATCCGTCCCGTCTGAAGGGCGGCAGATTGCCTTTCTTGCTCCGCTTCCGCCGCTATCTGGAGGAAGCGGGGCTGACCGAGCTGGCTGCGGCGGAAAGCGCCGCCTGGTGTCGGCAGCGGGAGCTCCTGGAGTTGGCGTATCAAGAGGCCATTATGCCGCCCGCATTTGAGGGCGGCTGCGGCGGCGAGGAGGACCTCCGAGCGCCGCTGTTCCGCACCGGCTGCGCCGCTTGCATGGAGAAGGGCGGGTGCAGCCCATGAGCGGCAAACTGCTGCATGTTTGCGACACGACGCTGCGCGACGGGGAACAAGCCGCCGGGGTGAGCTTCACCGCTGCGGAGAAACGTCTACTCGCCCGTCTATTGACGGAGGCGGGCGTGGAGATGATCGAGGCGGGTATCCCGGCCTCGGGGGCTGAAGAAAGAGCCGCAATCCGCTCCATCGTCGAGCTTGGGTTGCCGGCTGTGGTATCCACCTGGAACCGCGCCGTTGCCTCCGATATCGACTATAGCCTGGAAACGGGCTCTCCTTGGGCCCACATCTCCCTGCCCGCCTCCGATTTGCATCTCCGCTCCAAGCTGGGCATCGAGCGGACGGAGGCAGAGACGCGCATACGCCGCACCGTTCTCTATGCGCTGGAGCGGGGGCTCGCCGTGTCGGTGGGCTTCGAGGATGCCAGCCGCGCCGATCTTGCCTGGCTCGGCGGACTGATGCGGCGGCTCAAGGCGGATGGCATCCGCCGGTTTCGCTACGCGGATACCGTCTCGGTGCTGAACCCGTCCTCTGCCGCCCTGGCGGTCCGCTACTTGCTGGACGCCTGCGGCCACGACACAGAGCTGGACATCCACTGCCACAACGATTTTGGCCTTGCCACCGCCAACACGCTGGCCGCGCTGGAAGCTGGCGCCGGCTGGGCGAGCACGACGGTGGCCGGACTCGGTGAACGGGCGGGGAACGCGGCTATGGAGGAAGTGGCCATGGCTTGGCGGCACCTCTACGGCGGCGAAACCGGTATATCGCCTCTGCATTTGCAGAAAGTCGCCGAGGCGGTGGCGGCGGCTTCCGGCAGAAGGCTCCCGGAGGCGAAGCCGATGGTCGGCGGTTTGGTTTTCGCCCATGAATCGGGCATTCACGTCGACGGCCTGCTGAAGAATCCATCGCTCTACCAAAGCTTCGATCCAGCGGAATTGGGGCGAAGCCATCTGTTTCTCCTGGGCAAGCATTCCGGCGGTCACGCCTTGCGGCATATTCTCCACAAGGAGGGCCTGGCCGTTCCTCCGCAAAAGGAACCGGTGCTGCTGGAGCTGGTGAAAGCCCGTTCCATCCGCACCAAGCGGCCGGTGGAAGGGGCCGAGCTGGAGGCGCTGGTACGGGAGGTCACCGCCATGGAGGGGTGATCAGGCTTGCCTGCAGCCGTTAGGTTCAAGCGGCCGGAATAAGCATGCGTGTTTTAGTTGAAAGGGAGGGAACGAAGGAGCGGTCGGAGCAAGCGGGTATGGGGGTATCCGTGGGCTCCGCGCCGCAAAGTGTTCCGATTCGCGGATAGGCAGCAGTTGAAGGCTGGTTGCGGGGAGGAAACTTTCATGCCTGAGGAATGGGAAGAGGCGCTCTTTACAGAACCTGCATGCGAGCATAACAACCATCATCAAAAAGGCTGTGCCGGACCGCGGCCGGGGGAGCTGACAAAGGGCTGCGCCTTTCACGGCTCACACTTGTTTTTGCTACCGGTCCCCGGAGCGCTGCATCTCATCCATGGGACGCCGGGCTGCTTGTTTAACAGTGCCGGTTACCTTGGGGCGGTCAACGGGTACGAGCCGGAGGACTTTCCGGTTTTCTCCACCCATCTTTCCCGGGAAGAAATCATGGCCGGCAGCGAAGCGAACCTGGCTGCGTCGATTGACGGGCTTGTCGATACGTACCGGCCGACCTGCGTTTTTGTATACGCAACATGCATTACCTTGCTCACCATGGATAAAGTCGACGCCGTTTGCGAAGCGGCGGAACGGAAGCACGCTCTGCCGGTGCTGGTGGTCCACAGCCAGGGCTTTGCCGGCAATCGGCAAATGGGGACGCGGCAGGCGGGAGAGATCCTGTTCCGGCGGATCATCTGTGCGGAAACGGCGGTTCCGCAGCGTCTCACCTCGTTCGATATCAACTTGATCGGGGAGTATGAGTTTTGCGGCAGCGGCGAAGAAATCGAAGACATACTCGGTAAAATCGGCATTCGCGTCTTGTCCAAGATCGCCGGCGGTCGGTCTTTTCAGGATTTGCCCGCTGCCGCTAGCGCGAGGGTGAATGTGTTGGCCGGAGGGCGCGCGCTCCTCGCTCTGTCCCGCAACATGCGGGATGCTTACGGCACCCCTTTTATTGAGGCGTCCTTTTACGGCAGCAAGGAAATCCGCTTTTCTCTGCGCCAGCTTGCCTTTCACTTCCAAAACGATTGGCTCGATCGCAAGATTCATCGCTACATCCGCAAGGAAGAAGAGAGCCTTCGCAAGGATACCCTTGCAGACTGCAAAGAACTGAAGGGGCGCAGGGTTGTTCTGTTCACCGACGGGGCAGACAGCTGGCTGTTTCTTTCCGCTTTGCAGGAGCTGGGGCTTAAGGTTGCGGCTATCGGCACCAACCGCAACGCCCAGGAGGATTATTCGCGGATCCGGGAGCGGGCGGGAGACGCCATTCTGGTCAAGGATTGCAGCGAGAAGAAAATTCTCGGTCTGTACCGGGAACGCAAGGCGGAGCTGATGATCGTCGGCGGCCGGAATGCCTATGTTCCTTTGAAGGAGATGATCCCGTTTCTCAACCTTGACGAGGAGCGGTGCGGCTATATCGGTTACCGCGGCGTGCGGCGGCTGGCGCGGGATTTAGTAGAAGTGATCAAGCAGCCGGTATGGGAGGTTGTGCGCCGTCCGGCACCCTGGGAGGGCGGGACCTATGCAGACGGGGGATGAACGTGCAGTTCGGCACCTGTCCGCCCGAGCCTATGGCGTCAACCAGGCAGTGGGCGGCATTCTGGCGATGCAGGGCGTCTATCAATCGGCCTCGGCGATTCACGGTTCCCAAGGCTGTGTGGAGTCGATTCAGGCGGTGTTGTCCGGCCATTACCGGGAGCCGGTGACCATCCACAATATTGCCATCCACGAGTACAATTTGATTTCCGGCGGGGGGAAAAGTATTCACGAGGCGCTTCGGCTGATTCTTTCCCGGCACAATCCCGACGTGGTCGCGGTGATCGGCACAACGTTGACGGAGTCCGTCGGCGAGGATTTGGAGCAAACGGTGCAATCTTTTCAAGAGGAAAACCGCGCTTATCTTAGGGACAAAATGCTCATCGCCGTCCATCTTCCCGATTGCGAAGGTTCTTTGGAAGCCGGCTACGGAAAAATGGTTTACTCGGTTGTGAAGGAGGTGATTCATCAATCATCCGGCGTCATCCGGAAAAAGCGGAAAGACCGGATCAACCTGCTGCCAGGCGCTCACCTGAGTCCCGGAGATGTGATGGAGCTGAAGGAAATCATCGCCTCCTTCGGGCTGGAGGTGATCGTGCTGCCGGACTTGTCGTCCTCTCTTACGGGGCATCTGATGAAAGGCTACACGCCGCTGTCCCAGGGAGGGATTCCTCTTGACTACTTGCGGGAGCTGAGCGCATCGGTCTATACCATCGCCATCGGGCTGGCGATGGAACCGGCGGCGCAGCTTCTCCGGGAGTATTTACATATTCCGTATTGCCTTTTCAAGAGCGTGACCGGGCTGAGGGAAACGGACGCCTTTTTTGCCTTTTTGCAGCAGCTCAGCCGCAGTGAAACCCAGGTGAAATACCGCTGGCAGCGTCAATTTCTGCTCGATACCATGCTGGATGCCCGATCGGTGTACCGGGGTAAGCGGGTTGCGGTCCTTCTGGAGGAGGACCAGCGGACGTCTCTCCTGCAAATGCTGGCGGAGATGGGCGTGGAGCCTGCCAAGCTGCCGCAGGGGTTGGCGGCTCCCGCCGAAGATTGCCGAATGCTGGAGGGGGGCGATGCCGTCGCCGATTTCTGGATCGGCAATTCGTTTGCGCAGCAAAGGGCGGCCTCTGTAGGCATTCGGTATATTCTCGCGGGTTTTCCCGTTTTCAACCGGCTGGGGACGCCCTTTACACTGAGCGTGGGATACAGAGGGACGGCGGAGCGGTTGCGCGATTATGGGAATTCCTTGTTAAATGCCGGCCCGGCAAAAGGAAGCGGTACGGAAGGGAAGCACTGGGGCTGATTTTTTTTACAGAGAAGCGGCAGGAGAAGCTGAAAGGCTGGCTTTCGGGTCCGTGGAACGGATTGTGGTTTTACACGCTAATTGGCGTTTTATTTCATGTGGAAGGGGTTTTCTAGGATGAAGATGATTCGCGCGATCGTAAGGCCGGAAAAAACGGAGGAGGTCGTCGACGGACTGGCGGAAGTCGGGTTTTTCTCCCTGACCAAGCTGAATGTTGTCGGACGCGGGAAGCAAAAGGGGATCACCATCGGAACTGCCCACTATGATGAGCTGCCCAAGGTGATGCTGCTGATGGTCGTCGAGGATGAAAGTGTCGAGCAGGCCCTCGGCATCATCACGGAAAAAGCGTTCACGGGCAATTTCGGCGACGGCAAGTTGTTCGTCAGTCCGGTAGAGTCGGCTTATACGATCCGGACGGGAGAAAAGGCTCTATAAAGGGCGGGAGGGATCAAAGATGAAAGAACTGATTGTCATTATCCGGCCCAACAAAATATCCAAAACGAAGGATGCGTTGGAGTCCCTCGGTTATCCGGCGATGACTGCATCCTCTGTTCTGGGCAGAGGCAAGCAAAAAGGGCTGTCCGGCGAAGTAAAGCTGACGCAAGGAAATGAACCGCCGGTTGACCGGGGAAACGTAGGAGAAATGAAGTACATCCCCAAGCGCTTTTTGAACGTGGTTGTGCATGATGAAGACGTCGAAGCGGTGATCGCGGCCGTCATCGAGGTCAACCGGACCGGGGATATCGGCGACGGACGCATCTTTGTCCTGCCCATTGAGGAAGCGGTCCGGGTGAGAACTGGCGAAACCGGCCGAGCGGCGATCAGCTAGAGAAGCTGGGAGAACAATGCGCCGACCCGTTGCGGCTCGCTTTCGTTATGGGGGTGGTTCCATGAAGGTGGCTTTTGCTTCCATGCGCGGCAAGCAATTGGATGGCCACTTTGGGCAATGCCGGTCCTTTTCGGTTTTTGTCCTCGACCCAGGGGGGTATAGGTGGCTGGAACACCGGGCGGCGCCTGAGCCGCTGGCAGGGGAGACGGACGAGGAACGGATCGCGCGCAAGCTGAGCGTCATTGACGATTGCGAGCTGCTGTTTGTGAGCCGTATGGGGCTGGGAGCCGTCGAGAACGCCCTCGCCAGAGGGATCATGGTTCTGCAGCAGGAGGCAGGCGCTGAGGTGATCCCCTTGGCAGAGGGTCTGGTCCGACTGCTCCGGGGCGATCCGCCGCTGTGGCTGAAGAAGGCACTGGATCGGGCGAGGCTGCGGGAGAACAGACGGACCGCGGCGGCTAACAGCGAGGAATAGAACCTAACAGGGAGAAGCTGCTCTTCGTTTTGGATTAACTTTCGTTTTTCGCGCAAAGGCGTGGAGAACGAAGGTTTTTTCTTTTTCGGGACCGGAGAGAGCAATTTTGCTGTATTTTGAAAGCGGTATGAAAAGGAGAGAAAGGCTGCAAAAAAAGAGGTTGTGTAAGATAATCTAACATTAAATAAGGCAGTATTGTTGAATCGTGAAATATATGGGCTAATTTCGTTGACGTTCGGCCGATTTCACAGCTATTATGGCACTGTGAACACCGAGAAGATGAACATAATGTTATGTATTCTAACATCTCGAACGAAACACGACAGCAAAGATGAGCGTCGGCGGCAGATGGGGGACATGAGGCGGATTGGAGTCATCACGAGATAAATAGACCGAATATTCAAACAAATGAGAGGAGAGAAACAAGATGAGCATCAGAAAAATCGCGATTTACGGCAAGGGTGGAATCGGCAAGTCCACGACGCAGCAAAACACGGCGGCGGCGATGGCGCATTTTTACGACAAGAAGGTGTTTATCCACGGCTGCGATCCGAAGGCGGACTCCACCCGGATGATCCTCGGCGGGATGAACCAAAAGACGCTGATGGATATGCTGCGGGACGAAGGCGCAGAGAACATCACCACCGAGAAGGTTGTCAAGGACGGGTTTCTCGGCATCCGCTGTGTGGAATCCGGCGGTCCCGAACCGGGCGTCGGCTGCGCCGGCCGCGGGGTCATCACCGCTATCGACCTGATGGAAGCAAACGGCGCGTACACCGATGATTTGGATTTCGTGTTTTTCGATGTACTCGGCGACGTCGTCTGCGGTGGTTTCGCCATGCCGATCCGCGACGGCAAGGCCCAGGAGGTGTACATCGTCGCTTCCGGCGAGATGATGGCGATCTACGCCGCCAACAACATTTGCAAGGGCTTGGTGAAGTACGCGAAGCAAAGCGGCGTCCGCTTGGGCGGTATCATTTGCAACAGCCGCAACGTCGACCGGGAGCGGGAGTTCCTGGAGGAATTCACGGCGGCCATTGGTACCCAAATGATTCACTTCATGCCCCGGGACAACATCGTGCAAAAGGCCGAGTTCAACAAGAAGACCGTCGTCGAATACGAGCCGGATTGCCAACAAGCCCATGAATACGGCGAACTGGCCCGCAAGATTATCGAGAATGAAAATTTCGTCATTCCGAAACCCCTCGCCATGGAGGAGCTGGAAGCGATGGTCGTCAAATACGGTCTTGTCGATTAGTCGGCAGACAAGGAAAGGAGGAGCGTTTTTATGCCCTACCATAAGTTCAAATGCAGCGAGTGCATCCCGGAGCGTGAAAAGCACGCTGTAACGAAAGGCTGCGGAGAGGACCTGACGTCAGCCCTCCCCTTAGGCTATCTCAACACCATTCCCGGCTCCATCTCCGAACGGGGCTGCGCTTACTGCGGTGCCAAGCATGTCATCGGCACGCCAATGAAGGATGTCATCCACATCAGCCACGGCCCTGTCGGCTGCACCTACGATACATGGCAGACCAAGCGGTATATCAGCGACAATAACAATTTTCAGCTTAAATACACCTTTGCCACGGATGTGAAGGAGAAGCATATCGTCTTCGGCGCCGAAAAGCTGCTGAAGCAAAACATCATTGAAGCCTTCAAGGCCTGTCCGGACATCAAACGGATGACGATCTACTCCACCTGCGCCACGGCGCTCATCGGTGACGATATCAATGCCATCGCCGCGGAAGTGATGGAAGAGATGCCCGAGGTCGACATCTTCGTCTGTAACTCTCCCGGGTTTGCCGGTCCAAGCCAATCCGGCGGCCACCACAAAATCAACATCGCCTGGATCAATGACAAGGTGGGCACCGTCGAGCCGAAGATCACCAGCGACTATGTGATCAATTATGTCGGGGAATACAACATTCAGGGCGACCAGGAGGTCATGCAAGACTATTTCAAGCGGATGGGCATTCAGGTGCTCTCCACCTTCACCGGCAACGGTTCCTATGACGATCTGCGGGCGATGCATAAGGCGCACTTGAATGTGCTGGAATGCGCCCGCTCGGCGGAGTATATCTGCAACGAGCTGCGGGTGCGCTATGGCATTCCCCGGCTGGATATCGACGGCTTCGGCTTTGAGCCGCTATCCGCTTCCCTGCTGAAGATCGGCATGTTCTTCGGCATCGAAGACAGGGCAAGAGCCATTATCGAGGAAGAAACCGCCCGCTGGAAGCCGGAGCTGGACTGGTACAAAGAGCGGTTGAAGGGCAAGCGGGTCTGCCTATGGCCCGGCGGCTCAAAGCTGTGGCACTGGGCCAACGCCATTCACGAGGAAATGGGCGTCCAGGTCGTCTCGGTTTACACGAAATTCGGCCACCAAGGGGATATGGAGAAAGGCATCGCCCGCTGCGAGGAGGGCGCTCTTGCCATCGACGATCCGAACGAGCTGGAAGGGTTGGAGGCGATGGAAAAGCTGAAGCCGGACGTTATTTTTACCGGAAAACGGCCGGGAGAAGTGGCGAAAAAGATACGGGTTCCCTACCTCAACGCCCACGCCTACCACAACGGTCCTTACAAGGGTTATGAAGGCTGGGTGCGATTCGCCCGGGACATTTACAACGCCATTTACTCGCCGATTCACCAGCTGTCCGGTCTAGACATCAGCAAAGATGAAGTTCCGACGGAAAGGGGCTTTGTCACCCAACAGATGATGTCCGACGCGATCTTAAGCGACGAGGTGAAGAACTCGGCGGTGCTGCGGGAATACACCGGAGAATACGATTCGCTGGCCCGGCTGAAAAAGAGAGATTATCCCGTATTCGAGAGCCGGCTTACCGGATCCCATGAATAAGGAGGGAGTCGCCATGGAACCAAATGCGGAGATTCAGGAGTTGCAAGCCGCCGAATTAACCGATACAGCCAGTACCGCCGACACGGAAGAAGCGGTCAGAAAGCAGCGCGTTACCCAACTGGAAGACCATATTATGAAAAAATGCCTGTGGCAGTTTCACTCTCGCGCCTGGGACCGGTGGAAGCAGAACGAGGGGGTTCTGGGCAAAACGACGCAGATTCTCTGCGGTGAATCGGTAGAGACCTCGACTCCTGCGGATCGCTGTTATTGGGTGGATGCCGTCGTCCTGGCCGACGCGTTCCGCAGCCGTTTTTCCTGGCTTGCCGGGCTGGACACCGATGAAATTAAGGGGATCATGCAGGGGTTGAAGGAGCGTATAGACTTCGTCACCATCACCGGCTCGCTCAATGAAGAGCTGACGGTGAAGCAATATTAGCAAGAGGGAAGGAGGGTATCGCCTATGAGCTGCGAAGTCATACAAAAATCTCGGAGCGGCGTCATCAATCCGATTTTCACGTGTCAGCCCGCCGGCGCCCAATACGCCAGCATCGGCATTAAAGACTGCATCGGCATCGTCCACGGCGGCCAAGGCTGCGTCATGTTCGTCCGGCTGTTGTTCTCCCAGCATTTCAAGGAAAACTTTATCCTCGCGTCATCCTCTCTCCATGAGGACGGGGCGGTATTCGGCGCTTTGAACCGGGTAGAGCAGGCTGTTGATGTGCTGCTGATGCGTTATCCCGATGTGAAGGTGGTGCCGATCATCACCACCTGTTCGACGGAGGTCATCGGGGACGATATCGACGGGGTCATTTTAAAATTAAACAGAGGGCTGCTGCAGGAAAAATACGCGGACCGGGATGTGCGGTTGATCCCCATCCACACCCCTAGCTTCATCGGCAGTCAGGTGAGCGGATACGATGTGGCGGTGGAGGCCTTCGTTACCTATTTCGCCAAGAAGGGTCAGCCTAACGGCAAGCTGAACCTGATCACCGGCTGGGTCAATCCGGGAGACGTCACCACCCTCAAGCATCTGCTGGCGGAGATGGACGTGGACGCTACGGTGCTTTTTGAAATCGAGAGCTTCGATTCGCCGATCATGCCGGACAAAAGCGGCGAGTCCCACGGCAACACGACTATCGAGGATCTGGAAGGGACGGGGAGCGCCATCGGCACCCTTGCCCTCAACCGATATGAAGGCGGCAAAGCGGCCAAGTATTTGGAGAACGAGTTCGAGGTTCCGGCGATCATCGGCCCGACGCCTATCGGCATCCGCAACACGGATACGTTTCTGCAAAACGTAAAGAAGCTGACCGGCAAGCCGATCCCGGCATCTCTCGTCCGCGAACGGGGAATAGCCATCGACGCCTTGGCCGATCTGGTTCACATGTTTTTGGCCGACAAGAAGGTGGCGATTTACGGCCATCCCGATCTTGTTATCGGCCTAGCGGAATTCTGCCTCGACCTGGAGATGAAGCCCGTGCTCCTGCTGCTCGGGGACGACAATATCACCTACAAGAACGACCCCCGGATCAAGGCGCTGCAAAAGGACGTTCCGTTTAAAATGGAAGTGGTGCTGAACGCTGATTTGATGGAGTTGGAGAGCCGGATCAAAAGCAAGGAGATCGAGCTGGACCTGATCCTCGGTCACTCCAAAGGCCGGTTTACTGCCATCGACAACAACATCCCGATGGTGCGGGTCGGGTTCCCCACCTACGACCGGGCGGGGCTGCACCGCCATCCAGTAGTCGGCTATGCCGGGGCGATCTGGCTGGCGGAGGAAATGGCCAACACGCTGTTTACCGACATGGAGTACAAGAAAAAGAAGGAATGGATTCTGAATGTGTGGTAAAATTTCGAAAAATACGAGAGAAGATACGTGGGCGACAGCGCTGCCTTGAGGGGTTGCTTTCGCCCCGTCTTCTTTGAGGAGGAGAGTCGGACGATGAGGCTTCATTATGTGCAGCACATTCAGATGGAAGATCCGGGGAGCATTTTGATTTGGGCCAAGGAGAAAGATCATCCTGTCACCCGAACGCTGCAGTTCGAGAACGATCCGCTACCGGCTTTGGAAGCCTTCGATATGCTGGTTATCATGGGCGGCCCGATGAATATTTACGAGGAGGAGCATTTTCCCTATTTGGCGGCGGAAAAAGCATTTATCCGCGAATCTGTCAAAGCTGGCAAGATCGTCCTCGGCATCTGCCTCGGCAGTCAGCTTATTGCCGATGCCATCGGCGGCAAGGTGACAACCAATCCTCAGCCGGAAATCGGCTGGCTGCCGATTGCGTGGACCGATGAGGCTTTGGCCGACCCGCTGTTTTCCTTCTTCCCCCAAGACCCCGTTGTTTTCCAATGGCATTACGACACCTTCAGCGAGCTGCCTGAGGATGCCAAGGTACTGGCGTCTAGCGTAGCATGCCGACATCAAGCCTTTGTTTACAAGGAGAAGGTTTTCGGATTCCAGTTCCACTTGGAGATGACCCATGGGCTGGTAGATGTTCTGACCAAGGAATTTGCGGCCGAACTGGTGCCGGCGGCGTATGTCCAGTCTCCGCAGCAGATTATGGCATATCCGGACCGATTCACCCAAAACAACGCCTGGATGACGGAATTTCTCAATCGTTTGGAAGAACGGATACAGACGGAAGCGGGGTGCCGGGATGGAGCCTGTCAGCTATAAGCGGAGAGATTGCCAAGACCGGGAGAAGATCGAAGATTTTCTCGCCCATGCACGCATCGGCGTCATCGGTATTGCCGGGGACGAATATCCTTATACGGTTCCCGTCAACTTCGTCTGGCACCGCGGCTGCATTTACCTGCACGGCATGGGCTCTGGGAAGAAGGTGCGGCTTTTGGCGGACAATCCCGCCGTCAGCTTCACGGTCTACCAGGAGCAGGGGACCGTCACCGATCCCGTTCCCTGCCATGCGGACACGGCCTACATGAGCGTGATGATCTTCGGCGTTGCCCGCAAGGTGGACGATCACGCCGAGGCGGCGGAAGCGCTGCAGATGGTGATGGATAAATACACCCCCGGTTTTTACAAGACGAAGATGTCGGCGGCGATGGTGGAACGCTACCGTTCGGCCATGGACGGCAATGCCGTGGCGGTATTCAGGATCACGCCCAAGCATTTGACGGCAAAAGAAAACAGTGCGGAGCCCGACGCCTTGTTCCTACATAAGAATTTATAAGTTTGCCACCATAAATAGGCTTATTCCGCTACGGTAAACGTCGCTCGTCCATTAAGGACAGCGTAAGCCGTTTATTCTTGGGCCATCCGGGACATCCGCACCGTTCGTAATGAGGCTATTGTGATTACAGCTCGTCCGCCAGCCCCAGAAGCGCGATTCCGAGGATGACGATGATAATGACGGCATACTGCACCTTGCCCTGCTTTTCCTTGAGGAAGATACGGGACAAGATTACCGAGAAGATGCTGTACGAAGCGATAAGCGGCGCGGCGATGACTGCATTGCTGCTCATGGCGAATACATAGAAGAACTGTCCGGCTGTCTCCAGAATGGCGGCAGTTCCCTTGCTGCGTTCCCGGAGCGGGTTGAACGAAGTCTTCTTCACGAACCGGAGATACAAATAGCAAACGGCTGCACAAATGAAAAAGGTATATTCGTATGCCAAGAGAGCCGCATCTTCGCTGATCAGCTTCAGCTCATCGAGATAGATGCCATCGGCAAAGGTGCCGAGACCGTCCAGCAGGCAGTACAGCAGCGGGAAGATAATGGCGATGACGCCGATTTGATATTTTTTGTCGATAGGGGTGGAGCTGGCGCGGAGAGCGGCGGTTTCGTCCCTTTTTTCCAGTGCGGCCAGACTGACCACACCCAAGGTAATCGCGACGATACCCAATACTTCAATAGCGCTCAAATGATGGGAAAAGAAAATCACCAGCAGAATGGTGGTAACGGCGCCGGATGAATTTTGCACGGGTGATGAGATGGACAGGTCGAGATAGCGCAGCCCGACATACCCTATGGTCATGGATAAGATGTAAAGGGCCGAAACCGGCAGGTATCGGATCATATCGAAAGGTTCGAAGGATAGCCCTTGAACAAGCAAATAAACAGTGGCGTGGATGCCCATCACCAAGCCGACCATGATGACGATTTTAATATGACTCAACGGGTCTCCGCTATCCGATCCCTTCTTATAAAACAGATCGGCCCCACCCCAGGCGAAGGCGGTCAGTAAGGCGAACAGAAACCACATGGCGGCAATATCTCCTTTTTTGGAAAAAATATAAATAACGCTGGCGCGCATGCTTCACTTTACCAGATGGGGATTGTGGCTGTCCAGTGAACAAACCGAAGGATAATTGGGGGATTTTGTTGTTTATTGGCCCATGCAACTATGTTATGATCAGGTCTGAATCTATGAAAAGAATGTGATGACTTGAGACAGCTTCGGGTATTTGTTCGGATAAAGGAGCTTTTGGAAAAGCATTTTTCCGGAGAGTCGATGGATTACCGGCAAATGATCTCGCTGTTTATTCCGATTCTGATCGACCAAGCGTTTATCATCGGCTTGAATCTATTGAATACGGCCATGATCAGTTCATCGGGAGTAGCGGCGGTCAGCGCGGTCAGCACCATCGATTCCCTCAACGTATTTTTGATCAACGTCTTTGTCGCCGTCGCTACCGGGGGGACGGTGGTGGTGGCGCAGTATAAAGGCAGCGGCAATGATTCGATGGTGTCCCGGGCAGTATCCAGCTCGGTAACGTCCGTGTCGATGCTTTCTCTCGCTATCGGGCTGCTGGTGATCGCCCTGCACACACCGGCCATAAACTTGTTATGCGGATCGGCGGCGGCGGATGTCGTCTCTCACGCCAACGTCTATTTGATCGGAAGCTGCATCTCGTACCTGGGCATAGGCATCGTACAGGCGGTATGCGGCGCGATGCGGGGTGTCGGGAAGTCCCGGGTGTCGCTGATGCTTTCCTTGATCATGAACCTGTTATATGTTCTGCTGAATGTCGTATTCATCAACTTCATGCATATGGGCGTTCTGGGCATGACCATCGCCATTAATATCGCCCGCTACGCCGCCGCCCTTTGCGCTTTGATCTATTTGTTCAAGCTGGACGCGACTCTTCATTTAAGGTTTCGCCAGTTATTCCAGGTTCCGTGGTTTATGCTGAAAAAAATCCTTTTCATCGGCCTGCCCTTTGCGGCGGAGCAGATGTTCTTTAATGGAGGGAAGATGCTGACCCAGGTATTCATTGTCAGCCTCGGTACCTACGCCATCGCCACCAATGCCATCAGCGGCACGATTGCCGGGGTGTTCCAAATTCCCGCCAGCGCCTTGTCGCTTACCATCGTCACGGTTGTCGGCCAGTGCATGGGAAGGCGCAATATCGCCGATGCCCGAAAGTTCATCAAGTCCTTTCTGTGGCTGGCGTCCTTCTCTCTCATCTTGATGATGGCGATCCTGATGCCCTTGTTCTACCCGCTGGTCAGTATGTTCAATCCTCCCAGGGAAATCATCGACGATATTTTCTGGGTAGTGCTCGTAAACGCTTTGGCGCAAATTCCGCTATGGGCGATCAGCTTCATCTTGCCCTCCGGGCTCCGGGCGGCGGGAGACTCCCGTTTTACATCGATTGCGTCGATGCTGACCATGTGGCTTTTCCGGGTGGCATTCGGCTATGTCCTGGGTATCGTGCTGAACATGGGGATACTCGGGGTATGGATTGCGATGAACAGCGAGTGGGCCATTCGCGGAATCATCTTCCTGAAGCGCTTCAAGGGCAAGAAGTGGTATGAGCATCAACTGATTTAGGCTGGGTATCGATAGTCTCATAGCCTGAAATAAAGAAAAACGCTCCGTGTTTCGGAGCGTTTTTTTATGTGGGCTTGAGTGTTACCCAACGATGGCGGAGGTCGATTCGATCGCATCTCGGATGCGTTTCATCCATTCCAAGTGATGCTGTTCCTCGCGAAGATGAAAGCGGAACATGCCGTGCAAGTATTTGACTCGCAAAAAGGGCTTGGCAATCAGATTGTTCATTTTACCGCCGGAAGCGGTAATGATTCCATCGGCTTGAGTTCTTAAAAAGTGAATCAATTCATCGTAAGCTGGCGGTTCTTCCGTCCACGAGCTTGGCCGGGTTCCTTTGCGGAACAGCTCTAAATAGGATTGGGGCAGCCGGGTGTTTTCTTTGATTTGCGGGAAAATTCCATAGTCCCAGGCTACAAGGATATGCCCCAAATTCCAGCGAATGCTGTTGTTGAAGCCTGCCGGCACGATATCGATCATTTCCGGGGCAATGGATTCTGCAAATGCAAGAGTTTGCCTGCGCAACTCGCGAAAATGAACGAACAGTTTGGTTTCTTGCAAACGGGATCCCTCCAGTCGAGTCAGTACAAACTTTTTCGCCACCTCCGCCTTACTTCCTTTTCAACCGTAAAAATAAAGAAAAGCTCGAACCGGAATCAAGTCCCGGTTCGGGCTTCTTTATTTGACCGCGCCTTGGGTAAAGCCGTTGTAAATGTATTTTTGCAAGGCGATGAAGGCCGCGGCGGTTGGGACGATGATCAGCATGACCGCTGCGCAAATCGTCTCCCAGTGGGAGCCGAAGGGGCCTTTAAAGGCGAAGAGCGAAGTGGAAATGGTGCGCAGCGCTGGGTCCGGCATGTACAAGTAGGGAATGTAGAAGTCGTTGTATATCCCAACCCCCTTGATAATCATCATCGTAACGACGGCAGGCATCAGCAGCGGGAAAATGATCCTGGTAAAGATCGTAAAGTAGGATGCGCCGTCTAGCATAGCCGATTCGTCAAGCTGATTCGAGATGTTATCCATGAATTGGATGAAGATATAGATGCCGATAATATCCGTACCCATGTACAGCAGAATAGCGGCTCCCATCGTGTTGAACAAGTGGAGAGCGTTGATGATTTTAAAGGTGATAACTTGAGTCGTCACACCCGGAATGAGTGCAGCGAAAAGGAACAAGGACATGATAACTCCGCGCCCTCTGAAGGCAAAACGCTGGAGCACATAGGCGATCATTGCGCCGACGAACATGTTGCCGACCAGGGCGACTGCCATGATAATCACCGTGTTTTTAAAGCCTGTCAGCATATGCCCTTTTACAAAAGCGGTGCGGTAGTTTTCAAAATTGAACCAATTGTCAGGCGGCGTCAATGCGCCGGAATTGTGATACTCCATGGACGTCTTGAAGGAAGCGAAGACAACGACGACTAGAGGAATGAGTGCGACCAATGCACCAAGGATCAAGGTGAGATATTTGAATGCGGCCGCCGGTGTAAATTTAGCTTTTGACATTCTTATTTCTCCTCCTTGATAAAGATTTTTTGGATGAGCGTTACGAGAATGACAATCAAGAAGAGGACGACTGCCATAGCCGAGCCCATACCGTATTTATTGTATTTGAATGTGGCGTTGACGGTGGCGATAACGAAGGTGTTACTGCCGTTGGAACCGCCCGTCATGATGAAAGGAATTTCGAATGGCGCAACCGAGCCGCTGATAGAAAGAATCAAGGTGACGGTGACAATTCTACGAATGCTTGGCAAAATGATATATCTGAACTGGTGCCATTTATTGGCCCCATCAATTTCCGCAGCTTCATATAGATCGGCAGGAACCGACGAGATCGCTCCAAGCAACAGAATAAAGTTAAATCCCATGTATCTCCAGATGGATGCACCGACCAGGGACACGTTGATAATATTCGGATTAAGTAACCATTGTGGCGGATTTGCTACCCCGAAAAAGCCAAGGAAGGTATCAAGGGTTCCTTCCGGACGGAAGAAGAACAAAAAGATCAAGCCTACAGCAACGCTGTTAATCATACTCGGGAAGAATAAGATCCCTTTAAAAAGGTTTTTCGCTCGAACTCTAAAGCTCAGTACCGTTGCAAAGTATAAGGCAATCGCGATTTGTACGAAGCTGCCCGCAAAATAGTAAATACTGTTGACGAAGCCTTCGTAATACTTTTTTTCAGTGAAAATCTCTTTGAAATTATCAAAGCCTACCCAGTGATAGTCCGGGGAAAAACCATTCCAGTCCGTAAAGGCGTATTTGAACATCCCGAGAACAGGGAGATATCCGAACACGGCCAGCAGGGCGAGCGGAATAAACGAAAAGGAAAGAATGATGATGACTCGTTGCGCTCGGTAAGAAAGATTCGACATTCCCATACCTCCATCTCTATCCGTTTCAATGAAAAAGTTCAAAGACTTAGGGGAAAGCACGCAAGCACTTTCCCCTAAGCAAACTTCTTCATTAAAATCTATTATTTCTTATAGTTTGCCGGGATCAGCTTCTCCCAGGATTTGTTCCATCTCTTATCGAGATCGTTCATGATGTCGTCGTAGGATTCCTTGGTGTTGCCGATAGCTGCTTCGATGATGCGTTTCTTGAAGTCAGGGTTATGGATACCGACTTCGGAATCGTTATCGATCTTGGTGTTGAAACCGTCCAGATCTTTCGGGCCCGGAACGGATACTTCCATCGTAACGCCAAGATCTTGGAAGCCCTTCAGCAGATCCGGAACGACCATCGGCAGCTTCGCGCTGAATCCGCCTTGATACTTGGAGGCGTAGTCGGATACGTCTACAACCCAGTGAATGAAGGCATTAGCAGCTTCCTTGTTCTTGCTGTGAACGTTGATCGCCCATTGATAGTCGGCGCCCAAAGGAGCAGACAATTTGGAAGCGTTGGTTGGGAACGGCATGTAGCCGATATCGTCCGGGTTCGGGCCGGCGCCTTGCATTTGCGTAATCGCCCAGGAACCGAGAACCATCGTTCCGATTTCGCCGCGGTTGATCATCCCTTTAGAGGATTCCCAGTCCGTGGTGGTCGGATCTTTTTCGATCAAGCCTTCTTTAGCGACGTCATACATAATTTTGAAGATGTCGTAAAAGGGCTTGCCTTTTTGCCACGGATGAGGATCTTGCAGGAAGCCCAGGTTCGGATAGTTTGGATCCCCGGAAGCCGGTTGCAGGAAGTCGGCCCATTGACTCAGGGTCCAATCGTCCTTGTAGTTCGTGTAAAGTGGAATGGCTTTGGTGTTGTCCTTGATTTTGTGCATGGCTGCGATGAAGTCAGCCGGGGTTTTCGGAATATCGGTAATGCCAGCTTCTTTAAATACCTTCTTGTTGTACACGATACCCAAGGTATTGATCGCACTCGGAATGCCATAGTACTTATCTTCATAACGCTTCTGGTCGATTTGGGAATACTTTTCTTTATCCTTGTCGTATTCGCCCAACGGTTCGAAGAAGTTCGGGAAGTCCTTCGCATCAATGTTGTTCGGGATGAGCAGAACGTCGCCGTAATCATTGGTGTTCAAGCGGATCTTGGCGTTGTCATCATATTTGTCCAAAGCTTCCCATTTGACCTTGATGTTCGGGTAAACTTTGTTGAACTCGGCGGTGAATTCGCCTTGCAGCGTGTCGACGATGTCTGTCCGCTGGGTCAATACGGTGAGGCTGGCGCTTAAATTGCTGGCATCGGTTGTCGGCGCAGTTGTAGCTGCGTTGGCAGAATCCTTAGGAGAAGCGCTTGGGCTGCTGCTGGAGCTGGAGCTGCCGCCACCGCATCCGGCAAGTAGGCCGGTTAAAAGGACAAGTGATAATGAAGAGCCAATAACTGCTTTTTTCACTTCGTGAACCCCCTTAATTTAGCTTATCGATTAAGTTACGGTTCAAGTATAGTATGGCATCGCTTTCAAGTCAACGTGATTATTGCATTTTGTTATTAAATTTAGCTAAAAGATATAACAAAAAAATGAACTTTGTTAGGTAAAATTAGAGTAATTTTCCGAAACATTTAAGTAAAAACAAAAAAAGCGCGGAATGAAAACCTCGGTTTTCCCGGGTTTTCATTCCGCGCAAGGATATGATGATGCCGATTTCTCCATTTGTACTTATCGTTTTTTCGCTATTGGATCAAACCGTAATGGTTTCAGGGTTGTGCAAATCTTTGACCGAGTTGCGGTAAATGATTTTTCCTTTCACAGTGACGCGGCCATAGCTGATATTTGGGTTTTTTACTTTTTTGACGATGAGGGAGACAACGGATTTGGCCATTTCGGTTATATTTACTTCCACCGTCGTTAGGCCGGGCTCCGTCAAGGTGGCGAAAATCCCGTTATCGAAACCGACGACCGAGCAATCCTCGGGTACGCGGTAACCTTTCTTCTGCAAGAGCGTCACAAGGTGGTAGGCGATTTGATCGCAGATGCAGACAAAAGCGGTAGGTATCTGTTCAGGGAGCTGCAGGTCGATGAATTGCCCCTGGTCGTCCCGATCGCTTATGACGTAATCGTTCGGAACCGGTATCCCGTGTTCCAACATGGACTTGTAGTAGCCCAGATAACGGTCCAGAATGCTGCTCGTGGAGTGAATATTGCCGACATAAGCGATGTCTTGATGCCCTCTTTTTACCAAATAGTTGGTCAAATCGTACATCCCGTAGAAATTGTCCATAATGACGCAGTCCACGTCGGGGCAATCGGTATAGAAATCCAGGAAGACGAGAGGGGTGTCGGTCTCCAAAAACATATCCAGATAGCGGTGGTCCAGTTGGCCTAGAATGATGAACGCGTCTACCTTTCGCTCATGGTAGATCCGCGGAAGAACGAGCTGATCCTCATCCTCCAGGCTTAAAATATGCAAGATGCCCGAATAGTGGTTCTCGTCCAAGACCTTGGCCAGCACTTGATAGAACTGCATATAGAAAGTTTGCGTGATGTCCGTGAATCGTTCGGAAACAATGATGCCGATATTGTAGGACAATCCCTCTTTCATCGATTTGGCCAACGCGTTGAACCGGTAGCCGGTTTCCTCGGCAATCGTTTTCACTTTTTTGCGCAGTTCATCGCTCACACCGTCTTTATCATTGATGGCCTTGGATACCGTGACGACGCTCACGCCTAGCTTGTCTGCAATATCGCGCATGGTGACGTTCTGTTTCATAAAATCACTCCTGAATGACATCTGAGTAATCGATAACTTAAAAGCCGTCAACGGGGGATTTTCTTTACGAAGAAGGCTTTTATTCGATAGTTAGTTTTACAATATTTAAGTTAATTGGCTTATTGGTAGCTTAACATGAGCAAAACAGTTAGGCAAAATGTTATTTTTGTGTTCTGAGGCAAAAGACCGAATAGAAAGCCAAAAAGGTCCGCAAAAAAGGAAAAGAGCCAGCGCAACCTACATGACGGCAGGGTTGCAAAGGCTCCTATTTTGGTGGCAAGTAAGCGTTAGCGTAGACTCTCCAGAACGCGCCGGGCTAGTTCGTCTCCTCGGTGCTCCAAGCGAATCACTTCGGCAAGCAGTTCCCCTTGCGTGCGGCGCTGGTCACCGGTCCAAGCCAGCTTAGCGCTTGGGGCTGTTTTGGCTGAGGCGTCGTCGGGCATATTCGCATAGAAACGTGCCAGCCTGCCGTGCATGTCCGAGTACACCTCAGTCAGTTCTGTGGCGGCCTGATGGGCCGCGCTTCCTTCCCATAGCGGCAGCGAGTCTCGAAGGTAGGTGGCGGCGCACCGGCGGGCATCCGTCAAGGCGGTCATCATGAAATGGTTGACGCTTAGCCTGTGAGCGAAGCGGGGTTCCTTCGCTTTCAAGTACCATTCTTCATCCAGCAGATCGTTCCGCCAAGACTCCAGCGCCGGATAGCCCAGCTTATAGCCCCGATTTTCCGTTTTGCTCATGGAATCGAGCTTGACCTGCAACGAACGGAGATAGCCGTCGCGTGCTGGAAGCGGGGAGCCTTGTTCGCCGAAACGTACCATGGCAAAAGGCCATTGATCCACGTACAGGTAGCCTTTGGTCTGGGCCATATCCGTTTGGAATTCCGCGTCGTCCTTCAAGTTTTCGAAGGTTTCTTCGTCAAAATACGATCGGCATACCAATGTGCCGCCATTGTTCAAATAGCCGGTAATCACGCCCCATTCAGGGGCTACCCGCAGATTGATGGCAACGGGTAGCCGTCCCTTGCGAATGCTGGCCATCACTTGTTCCTTTTCCAGTTTGCGTTCCTTCGGTCCGATCCGGTCAGCCCAATGGGGATGAATCCCGTAAGCGGTAAATGCAGGAGCGGCATAATCATAGGCGACCAAAGCGTCAACCGAGCTGTAATCCCATGCCGGGGTGAAAGCGATGCGCCAGCAGGCGCCGGATACTCCCATGAGCGTTTCATAGCAGGTTTCGATGCCCATCGTTTTCAGGCTAAGCACCATCGCGCCGCCCCAGGAACAGTCCATCCCCATGCCAAAGCCGAGGCGTTCGACCCCTTCCACGATACAGCTCCCGTTGTCTTCCTCGCAGCGGGTGAGCCGAGTTCGGTCGGGGCAGACTATCATCCTTTCTCCTTCCAGACAGCTGACGGCATGCAGTCCTTCGCTGTTTTGATAGATCAGGAACAGGTGATCCGGCCCTTCATTGTCGATCAGGCTGGGAAAAAGCTCATGGTTCGCGGTAAAGGAATCCCAATGGTAGCTGATGATGTTTCGCAGCTTTTTCCGCACATCACGATGGTTTTGTTCGTTGCCGTAAGCGGCGTATAGAATCTCTAATTCACCTATTGTCCCGGTATGACTCACGGATTCAGCATCGAGCTTTAGCGTCTCCCCGTTCATTGCATAATCCCAATAGATACCCGATGGCGTCTCATATTTGACCAGCAGTGCCTTGTTCCGGTTGCTATTTATGGTAAAAGGGAGCGTATGCTCGCTTACGGGGATAGTCAATCGGCTGCCGACGACAAAAGAATTGATAAACAGCGTGACATCGTGGAAATCTTGTCCGTCCGTGTAAAGGGCAGAAAGGACGACCAGCTCCTGGGGCATCAGGATGCTGTCGAGGGATTGGCCGAGCGCTTTGGAGAGCTGGGGAAGGATGGCGGTTTCGGGCAGCGATTTGCCCGTTTCCCATTTGGAGACCGCCTGGGAACTGACCTGCAACCGTTCGGCCAGTTGCTCTTGGGAAAGCTTTTTTTCTTTGCGCAGCATGGCGATGCGCTTGCCTATTTTTTCCGTACTGATCATAGTTATGACTCCCGAATCCAGATTACGACGTCGTTATCTTTTATTATAGTAATTGACCAGGGAAAGACCATTTCTTTCTGGATGGGGTTAAGGAGATTTTATCCAACTGGCGGTTGAATGGAAAATAATAACAATGATAAAATGATAGAGAAGCTAGTGTCGAGATGCGTTGACCGTAAGGGGACTTGCACGATTGTTGGATGAACGATGGGGGGATGCGTATGCTCAAAAAGCCTGAACTTGACGAGATCTGTCATCGAATTCTGTTGCTTCCTGCCGAGGAAGTCATCCCGTTTGTGGAAGGGAGAGATTTGGCCGAAGAGGAGAAGTTCCAACTGTACTCCAGCGTCCAGCACCGGCTTTATCGAAAGCATGGGGAAGCGGGAACGTTGGCGGCCTATGCTGCAATCATCCTAGACATAGCCAATCAATATGAGAAAAAGGCTCGTGAAGCCGATGAAGCCGGCGCTCGGCTGCTGCTCCAATCCGCCAATGTGTTGCTCTACAATCTGTCGGCGGATATGGCGGAATGCTGGCGGGACGAGGGCATCGCTAAAGATCGGCGCTGCTTCGAGACGGGGCTGGCGGCGGCGTCGACCTGCATCGATCTGAGAAAGCGGCTGAACAAGGATACGGGATCATTCTCCATCGCTTATTGGGCAAAGGGCATGCATCAGCTTTCTTTGGGAGCCTGCCCATCGGCTATCGAAAGTTTTACACGGGCTTTTCAGTTCAGCATTGCGCCTTTGGCGATTCACGATGCCGACGATTTAACGAAGGAAAACGCCTTTAACGACATCCTTTGCGCAGGATACCTGGGCATTGCTAAATGGGTGCTGGGCGATCTGTCAGGTAAAAGCCGATTTGAGCAGGCGATTGCCTTATTTTCGGAGCAAGTGGAGCATGGAGAGGATGCGGAGCAGAGAAGCGACGCCGCCTTCGGAATCAAACAGCTCGATTATGTACGCGGCTTGTTCATCAAAGAATAAGGGTCTGTCTTGTTGAATATGTAATTGGAGCAGGAGGCGGTTATTGAATCATAGGAGGGGTTCCCGTGAAACGGAGTTGGATCAATTCGCCATACAGCTTTGCTCTTGGGATGTTTGCCATGATGGTTCCCAGCCAGACGTTCAGCACCTTTTACACCTACTACTATTCGGAAAAGCTAGGCTTGGCTCTCGGTCTTGTCGCCCTCGCCCGGACGATTTTTCTCATTTGGGATGCGGTAAATAATCCGCTGTTCGGCTACTGGTCGGATCGGACCAAAACTCGCCACGGAAGGCGCCGGCCTTGGGTGATCGGGACGATTCCTTTTTTTATGCTGACCTTTATCCTCGTATTCTCTCCTCCGGCCCATCTTGCAGGTTACGGCTTGTTCGCTTGGTTCCTCGCTCTGCTCATTTTGTATGAGACGGCGGCTACGATCTTGTGGGTGAACTACGGGGCGTTGTTTCCGGAGGTTTTCCAAGGGGACCGTCAGCGGGCAAAGGCATCCGCCATTCAGCAGGGCTACCAGGTCATGGCTTTGTTGATTGCAACGGCGGTAAGCCCGCTGTTGTTCAAAGCGGTAGGCTATTCCTGGACAACGGTTCTATATGCTTGTTTGTTTGCCATCGCGATGTTGGCATGCATGAGGTCCGTCCGGGAAAAAGAAGAGTGGAGCGCAGGCGAGCCACTTCGGCTGACAGCCGCGTTTCGAGAGACGCTGCGGAACAAGAAGTTCTGGGTGTTCAATCTCTCCAATTCTTTCGCCCAGACGGTAAACGGGCTGCTCAGCTCAACCATTCCCTTTTACGCGAAATATGTTTTGAAAATCCCAGAGGGACAAGTGTCTATATTGCTGGCCTCGATCTTCGTCTCTGTTATTCCGCTGGTTTTTGTGTGGTACTGGATCATCCGCAAAATGGACGGGGTGAAGGCATGGAGATGGTCGCTTGCGGTGTACGGGCTATCCGCCATTCCGCTCTGGTTCGGATATGATTTGCTGAGCGGTGTTGTGGCGGGGATTGCCGTAGGTTTCGGGCTGGCTGGTTTTTTGGTGACTCCGGCTATAGTGGGCGGCAAAATCATCGACGAGGACGCGGAAAAAACGGGTTTGCGGCGGGAGGGCATCTATACAGCGGTCAGCGGATTCATTACCCGCTCCAGTGGACTCATTTCGGCGCTGGCCTTTTATATCGTGGGTATCATCTTTGGGTACGAGAGCGGAGATCACCCCGGCCCCAATCCGGACGACACCTTCCGCTATTTGATCTGCGTGGTTCCGGTTATTTTGCTGACGGTAGCATTTTTACTGTCCTTTGCGACGAAATTGGAGTTTATGCCAAGCGGAGTGGAGAAGGGGAAAGGGGGAAGGAGCGCCAATGGGGAAACGCTTGATCATCAATTGTGATGATTTCGGCCAGAGTTCGGCGATCAACAAGGCCGTGATCCATCTTTTGGAGGAAAAGAAGGTTTCATCCGCTACGATCATGACCGTTGCTCCAGGGTTCGAGGAAGCGGCGGAATGGGCGGTGCGCAAGAGGCAGAAAAACATCGGGCTGCATTTGACAATGAACAGCGAGTTCGACGCCATCCGCTGGAGCAGCTTGACCGGAGACCCCTCCCTTCACGATGCAGGAGGGCACCAGTTCAAAACGGTAAAGGAGTTTGAGCTTACCGCGAAGACCGGTGCCGTACTGAAGGAGATGAATGCACAATATAAGCGGGCGACGAAAGCCGGGTTGATCCTCAGCCATCTCGATAATCATATGGGCAGCTTGTACGGAATCGAGACGGGGAGAAGCCTGCTGCCGCAGACTCTGTGGAAGGCGTCTCGTTGGAAGCTGCCTTTTCGCTTTTTTCACAATGTGCACAAGGAAGATCCGATTCTCGGCAGTCTGACGAATATCGATCGCTCGGTGGCCCGCGGTGCAGCTTTGGCGGACGCACTTGGGGTGCCGATCCTGGATTATTTGCTGCAGCATCCTTTTCATTTACAGCCGGGTGAAACCTACGCCAGCTTCAAAAAGTCGATCCTCGACAAGCTGTACCGTTTGCCGGAAGGGGTTAGCGAGACCTTTTTTCACCCCGGGGTGGAGGACAAATGGATGAGGGCGAATATCCCCGATTGGGAGAAGCGGGAATGGGAGTTCCGGCTGCTTACAGATGCCGACTTTGCCTATGCGATGAAGGATGCCAAGGTGATTTTGACGGATTATCACTACGTGCGGACCCGTCTGAAACGGCCGCGTATCTCCGGCGTGTTTCGGTTGTTGCGGGAGCTTTTGCGGTAGCGCAGGCGGGCGACGGGCGGTGGGCGGTGGCAGTTACGGTGGTAATTGGGGTGACTGCAGCATGGATGGTGGCGGTTCGGTTGTTAAGTGAGCAGTTGCGGTAGCGTTGGCATTGGTGGGAGTAGGCCGATGACAGTGGCGGTAGCAGGGGTGGCAGTTCAGTTGTTAAGTGAGCAGTTGCGGTAGCGTTGACATTGGCGGGGGGGGGAAGGCTGATGGCAGTGGCATTAGCAGGGGAGCGTTTTGGTTGTTGCGTGAACTGATGCGGTGGTGTGGGTGGTATTTCGATTGTTGCGTTAGCTGCTGGGGCGGAGTTTCCAGCGTGCTTTCCATGGCTGATTTCGCAAATTGATTGCAGAAAGTGCAACTGATTTCCCTATTAGTGGCAATATCGTGTGTTCTCGTTGTAAAAAGTACAGGAGAACCGGATAAAACTTGCCTTGGTTCGGTCAAATAGACCATTCTCCTGTAAATAGTGCAACCGGAATAAGAAAATGGGGGTTAGAAGCCGAATTCTCCTGTATAAAATACAATCGCCACCGTCAGAAAGGGGCTAGCATTCCTTGAAACCCCGATGAAAATCATGCCATACTCAACCCACGTCAAAATTGCAGATGTTTATTCCGTCCCCTGTCAATTGCTACTCCAAAGCCGCTCCAAAGCCGCTCCAAATCCCGTCCAAAGCAACTAATCCGTCCAAAGCAACTCCAAATCCAGCCCAAAGCCCCTCTTACTCCGATGTCTGCTGCTCCTTGGGCTCTTCCCAGTGTGTCCAGGTGAACGTCTTTTCTCCCGTTTCCTTGAAGGCCGAACCGACGGAGATTTCATCCCAATCCTTTGTTTGAAACGTATATTCGAATTCAATCCGGTAAGGGAGTGCGGCGTTTTCTTTTCCACTGAGGGTGTCAACTGCCTGTAAAATCTGATCCAAATAGGCGTTCAATTCGGCTTGGGAGTGCAGGGATCGGCTGTACGTTTTGATGCTGGCACGCATAGAGTTAGAGTCTATAAACGTTTCTCCCCCGAATAAATCCCCCTTCCTCGGATCGTGGCCGTCATTCAGGCTGTACACCGCAGGTATAAAAAAATTGGCCATCCCGCCTGGATCGGCATACATGGCTTCTATGCGAAAGGAAGGAGCCCAAAGATAAGGAAACTGTGAAGCCTTAACGATAGCGACGAAATACGTATTGCTCCCGATTTTAACCACCTGATAGCGGCGCCCTTCATCACCGTTTTGCGGCGGGCTCCAATAAAAGTAACTGTCCTTCGCCTTAGCCGCAGCGAAAGCCGGATCCTTTTCCATCTGCGTCAATAGTTGTTCCTTCCTATTCCAATCAGAATAGGCCATCCCCACAAGAACAAGCACCAGCAGCAGATAAACGGCAAAAAAACCGCGTTTAAGCGGCTGCGGACAGCCATTGGAACGCAGAGCAGTATACAGGCCTACACTGGATCCGACAAGCAAGAATGTGGCAATGAGATTATAGTTCATACGTCGTCCATCCAACCGGTTTGCGCATTTTTGGGGCAGGAGCCATGACCAAATCCGCGCGAAGTGTTTTGTTTGCGGCCATCAGCCGCTTCACCTCCATAACGGGAGTTCCGGCCTATGTCCTGACGGTTCGCGGGATAATCGGAGCCTGCCCGACCCATACTAAACCAATCAATGGCGAAAAACGGGCGGAGGGGTAGCGTGTCGGCATGGAAGCGTATCGTTTCGGTTTTGCTCAGTCTCATCGTTCTTAGCGGGTTCGCGTATCCGGCGCAAAAGCATGATCGTACTTTTTATGAAAAAACGGGAGAGATTATTTGGGAGGTACCGCAACAGGAGAAGAAAATTGCGCTCACCTTCGATGATGGACCCTCTGAGGAGACGACGGGGCAAATTCTCGATCTGCTCAAGGAGTATCATGCCAAGGCGACGTTTTTTGTCGTGGGCAACCGGGTGATGGAATATCCGGATATGGTGAAGCGGGAATTGTCCGAGGGGCATGAGATTGGCAATCATACCTTTTCGCATTATTACTTACGGAATTCGACAAAGAGTTTAACCTTTCAAAACGAAATCCTTAATACCGAGAAGGTGCTCGTCGAACTGACGGGGATGAAACCGCACCTGTTCCGCCCGCCCGGTGGCTACTATAACGAGCAGATGGTCCACGATACAAAAAAGCTGGGCTACACCACCATCCTTTGGTCGTGGCATCAGGATACCAACGACTGGAGAAGGCCGGGAGTCCGCAGCATTTCCAAAAAAGTGATCACAAATGCCCGCAACGGCGATATTGTCCTGCTCCATGATTACGTGCCGGGCTCGAACCAGACGGTCAAGGCGCTGAAGGTCATTTTGCCGGAGTTAACCAAGGAAGGCTTCCAGTTTGTCACGGTGTCCGAGCTGATCTCTTCCAAGCAGGAAGAGGGGGCGCGGAACCAGATTCCCCTTTACTAAAGAATCCTGCGTATCCGCGAACCGTCAGTGCAGAATGAGTCGGATCAACCCGGCGATGGGGAACATCACCAGCAAAAACACTTCAAACCAATATAACCGGTTTTCATTTCTTCGGTAGCTTAGGGAGTTGTAGCTCTTCATCGTCCCCCGCAAGCTGCCGATTTTGCTTTGCAGCACATCGAAGCGGTCATTCAGCTCGTAATAGTCGGCAAATGCGTCGTACAGCTCGCGGCTGTCAATGCTGTCGTTGTCCATGACAGACCTGTCGTAAATCCGCAAGGTACGAATGCTGGCGTATTCGAACTTTAAAAAGTTGGAGATGACCACGGACAGCGCTTTTTTGTTGAATTGCAGCTTTCCCCGTCGCAGATACTCGATATATTGCCCCGAATCATCCAGGTTGGCGTCAACATCGACTTCGATTTTGTTCAGCGCCGACGATTTGGACAGCAGAATGGCGATGATCGGAATGACGTAAGGCCCGAATGCACAGGTGCGTCGGCTTTCCTTCCAGGGCCGAAAGGAGCCGTCCTCACCCACCTCGATCAAATGGCTTTCCGAGTAGCGGGCCACCATCGCGTAATCGATGGCATCGACCATGCCCGCGAGAAATTCGAGAAAAACCGAGATATCCGCCTCCTCGAAGTTGACGAAGGTGATGCAGCCGTACTCGAAGAGATAGACCTGCATGCCTTCGCACTGCTGCTTCAGCACGCTTATGAGATGCCGCTCCTCCAGAACGAGGTACTCTCTCCATTTGTTGGAGCGCTGGATGCGAAAAAATGCGGCGGGTTTTTCCAGAGGGATGCTGGCGCCGATCATGCAGCTTTTGAAATGATAGGTTTTCATAGGCTTCGGTTACCTCAGGATTTCCACAAGCATCAGAAGCACTTCAGCTACGATGAGGATGACGATGACCCACTCGACAAACATCCCTCGGATGGAGTGGCTGATGGTGGAAAAGCCGTCCATCATGTTCGTGAGAATCTCCGTCTTGTGCTTCAAAATTTCATACCGGTCATTCAGCTCGAAGAACTCCGACATCCGATCGTAAAAATCCCCCGCCGTACTGTTGGCCCAGGTAATGTCCGGCTTATCCAAGATCATGATGTAGGCGATGGTGTTGTACTCGTGGCGGACGATTTTGGCTGTGGTGCTGGCCAGTTCCTTATCGCTTACGCGCAGGTTGCCTTTTTCCAGCCGGTCGATCATCGTTTCCAGCCGGTCGAGGATTTTGCCAAGCTGCTCTTCCGTTCTTTCGAGGGCGACGGATTTGGCGATTACCGTAGAGATCAGCTCCGGATAAAAGACTTCGAATTCCGGCACCACCACGTATTCGTCGGTCAGCACAATGCTGTCGTTTTCCCCCACATGAAGGCTATAATCGTCGGTGTATCGGCCTGCCTCGGCTATGACGATGGACGGTTCAAAGGAACGGATATAGTTCAGGAAAGTGGTGATTTCATCCTGCTGCCGGTGGTTGATAAAGACGATGCTGCCGAAGGAGAATACCAGCACCTTCTGCAATTCCGCCAGTTCCTTGTGGAGAATCGCCTCGAGAATCTCGTCTTGCAGGACAAGCGGTTCTTCCCAGGTGTATTTTTTGGGAATGCCGCAATCGCTGGCGATTTTATTCAGGTCGATCTCATGGGTGACGGCAAAGGCTTTAAACGTCATAGCATTCATAATCCAACATCCTTTGTAAAATGGTGAAAGCATTCGGCAAGGGGCGCCTGCGACATTAATATAGACATATTCAGACGACAGCATGGAACATGCCAGTATTCGGATCATTCGGAAAATCTACAAATTCATTATATAAAACAGTCTGCCAAATTGAAAATTGAAGCGTTTTCCGATCTGGGACCATTCTCCCCATTTGATTCGTCCGGATAGCCGCGAGAACGCGGTAAAGGGCAACTAAGGGAGGCCGGTATCATCGGGTTTTGAATTTTTTTTGTAAATATCGACTGAAAATTAAAAATTCTTGCGAACTTTTTTAAAGATTAGGGCTGAGACAAAAAGGTACAACCCCTTTTTAAGTCCTATTTTTCCGGGAAGGCGGCCATAAGTCCTTAATTTGCCCGAGAACGGAGCACTTGCGGCAAAGGCGGTCAGCCTTTCTTTAGGCAAATTCCACAGAAAAAGCCTGCTACCATAGGGAAAGGAGAGGTTTGGGTTACGATTGTCGGGAAAAAGGATGCCGTATTCCGGAGGAACGATATGAAACGCTTACACTTAAACGTTTTCGGACGTATTGACTGGATATCTGGAGAAACACTGAGACCTTTTTAACAAAAATTAGGAACCCGCGACCATGTCCTTTTTCACTCAAGAAACGCCGAAAAGTATGTCATACTTGTTTACAAGCTCCATTATTCATACGAAGGACCGCTAGCCGGATGAATGGAGGATGAAATGATGGGTATTTCCAATCAGGAGCAGAAGCGCGTAAGGCTGAAGCATTTTTTGAAAATACTGTCGGAAGATCCTTCTTTGTCGAATCAAATCGGACCGGGGGAGCTGCCGCCTTTGTCCGAATTGGTCAGGGTCTCGGGTTACCAGCCGGAAAATACCCCTGTCGATATGGCCGAGTTGGTATCGCTGCTTTTAAAAAAGCGGGGACTCAATGCAGGCTCCGAGGATATGATGGAGTACGTGATGAATGGCGGGACCGTTGGGGATTTCGTGAATACGAGATATTGACGAATGTCTGTGCCTGAAAGTTCGCAAAATGAATAAAAATAATGATTTTCATTCAAACAGAATAATACGCCCGTAGAACCAGCCTTAGAGCGGAATTGCTCTATGGTGAGGAATCTGCGGGTAGATCATGCCAAGATGTTCTCGTTTCGAATAATATCATATAAATAATTATTCAAATTGAACATTAACCATTTTTCGGAGGTGACATTTTGGAGCTGAAACAATATTGGCTAATTGTCAAAAGAAGGCTGCTGCTCATCGTTTTGATCATGGCAGTAAGCTGTCTGTCCATCGGAATTTACTCTTATTACTTCATCAAGCCCCAGTATGCGGCTTCCGCCAAGGTCATTGTCAACCAGTACAAGGACAGCAGTGCCTTGTTGTCCAGCATTGACGTAGGCGCGATCAATTCCACCATCGGGCTGATCAAAACCTATAAAGAAATCATCAAAACGCCCCGAATGATGAAGCTTGTCGTTGATGAGCATCCCGAGCTTAAAGCCAGCTATGGCGAGCTCATCGGCAAAGTCAGCGTTAGCTCCGTGAATGAGACGCAGGTCATGTCCATTACCGTCCGGGACGATTCCTACGAAAGGGCGGCCAATATCGCTAACGCCGTGGCTCTCGTCTTCCAGAAGACCATTCCGGAGCTGATGAAGGTTGATAACATCTCCGTCCTGGATACGGCCGATCCTCATGAGCTGCACGGACCCATTGCTCCCAATCCGAAGCTGAATATTTTGGTGGCCTTCATTCTGGCGCTGCTTTTCGGAATCGGACTCAGCTTCCTGCTGGACTATCTGGACGACACCATCAAGACCGAGGAAGACGTGGAAAGCGCGCTGCGGGTTCCGGTGCTGACTTCCATTCCGCGAGTGAGAGAAAGCGACATGACGGAGAAGGGGAACAAAAATTCCTTTCCCGCATCGGTAAGGGGGAAAAGCAATGTCTCGATTGATGCCTAAGCCTAAACGGAACTTGATCACGGAAAGCAATCCGAAGTCCCCCATCTCCGAAGGCTACCGGATGCTGCGCACCAATATTGAGTTTTCCACCGTCGACGACAAGCTGCAGATCATCATGGTCACGTCCTCCAAGCCGGGAGAAGGGAAGAGCACAACCAGCGCCAATCTGGCCGTGGCTTTTGCTCAGGCCAACAAGAAGGTGCTGCTCATCGATGCCGACCTGCGCAAGCCGTCGCTGCACCGGATTTTCCAGAAGTCAAACCGGCTTGGTCTCACTACGGCGCTGTTCAAGCAGAAGGAGCTGGCCGACGTGATCATGGTGTCCGACACGGAAAATTTGTTCTTGGTCCCTGCCGGACCGACGCCGCCAAACCCGTCCGAGCTGCTTTCGTCCAAGCAGATGCACGCGCTCTTGGAGGCTATCCGGGACGCGTACGATGTGGTCATCATCGATACGCCGCCGATCTTGTCCGTCACCGACGCTCAAATCGTCGCCACCCAAAGCGACGGGGTTGTGCTGGTGGTGGACTCGGGCAAGGTGAAGAAGGACATGGCGCTGAAGGCGAAGGCTTCGCTGGAGCATGTAAACGCCCGGCTGATCGGCGTGGTGCTTAACAACATCAACCGGAAACAGTCGGACTCCTATTACTACTACTACGGGGAACGGGAAGAAGCTTAGCGGGCTGGGCGGCGTGAAATGTACGGTGAACGCGCGAAGGCGCGGCCGGCGGACGCGGAGATCGGGCTAACCATCTGCTCCTGTGAGTGCCGACTGCTCTAGCAAGTGCCGGCTCTCACGTCCGATTATCGCGGATTGCCACCCTTCAGGACTGTGCGGGGGTCAGTAACCTGCAAAAGTGCAGATTTAGCTCCGGGATCCTCCCGTTGGCGAGGAAATAACTGCAAAAGTGCAGGTGTTGGCCCCGGGACTTCCGCCCGGTGAGCAAATAACTGCAAAAGTGCAGGCTTTTCCCGGCAAAAACCCATTCTCCCTTTCTTAAACCTGAAATACCTGCACTTTTGCAGGTATTTCAGAAATCACCCGGTTCTCTGGGTAAATACCTGCACTTTTGCAGGTATTGATACCCTAGTGTTCGCTGTCAGCGAACAGCTTGCCGGGCTTCGTTTCACCGCCGTCAAACGGACGGCTGCAACAAGGTAATGTCTCCTGCACCTATATCACTGGAGGCACTCGGTCATGCTGTGGGTCCTACGGACCTTAGACGCCGGTCGTCAAAGGTGTGATGTGAGGCGGGGTTCGATGCCCTACTGCAAGACCAAATTATGAAGGATAGGGTGATAGCGAATGAGAAAAGTGACCAAAGCCATTATTCCCGCCGCCGGGCTGGGAACCCGCTTTCTCCCGGCCACCAAAGCGATGCCGAAAGAGATGCTTCCCATCGTCGATAAGCCCACTATCCAATACATTGTCGAGGAAGCCATCGATTCGGGCGTTGAAGAGATCATCGTTGTTACCGGCAAAGGCAAGCGGGCTATCGAGGATCACTTCGATGTGGCGTTTGAGCTGGAACACGTTTTGGAGGAAAAGGGTAAGCTGGACATCCTGGAAAAAGTGAGGAAGTCCTCCCACGTCAACCTACACTATATCCGCCAAAAGAGAGCTTTCGGACTGGGACACGCCGTCTGGTGCGCCCGCAACTTCATCGGCAACGAGCCCTTCGCCGTTCTGCTAGGCGACGACATCGTGGAAGCTCAGGTGCCCTGCACGAAACAGCTTATTCAGCAGTATGAGCGGACGGGACGCTCGGTCATCGGCGTACAATCGGTGGACCCGGACCAAACCCACCGCTACGGCATCGTCGATCCCAGAACGAAAATGGACCACCTGTACGAGGTGAACCGTTTCGTGGAGAAGCCCGTGAAGGGACAAGCTCCCTCCAACTTGGCGATTATGGGCCGTTACGTACTCACGCCGGATATTTTCAACTACTTGGAAAAACACGAAGTCGGCGCGGGTGGCGAAATTCAGCTCACCGACGCAATCCAAAAGTTGAACGAGGACAAAGGCGTATACGCCTACGATTTTCAAGGGACGCGCTACGATGTGGGCGAGCAGCTCGGTTTTATCATGACGAACATCGATTTTGCCTTGCGGAATGCGGATCTGAGGCAGGGGCTGATCACCGGACTTGAGGAGATCATGGAACGGGAGTTGGGCAAGGAATTGATCGCAGGATGGAGTGGTCGTCGATGAAAGCCTCTCATTATCGGGATGAAGCGGTGTTTGGCGCTGCGGAGTATTTCGCTTTTATGCGTGAAAGGCAGGAAGGCATTACCCTTTATTCGATTTTGAAGCGGGCTATGGACTTCGTCGGCGCATTATGCGGGCTAATCATCATCAGCCCGATCATTCTTTTGGCCGCTATATGCATCAAATGGGAGGACCCGACGGGGCCTGTTTTCTTTTACCAGACGAGGGTCGGCAAGAACGAGCGGCTGTTCCGCATGTACAAGCTGCGGTCCATGTACACCGACGCGGAGGAGAGACTGAAGGAGCTACTGGATCAAAACGAGATCAGGGGTGCCATGTTCAAAATGAAGGACGATCCCCGGGTGACGAAGGTGGGCAAGTTTTTGCGGAAAACGAGCTTGGACGAGCTGCCTCAACTGTTCAACGTGCTGCGGGGCGAGATGTCCCTTGTAGGTCCGCGGCCGCCCCTGACAAGGGAAGTAGCGGAGTACACCGAGCACGATAAAAAACGGTTGGCCGTCACCCCGGGCTGCACCGGGCTTTGGCAGGTCAGTGGCCGCAGCACCTTGAGCTTCAAAGAAATGGTCGACCTGGATCTCCAGTACATCGAAAAGCGCTGCCTTCTGTTTGACGTGCGGATTCTGTTCCGCACCTTCCGGGCGGTTATCGCTTCCCGGGATGCTTTTTAACGCGAATATGCATGTTCATACTTAGATGGAGGGGAGAGAATGGCAAAAGTCCTGCACCTGTCAGAGTTCACCAAGGGCGGCATTGAAACCCACTTGAATGAAGTACTGAAGTATCAGGCCGATCACCATGACGTCTATCTGATGGCTGCCGAGCAGATTTCCAATCCCGGCACCCTTGAGATCCCTCCGGAGCGTTTGGTTTTATATCCATACCGCAGAAATCCCAAGTATATTCTCAAGACAATGGCCGCCATCAACCGGGCGCTTCGCCAAGTGAAACCGGATATCGTGCATGTCCACGGGACGTTCGCGGGTTTGTTCCTGCGGACGTTGCTTTTTTTCAAGCGGAAGCGGCCGGTTGTTGTCTACTGTGCCCATGGCTGGGCGTTCCTGATGGATACTGGGCGATGGAAGCGGAGCGTTTTTGCCCGGGTGGAAAAGCTGCTGTCGCTTAAGACCGACGTGATCATCAGCATCTCGCAGCATGAGCATCAAGCGGCGCTCGACCGCGGCATTTCCTCCCGGAAAGCTGTCGCAGTGTACAACGGAGTGTCGGATGCGCGGCTGCCGTCTACTCTTTCACCCTATGAAGTGAACGATGAAAAGATCAATTTACTCTATGTCGGCCGCTTCGACCGGCAAAAGGGCTTCGACCGGCTGCTCACGCTGTTCAACGAGCATTCCTTTGCGAATGTCGTTTTACACTTGGTCGGCGATACTGTGTTGAAACATCAGGAATATGCATTTCCGGACAACACCGTACGGCTTGGGTGGGTGGATAACGCGGAGATCGACCGGTATATGCAAGCTTGCGACGCTGTCATCGTGCCTTCCCGCTGGGAGGGCTTCGGCATCGTCGCCATCGAGGCGCTGCGCAACGGTAAACCGGTCATCGTCAGCAACCGCGGAGCGCTGCCGGAAATCGTCCAGCATGGGGTTAACGGGTATGTCTTTGATTTTGACAAGCTGGATGAATGGGCTGCCATTATTGAGGGGTTGGATAAGATCAAGCTTGCGGCTATGGGGAAGGCCGGCAGGAAAATCTTCGAGGAGAAGTTTCATGCGGACCGCATGAACCGGCAGATCGAGCGGATCTACGAGCAGGCGCTGCTCCATTCGGACGGGGAATATCAAGGCAGCGTGCAAAGCCTCCCGAAGCTTACAGGAGTTGACCGGCGATGAGCGTAGGCTTGAAGCTCGTCCGACCGCTGGCTCCGGCAAAGCCTGCCATCGGCTTGGAGCGGCTGGCGCTCGCCCTTTACGCCTGTCTGCTGCTGGCCGTCACCGTCTATCAGGATTTCCCCCTGGCCAACTCCATCGGTGAAATCGGCCGGTCGCCCATGGTGCTGTTCACCCCGCTGTTCGTTTTTTGCGAAATTGCCATGCTGTCCAAACACAAGCGGGTACTGCACGTCTCCAAGCTGCAGAAATACTTATTCGGCTTCATCCTGTATCTGCTCTTTGTCAGCATGGCGTATGTCCTTGTCCAATTTTTGCAAGGAAGCTACAGCTTCGGTTCGGAAAATCTGCTGGGTAAAGCAGTGAAAGTGCTTTTCTACTTCACGCTGATCTTGCTCTATGTGCGGCATGTGCAGCTTGTGATCGCGAAGCTGGGGAGCTTCCGGCTTTTATACGGGTGTTTCTTATCCGTGGTGACCCTGCTGCTGGTTATCATGATCCTGGAGATGGCCAGCATGCCGAACGCCCTTCCCTTTCTCCATGCCGGCAGCGGTCCATACTGGCGGGTCCGGCTGCTGACGTCGGAGAGCAGCACGACGGGGACTATCGTTGTCGTGTACACGGGTATCCTCGTTTATTTGAGCCGTTACTTGAGCAGCTTCGCGAAGGTGCTGTCCATGTTATACGTAGCGGGCTTCTTTGTCTTTTACCTGTCGGTAACCGGCTCGAAAGGGTTTTTGATCGTCTTTTTGCTGACTTTGATCGCGGCGATGCTGAAGTTTCTCGATTTCCGCAAAAAGAAGAACTTTCTGCTCTTGATCGTCGCCGTTGCGGCCATGTACTACATGATTGCCTCCTTTGCCGCCGGTGTGCTGACTTCCTTCAATAACGATATTCAGAATTACACCTCCTCCGTTACGCGGATGGGTACCATTGTCATTGCCATCGTTACGGTGCTCCATCATCCGTTCGGCGTCGGCACGGGAGCGTATTTGATCTATTTTGAACGGTATTTAAGTGATTCCATCAGCTTCATGACCAAGTTCTATTACAACGTTTTCGGCTTAAGCCAGATCAACGCGAGCGAGCTGATGCAGTATTCCGGTTCCGATAAAAACCTCGGCGTCAAATCGGGGTTGTTCCAATGGATCATGTTCGGCGGAATCCCTGCGGTGGCGTTCTTTTATCTCATGACGAAGCATTTGATCGGTAAAGTGAAATCGAGTCTCATCCTGTTTATGGCGCTTGTTTTCACGCTGCTATCGCTCTTGTTCGTCGTTCTTGAAATCAAATATGAAATTTGGCTGTTGTTTGCCTTTATCAGTGCATTGTCGGGCAACCATGAAGCCGATCATTCCAAAGCATCGGGGGAAGACTCATGAAGATTCTTGTAGCTTGCAGTGATTTTCCCTACCCCGCTGATCATGGAGCCCGGGTGGACACATGGGGACGAATAAAGACCATGGCGGAGCTGGGGTGGACGGTGCATCTTGTGGTTTGCGGTAAGGAAATCCCGTCCGAGGAAGCCCTCGGCATCGTCTCCCGGTATGTGAAAAAAATCATGTTGTGTCCTCGCCGCCGAAGCCTAACGGATATGCTGCACCGCCTGCCGATGCAGGTGAAGTCCCGCAAAGAGTTGAGGGCCGTGAACATCGACGAGGATTACAATTACGTGCTGCTGGAGGGAGATTATGTCTATCCCATTCTCGACAACCCGAACCGGAAGCAGGCGGTTCCCGTTTTGCGGGTACACAACGACGAGGCCGCCTATTTCAAGGCGTTGGGACGAAGCGCCAAGAGTCCGCTGCATCGGCTCTACTATCGGATGGAGAGTGGCAAGTTCACGGTGCTGCAAAAGAAAATGCGGCGAAGAGTGAACCATTACTGGTTTATCTCCAGCAAGGAATACGACGGCTTCCGCAAGATGCACCCCGAGGCTGTGAGTCGGTTTTTGCCGCCTCCAGTAACGAAAGAGAACTTCAAGACGGGGACCTTCGGGCACAAGCGGGTCGTGTTTATCGGTTCCCTGTTTATGCCCAATAACCGGGAAGCCATCGTTTGGTATTTGCGGCATGTCCATCCGCATCTGCTGGCAGATCCGGACTACTCCTTCGTCGTGGCGGGGAACAGCCGAAAGATGGGACTTTCCTGGCTGGAGGAGTACGATTTGGCCCGGGTGACCGTACACGATACACCGGAAAAACTGGACGACATTTATGCCGGCGGCTATCTTTTCGTCAACCCGATGCGCAATGGTGCTGGGGTCAAGCTGAAGACCATCGAAGCCATTCAAAACGGGCTGCCGGTGATCTCCACTTCCATCGGCTGCGAGGGTACCGGGCTTGTTCCCGGGGAGCAAATTCTGGTCGCTGACGATCCGGAGGATTTTTCCCAAAAGATTAAACTGCTCCTGGATCAGCCGGTGAAAGCCCGGGCGCTTTTGGAAGCCTCCCAGCGGTTCATCCGCAAAAACTATAACCAAAAAGAGTCGCTGGTACAGTTCATGGATGAGATGAATGCCGGCTACCCGATGAAGCAGGTGTTGTGATGGAGACCCCAAATATCCATTTAACGAGAAAAACCCATATCCTGTTTATCACCCACGCGGTCAAAAAAGGAGGCGCCGAGCAGAGCCTGATCCACCTCATCAATTACCTGGATCCGTCCGCCTTTCGGATTTCTTTGCTGGCACCTCCGGATGCGAATTTTTTGCAGGAAATCCGGGCTGATTATGAGCACTTTCCTTTGCGGCTGAACAGCATCAAGAAGAAACTGGGCTTTGGCTACCTGAATACGGTCATGCAGATTCAGCGATTTGTGAAGGAACGGGAAGTGGATATCGTCCATGCCAACGGCTGGAGGGCTCCCTGGTACGCCGCGCCGCTAAAATTCACGGCGAAATGCAAGCTGGTGTGGCATCACCGGGATCATACCCATCTGCTTATGTTCAACCGGGTATTGCCTCGTTTTTTTCACCAAGTGATCTGCATTTCCCGGTTTGTCGCGGATTCCCTGCATACCCAAAACAAAACGGTCATCTACAACGGCATCGACCCAACGCTTGCTCCGGTAAAAACGCGCCGGTTCAAGGAAGACGGGACACTGGTTGTCGGCACCTTCGGGCGGATCGTCGAGTGGAAACGGTACGATCTGGTGATCGAAGCGGTCAAGCGTCTGGCCGATGTCGGGAAAACCCGCTGGAGGCTGCTGATCGTCGGCGACGCTTCCGTTGACGGCTCGGATCGGTATTACGACGATATGATAGCGAAAGTGAAGGAGTACGGGCTGGAGCGGAACGTCATCTTTTACGGCTATTCACCAAAGCCTCTCGAGGTGATGGGGGAATGCGATGTGACGGTGAATTTTTCCCGGAACGAACCCTTCGGCCGGGTGATCATCGAGTCGCTGCTGGCCGGGACCCCGGTTATCGTTTCCGATTCCGGCGGAGCTCCGGAGATTATACAACAAGCGGGCGGCGGCTTCATCGTGAAGGATGGGGACGTGAAGGAGCTGAGCCGGGTGCTTGCCGGATTTTACGACAGGCAAGTGGAGTATGACCGGCTGGCCCAGGAAGGGTTTCACCATGTGATGACGGATTTCAACATGAGCGCCATCGCCCGCAAGGTGGAGGAACTCTACCGGCAATTGCTGGCGGAGCCGGTGCAGGCCAAAGCGGTCGGGGAGCTTAGCCGATGAGCGAGTTAACGGTTCCGCGTCGCATCGGCAAGCTGCCGGCCGTTCTGAAGGGAGCGGCCGTTTTGCGCCTTCGCGCTAAGCCTGCCGGGTGGCTGGGGCGGATCACGGGGCGGCTCTCTATTCGCAACAAGGGCGAGTTCAATATCGGCCGTAATGTCTCCTTTTACGGCAAGCCGTTCCCTTCTTCCATCACCGTCGAAAAAGGGGCCAGGCTGCAGGTGGGTGACAGCGTGTTTTTCAATTACGGGCTGGACATCGGCTGTACCCGGTCCATCTGCATCGGCAGCCATACCATTGTCGGGCCGATGGTCAACATCATGGATTCCAACTTCCATCCGGTGGACGCCGACGACTGCACCGCCAGCAAAGAGATCGTTATCGGAGACAACGTCTGGATCGGCCGGGGCGCGGTGATCCTGCCGGGGGTGACCGTCGGCGACAATACGGTGATCGCGGCAGGAAGTGTCGTGACCCGCAGCATCCCGGCGAATGTGCTGGCCGGCGGCACGCCCGCCAAGGTCATCCGGGACATCCGGGTGCCGGAAGGCTGGATTCGCCGGTACGAATGAGCGCGGCTTGTGGCAAGTAAACGGCTATCAAAAGCAGAAACGGAGGAAATTTGGACTGAAGGAGCGTTAGCGTTCGCCTTTGTTTTCGGATTTCATCCTTTATAAGCGACTCTAATCGAGAAATCCGAAAACAACAGCGACCGTAAGTCTAAATTGTCCGCAGTTTCGGCGGTTAGACAGCACATACAAGAAATTCATCAAGGGAGAGTTGTGGGATGAAAGTATGGATGTGGCCGAAGTCCAGCGACTTAAACCTGTACAACGATTTGCTAACGGGCTCCTTAAGCGAGGCCGGGCTTGAGATTGAAGATCTACATCACGGACGGCTGTTTTTGCAAGTTGGGCAAGCTCGGCCCGGAGATATCGTGCATATCCACTGGATGCATCACGCTTATCAGCATGAGAATCTGCTCGTGTTTCTCGTAAAATCGGCCCTATTTCTCTTGACGCTGACTTACTTGAAACTGCGCAACATTGAACTGGTGTGGACGATCCATAATCTTTATCCGCATCACGTCAAGTATCCGCGTCTGGAAAAGTTCATGCGAAAGCTGATCTGCCGGTTTTGCAGCAAGCTGATCGTAGCCTCCGCGTCCATCAAAATGACGGTGATGAGGGAGTTCGGCGTTCCGGCGTCAAAGCTTTTTGTGGTCAAGCATGGCCATTACCGGGATGTGTACAAGCGGCTGGGCCATGATGTCCGACAGTCCTACGGCATTGGCAAGGATGCCGATGTGTATCTTTTTCTCGGCTCCATCAAGGCGTACAAGGGAGTCGAGGATTTGGTGGAAGCCTTTCGCAAGGTGTGTTCCACCACGAGATCGGGTTCCCCTTACCTGATCGTCGCCGGCAAAGCCGACTCAGAGATGCAATCATATTTGCGAGGGCGATCCGATACGGCGGGGCTTATTTTGGAGCTGCGCTTTATTCCCAATGAGGAAGTCGCTGACCTCCTGGACGCTGCCGACGTGATGGTTATGCCCTATAAGGAAATCACCACTTCGGGCTCGGCGATATTGGGGCTGTCTTTTAAAAAGCGGATCGTCATGCCGGAAAACGATTTTATTCGGGAATATTCATCCGAGGATATGGTCGTCGCCTACGATCCAACTGATCAAGAAGGACTCGCCGAGGCGATGATTCGGGCGATGGAGATGAAGCGTGCCAAAAAACGGCCCCGCTACGAGGAACTGCTGAAAGAACTGGAGTGGAGTAACATCGCGCAGCAAACGAAAGATGTCTATCTGGGCTGGAGGTGATTGAAGGGCATGAAAGCAACGGTTGCGATATGCACCCATAACCGGGGAAAGGACACGGGCGAGGCGGTTGAGAGCGTGATGCGGCAAAGCTATCCCGCTGCAGAGATTGAAATCGTCGTGGTCGACAACGGCTCGACGGACGATACCCCCGAGGTGGTGCAAAGCCTGCAAAAGCAATATGGCCCGCGCATCCGTTATATCCGGGAAGACCGGCTGGGCTTGTCCGTCGCCCGCAACCGGGCGATCGGCGAAGCCCGGGGTGAGATCATCCTGTTTCTCGACGATGACGCTATCGCCTCCAGGGATTGGGTGCGGCATATCGTGGAGGTGTTCGAACAGGATGCGGCCATCGGCTGCGTCGGCGGCAGAATCGACCCCATCTGGGAAGGCGGGGAACCGGATTGGGTCCCTGAGGAGCATAGATCGGTGTTCACCGTCCTGGATTACGCGGACGAGGTGACCGAAATGCCTCCGCCACACATTCCGTATGGAGCCAATGTCGCCTTCCGGCTCAGCGTGTTCAGGCAGATTCAGCCCTTTCGCGAGGACTTGGGCCGGGTAGGCCGGAAGCTTTTGTCCAGCGAGGAAAGCGAGCTGATCGCCCGCATGCGCGAGCATTATAAAGTCTATTACACGCCGTGTGGCGCAGTCAGCCATAAAGTCTCCCGGGAGCGGACGACAAAAAAATGGTTCCTGAAGCGGATGTTCTGGCAGGGGGTAGGCGATGCCGTGCGGAGTCAGGACCACAGTTATGTGGCCGTACTCAAACATTCGGTTCGCATGCTGCAGGCGGTGGGAGCGTCTCTTATCTCCATTTTCTACTTTAAAAGCTTTAAAAGCTTCATCCGCCAGATCGTGAAAATCTGTTACCGCAACGGATCGCTTGTCGGCATCCTGCGTTACAGCGGCAAGGGTGGTTGATGGGCATGGAACAAGTTGCGGTAAAGGCTGGTAGCGGATGGAAAAGCAAAGGGCTCGTGCAGACGATCATGCGCACAAGCGCAGCCAATTTGCTGGTGATGGTTATCAGCACCTTGACCTCCATCGTCACCGCCCGCATGTTCGGGGTTGCCGGGAAAGGGGAGTTTTCCGCTATCCTGTTTTGGCCGACTCTTTTGGCCGGATTGGTCGGGTTCGGGCTGCCGACCTCGCTGATCTACAACATGAAAAACAACAAAGACGCCGGTATTGGCGCGGACTTCGTCAGAGCCGGCTTCCTTTTTCAAATCCCGGTGAGCGTGGTAGTGGGCGTTGTTTCCTGGACCTTTCTCCCGCATTGGTTGGGGAATTACCCGGACGCCGTCGTCAATACGGCCAGATGGTACACGGTGACGATGCTGCCGGTGTTGCTTGCGGTCAACCTGATTTCGGCTCTCGCCCAAAGCACAGGCAGATTCAATATTTACAACGGCGTGCGGCTGTACATTCCGCTGTTCAATCTGGTGGGACTTCTGGTTCTCTGGCTGGCCGGCAATCTGAATTTGCATCTTGCTTCCGGCGTTTTTCTGGTGACAAGCGTTGCGGTGATCGTGTGGTCGCTGTACAGCATCCGGGATTCCTTAAAGATTCCGTGGTTCCGGGGATTGGGAAACCGGGTGGCGGCGAAGGCGCTGTTCGGCTACGGCAGCAAAGTGTTCGGAGTGGAGCTGCTCGGTACTCTGTACGGGCAGTTCGACAAGCTGATGATCCTGTCGCTTTTGACGGCAAGGGACTTGGGCTTGTACACCGTGGTCTACGCGCTGTCCCGGGTATTTAACGTCGTGCAGACGGCTATCGCCAACGTCATTTTTCCCCAGGTTACAGGGATGGACAAGGATAAGATCATCGCAACGGTTGGCCGGGCCTTCCGGCTGTCGATGATCCTGATGACCATCGTCGTCATTCCGTGCATGTTCATCGGCCGCTTTCTGATGGGCGTGCTCTTTGGCGCGCCGTTTTTGGAAGCGAGCACGGCCTTTTACCTGCTGTCCATCGAATGCATATTGGGCGGTGGATCGTGGATTTTGGCATCCGCCTTTAACGCCATGGGACGTCCCGATTTGGTGCTGGTCCGGCAGTTGATCGCCCTGGCGGCGACCATCGGCTTGTTCTTCCTGCTGACTCCCCTCTACGGGTTGAACGGCATAGCTCTTGCCTTGATCATCGGCGCCGTCATTCGTTTGGCGGTAACGCTGACGTCCATGCGCATGGTCTTTCAGGTGAGGCTGCGAAGCTTGATGTTTGCGGGAGATGATTTCCGCTTTTTGCTGGACCGCGTGAATGCCAAGCTGAAAAGACGAGACAAACGATAACGGCGCTAGAGGCGCTGTTTTTTTGAACATGAAAGAGGTGAGGAAGGGTGCTGGCGGAAAGAGAGCTGCTAGGAGAGATACCGGTTGGACCGGAGATTCACCCGATGGAAGGATTGAAGCGCCGGCTGGATGGCATTTTGCAGGCCATTCCTCCGGGCTCTAGCATTTACTATGTGGATTATCCCGTTTATAACAACGGCGGGGACTTGTTGATCATGAAGGGAGCGGAGGCGTTTTTCCGGGACCATCATATTCAGGTGCAAGCCCGTTACAGCGCCTTGAATTTTCCCGACAAGCTGAGCATCCCCAAAGGAACGATTATCGTCCTTCAGGGCGGCGGCAATTTCGGCGATCTTTACCCCGTTCATCAAATGCTGCGGGAAAAGATTGTGGCCGACTATACCGGGCACCGGATCGTCATTCTGCCGCAGACGATTTTTTACCGTAAGGAATCGGAGCTCAACTATACGGCCAGCATCTTCAACCGGCATCCCGATGTACATCTCTTCGTCCGCGATACTTTATCCTATGAACTAGCCTCTGAGCGGTTTCACTCGTGCCATATTAGGCTTTCGCCGGACATGGCGCACCAGCTATGGCCGATAAAGCCGATGGCTAGACCGCAGAAGGACCTTTTGTTGTTCCTGCGCACGGATATCGAAAAAGCCGGGGGAGAAGGGTGCGCGGAAGAACCGAACAATCGGGCTGGCGGCGGGGATTTCCTGGATTGGGCGACTCTTTACAACCGGCTGGAGCGAAAAGGAATCAACGTCATCGGACGCTTGATGAAAAAAGGCAGTGCGACTGCTCTGCTGGACGCCATCTGGGGAAAATACAGCGATTATCTCGTGAATAAAGCAATCCGGCGCTTCAGCGGCTACCGCAGCGTGGAGACGTCTCGGCTGCACGGCCATATTTTATCGTGTTTGCTGGATAAGCCGAATACGTTATTAGACAACTCCTACGGCAAAAACTCCGGCTATTTCCACACCTGGACACGTGGCGTCGAGTCCGCTCGGTTGGTGTCGGAGAGCGTTCCACCGCAGCTAGAATCACAGCGTTCGGTTTAGGCGCATGTAACGTTTTAACTAATTCCAGCAGGAGGTGGCAAGATGAAATTGGTGATTCTGTCGGGAGGTTCGGGAAAACGGTTGTGGCCGCTTTCCAACGAATCCCGCTCGAAGCAATTTTTGAAGGTGTTGGAAAACGATAATGGCGAACTGGAATCCATGGTGCAGCGGGTGTGGCAGCAGCTTGACCGATCCGGTCTTCGCCGAGATGCTTACATTGCCACCGGCGAAGGCCAGGTAGAGATGATGTACAGCCAATTGGGCAGCGAAATCGAGATCATCACCGAGCCGGAGCGGCGGGACACTTATCCGGCCATTGCCTTGGCCGCCGTTTATCTCTACTCCGTCGTCGGCGCGAGCTTAGACGAGACCATCGTCGTCATGCCCGTCGATCCTTATGTGGAAGATACTTTTTTCGAGAAAACGAAGGAATTGGAACGGGTGCTGGCCGCTTCCGGCGCTGATCTGGCGCTGATGGGTGTGAAGCCCACGTATCCGTCGGAAAAATACGGCTATATCGTTCCCGTAGCACCGTCTGATGGAGGAATGGCGAAGACAGTAGAAGGCAACGAAGATTTTTTCACCGTCCATAGCTTTAAAGAAAAACCCCGCAAGGAAGAAGCAGAAGCCATGATCGAACAGGCGGCGCTTTGGAATTGCGGCGTTTTTGCTTTTCGGCTGGATTTCCTCATCAACCTCTTGATTGTAGGCGGTCACCCTATCCAATACGAGGAGATGGCGAAGAAGTACAGCACGCTGCCGAAAACGAGCTTTGACTATGAAATCGTCGAGCGGGCGAGCCGAATCGTCGCGCTGCCTTACGAAGGGGAATGGAAGGACCTCGGGACGTGGAACACCCTTACGGAGCAGATGGATACTCCGGTCATCGGCAAAGGAATCATCGGAGGTGTTTCCAGTAATACCCACGTGGTGAACGAGCTGGACATCCCCATTACCCTGTTGGGGTTATCTGATGTGGTTGTGGCGGCAAGCCCTGACGGGATTTTGGTGGCGGACAAGTCAGCCAGCCCGATGATCAAGGAAGTGATGAAGCATGACGACCAGCGTCCGATGTACGAGGAGCGCCGGTGGGGCAGCTATCGGGTGCTGGACTACTTGAAATATCCCGACGGCCGGCAGGTGCTGACCAAACGGATCTGCGTCGCATCCGGCCAAAATCTCAGCTACCAATACCATCAACTGCGGGATGAGGTGTGGACGGTGATTTCCGGTCATGGCGAGATGGTGATGAACGGCGACTTCCGGACGGTGCGGACAGGAGACGTTTTGGTTATTTCCCGCAACAACCGGCACAGCCTGCGGGCGGTGACGGAAATGGAAATCATCGAGGTGCAAACGGGAACCAAGCTGGTGGAAGAGGATATTGTCCGGCTTGCTTTTGATTGGAACGAAATTATTCAGCTTCGCCATGCATAAACGGCGCAGCGAGCGAAGGAGCGCGAAACTATGAACATAACAGTAATCGGAACCGGATATGTCGGACTTGTTTCAGGCGTTTGCTTCGCCGAACTGGGCAACCGGGTTATCTGCGTGGACAAAGATTCCAGCAAAATCGAGGTGCTCAATGCGGGTGGCTGCCCGATCTACGAACCGGGGTTGAAGGAATTGGCCGTTTCCAACCGGGCGGCGGGGCGGCTCAGCTTCACCTCCGACTTGGCGGATGCGGTACGCCAGTCGGAAGTGGTTATTCTGGCGGTGGGCACTCCGCCGTTGCCGAGCGGCGAAGCGAATCTGGCCTATATCCAGGAAGCGGCGCAGGAAGTGGCGGCGGCCATGAACGGCCGTAAGATTATCGTAATCAAAAGCACGGTGCCTGTCGGCACCAACGAACGGATCGCTGAGGTTATTCGTTCCCGTACGAAGCAGCCTTTCGACAGCATCTCGCTGCCGGAATTTTTGCGGGAGGGCTCGGCGATCAAGGACACGATGGCTCCCGACCGGATCGTCATCGGCGCGGATAACCCCGAGGCGGCGGAGATCATGGTCCAGCTGCATAAGCCGTTGACGGAAAAAATCGTCGTCACGGATATCCGCAGCGCGGAGATGATCAAGTACGCCTCCAACGCCTTCCTCGCCACGAAAATTTCGTTCATCAACGAGATCGCGAATATCTGCGAGAAGGTCGGCGCCGACGTCACCCAGGTGGCGGGTGGCATGGGCTTTGACAAACGCATCGGCCCCTCGTTTTTGAACGCGGGAATCGGCTACGGCGGCTCGTGCTTCCCGAAGGACACGCGGGCGCTGATCCAAATCGCCGGCAACTACGACTATCAGTTCAAGCTGCTGCGCTCCGTCGTGGAGGTGAACCAAGACCAGCGGTTCAACGTCATCCGCAAGCTGAACACGGTGTTCGACGGGGAGTTTGTGGGCAAAACCGTGGCGGTATGGGGGCTTTCCTTCAAACCCAACACCGATGACGTGCGGGATTCACCGGCACTGGACATCATCGGCGAGCTTTTGGACTTCGGGGTGAGAGTAAAGGCCTATGACCCGATAGCCATGGACAGCTTCCGCGAACTGTTCGGTCGAAGCGGAGTCGAATGGTGCGGCAGTGCAATGGAAGCCGCCCAAGGCGCGGATGCCCTTTGCCTCTTGACGGAGTGGGAGGAATTTGCCAAGGTGGACCTGTTCCAGTTGCAGCGGGTTTTGCAGCGTCCCATTTTGATCGACGGGCGCAACGTTTTCGACGAGAAGCATTTGCTCGGAACGGACTTCGTCTACTACTCCGTCGGCCGGCCCAGCTTGAACCAGGGCGTCAAGGAACGGGTGCCGGTTTTGTGACGCCAAGCACCGCACGAAGCTCCAAGCGCACGGTGCTTGGCGTCACTTGACGGTGGTCAATCACATTCGTTTCGACGGGCTGGCAGAGCGCCATAACCGGACGGAATCGCGCGTTTTGTCCGTGCGGCTGCTAACCGGTTTGGGTGAGACCACGTACTGCCGATATGGCAACCGTTAACCGATCCGGACAGGACCGCACTTCGCCTTATCGCTGTTGCAGAATCTGCAACGGAATTTCCAAATAATAGTTGAATTGCTCATCCCCATTGTAAAAAGTGCAGGAGAATGCGCGAACGTTGCTGTATTTTGCAGTCATCGCCCCATTCTCTTGTACAAAATACAATGGAAACAGCGGGAATAGGTGAGACTCCCCGATTCTCCTGTACAAAATGCAATAGCGACAAAGCGCAAATGGTACAGAAAGAGGTGAACAAACAATGGGAAGACACCGCATTCGCAAGAAACGCAGACGCCGGTTTACGAAAGAATCGGCCGTCAATACGGCATTAGCCGCTCTTACGGTCATTTTGATTTTGGTGTGGGCGGGGTTATATTGGCGGAATTCGCAGGATAAAACGTTGTCTGCTCCTCCTTCATCGACAACGGCAGGTGATACCTTGGATACAAGAGAGCTTTTGCAGCTGGGGGATGATACGAAGCTTCCACTTTCAAGCGGCGATTCCGGGGGTGAAGCGGGGGCAATGGCCGGCGGTGATACCGGGGATGCTGGCGGTTCAGACGTTGGTGCGGGAGCTACGAGCGCACCAGGTGAGGCAGCCGTGGAAACGGGAACAACGGGAGCCGGGGCGAACGGAGCAGGAGTGCATGGGGAAAATGCCTCTGCAACTGGCGCGGTTGAAGCAACGAAAACGCCGGGAACAGCAGAAACACCAAACGCAGCGGGAGCGGGCCATTCGGCAGGCACAGGATCAAATCCGCAAGCAGGTGCTGCTAGCGCAGCCGTAAAAACGGAAGATTACAATCAAGAAATCGCAAAGGTGCAAACAAGCTGCATGGAGGATACGGCGAAGATCGTAAGCGGGGTTGAATCAAGCTTCAAGCAGTTGAACCGGCAGGACCCGGTAGCGCTGAAAAAATGGAACGATCAAGTGCGATCTGAGTTTGCCGCCGCGGAATCAGCCTGCGACGCAGCTTTTACGAAGCAGATCGCCCTGGCTGAGGGAGATGGTGTACCGGAAAAAACGATAAAGGAATGGAAGCAAGCTTATGCGGTCGCCAAGCTGAAGCAGCAACAGGAAACAGAGGACCGGTTGGTGCAAATCGTGCAGAGGTAGGTTACTGTTCTTTTGATGTCCCGGCTCCGGGCTCCCGGTCGCGCAACACCCGTTCCAGCATGATACGGATCAGGTCGATATCGTCTTTTTCCAAAGGGACTCCGTCCCAGTGCAATTGCTCGTAACTTAAATATTCTTTGGCGTTGTGATTCATTTCCGCCGGTGGTTCCGGATAGTCGGTCAGTCCCAGCAAGTAATCGGAAGACGTGCGCAGCTTGCGGGCGATCGTCTGAATGGATTCCAGCGTCGGCTCGCGGTATCCCGATTCGTAGCCGGCGTAGGTACTTTTGGCCACGCCTACATAATCGGCCACTTCCTGCATGGTCAATTTTCTCTTTTTCCGCAACTCCTTTAGCCGTTTCGCGAACATCCTCTTGCCCCCGTATTCAATCCTAGTCCATAGTATCCATATTGTAGCATGTCGCCCAGTTGTTTGCACAAAAACGGACATGGAAAATATAGCATCTCGGCCCGGAATGATGGCGGGCGGCGTTATTGAAACAGTCCGTGGATGCTCGCCATCTTTTCCATCGCTTGGTCGTAGCCTTCCTGACAGTTGGCTCTCAGGTTGTCCAAATCTTTTTCAAAGCTGTTCAAATTCCCCTGGGGGCGAAGAATGACGGCCCGGCCTTCCCTCTCCAATTCCTCGCAAAATTCCACCGTTTCGTTGTATTTGGCGTATCTCGTCACGAGAACCTTCTCCAAGTGGGGGTATTTGCGCCTAAGCAGCTTGCCTACCATTTCGTTCCGCTTGCTGTACACCTTCCTGTACCCTTTGGGTTGGGTCAACACGATGAGGTGCTTCTCGTTCCCGTCCTCAATGGCTTTGTGGATAGGAATCGGGTCGCAGATGCCCCCGTCGTAATAGTCATTGTCGCCTATTTGAATCGCGGGAAAATAGATGGGCAGGGCGCAGGTGGCGCGCAGCATCATATACCGTTCATCCGCTTCCAAACCGTCGATGTACTCCGGCTGGCCGGTCTTCGCATTGGTGACCCCGACGAGCAAGCGCCCCTCGTACCTTTTAAAAGTGTCCGTGTCGAAAGGAATCAAGCGGCCGGGAACCTCCCCGAAAATAAAATCCAGTCCGAACAAGCTCCGGCACCGAAAAAAATTACGCACCCCGATATAGCGGTTGTCGTGGCGGTATTTTTCGAGAATCTCCAGGTTGCGCCTTTTCTGCTTGGAGATGTAGGAATAGCCGTTGCTGATCCCCGCAGATACTCCAATACAATAAGGAAACATTAAGTCTTCGTCCAAAAGGGCGTCCATCACGCCGGCGCTGAAGATCGCGCGCAGCGTGCCCCCTTCCAATATCAAGCTGGGCATTCTCTTCACCCCCGGATCATCGTCTATTCGTAAAAAGAATCCTAAACCATAGTCTAGCGAAGCAGCCGGACATAAGCAACCTCTTGGACATATGGGAATTGGCAAACAAAAAGAGCCCCCTAGCAAGATGGCTGCAAGAACATCATATCGCAGTCATCTTGCTGCGCAAGTGGCTCAAGAAAA
>NZ_CBQR020000142.1 GCF_000455485.1 Gorillibacterium massiliense
TCATATCGCAGTCATCTTGCTGTGCAAGTGGCTCAAGAACATCATATCGCAGTCATCTTGCTGTGCAAGTGGCTCAAGAACATCATATCGCAGTCATCTTGCTGTGCAAGTGGCTCAAGAACATCATATCGCAGTCATCTTGCTGTGGAGGGCTCTTGCCGTCATTTCTCGATAAGTTCTGTCTGCTCGCTCTGTTCCGGCTTTTTAGGATGAGTCGCTTGGTTCACATCTAACAGATCCAAGAAAAACATGAAGATCGGAATGCCGATGATCAGCCCCCAGATTCCCATATAATGCTGCGAGAAGATAAGGACAATGAAGGTGTAGAACATCGGCAGCTTGGTTTTTTGGGCGTAGAGACGGGGATTGAGAAAATAGGTCTCCAGAGAATGGATGATCAGAACCATTACGATCGTCCAAATCACGGTGCTATACCCACCAAGCTGATAGCCGATAATGCCGATGGGGATGAAGGAAATGACCACCCCGGCGACGGGAATTAAACTGAGCAAGAAGACGAGCACGGTCAGTGCTACGAGATAGGGAAACCCAAGCAGGATAAGCCCGATCATCGTGAAAACGGTATTGAACACCGCAATCAACAGCTGAACTTCGATGACTTTACCGAAGGATGAAACGAATTTACGCCCATAGTATTCGAATTCTCCGTACAGCCAACTGATTTTGCTCGTTCGGAAACTTTTCGTGAAATCGTGAACTTTTTGCCGCTGCAGGAGAAAAAAGAAACTTAGGATGATCACCATTAAAATGATTTCCAACCACGAGCCGAGCAGCTTGATATACGTAAGCACACTGCCCAGATAGGACTGGTAATTCACCTTTTCCAGCAGCAAATCCAACTTCTTGATGGTTTCATTATTGTAGGGAGAAGCCATGTAGTGGGTAATGTTGTTGATCAAATCGCCTACCTGATTGATGATCATGGGTACGTAATTAAAAATAGCGCTGAGCAGCCCCGCGACCAACAGGACGTAGAGAATGGTGATAACCAATTTCTCCGAGATCGGGATTACGCGGCTGATGATACGCACCAGGAAGCCTTGCAGCCTCCCCATGACGTAGGTGACCACAAACAGAAGCAAGAGCAGATTCAACAGATTGCGGATAAAATACAGCAATAAAACGGCCAGAACAACAAAAGAAATGCGCTTGGCAAGGGGATGCGAAAAAAATCGTTTAAGAGCTTCCATGTGGGTTCCTCGTTAGGTTCGGAATCATTTTTTACATATATATAATTATTCTATTCCGAATGACACTCCTTTTCAATGGCTGAGAGTCAATTCTTGAAGCTGTGGATCGGAGCCGGAATCCGGCCGCCCCGCTCGATGAAGCTGCCGCAGCCAAATGTGTTGACCGGCATGACGGGGGCGTAACCCAAGAGACCGCCGAACTCCACCATCTCGCCTACGTTCTTGCCGATGACGGGAATGATGCGCACCGCCGTCGTCTTGTTGTTGACCATGCCGATAGCGGCCTCGTCGGCGATGATGCCGGAGATGGTCGCTTTGCTTGTGCTTCCTGGGATGGCAATCATGTCCAAGCCGACGGAGCAGACGCAGGTCATGGCTTCCAGCTTTTCCAAGGTGAGCGCGCCGCGTTGTACTGCCTGAATCATGCCGTGGTCCTCGCTCACCGGAATGAACGCGCCGCTTAATCCGCCGACGTAGGAGGAGGCCATGACGCCGCCTTTTTTCACGTTGTCGTTCAAGATGGCGAGTGCTGCCGTCGTTCCCGGAGCACCAGCTTCTTCGAGACCCATAACCTGAAAAATTTCGGCGATGGAGTCGCCAATTTCCGGCGTCGGTGCCAGCGACAGGTCGATGATGCCGAAGGGTACGCCCAGCCGCTTCGAAGCTTCCTGTGCCACCAGCTGGCCGACCCGGGTCACTTTGAACGCCGTCCGCTTGATCGTCTCGCACAGGGTTTCAAAATCCTGCCCCCGTACCTCTTCCAACGCCCGTTTTACAACGCCAGGACCGCTGACGCCCACATTAATGACGCATTCCCGTTCGCCTACGCCGTGGAAAGCTCCCGCCATAAAAGGGTTGTCCTCCACCGCATTGCAGAACACCACCAACTTGGCGCAGCCGATGGAATCCCGGTCCTTCGTCCGTTCGGCGGTTTGCAGGATGATGTCGCCCATCAGCTTCACCGCGTCCATGTTAATGCCGCTGCGGGAAGAGCCGACGTTGACGGAAGAGCATACTCTATCCGTTACGCTGAGGGCCTCAGGGATGCTGTCGATGAGGATGCGATCCCCTTTGGTGCAGCCTTTATGCACGAGGGCGGAGAATCCGCCGATGAAGTTGACGCCGACTTCTTTAGCTGCCCTATCCAACGCTTCCGCAACCGGAACATAGGTATCGGTTTTCAATCCGCCTGCCGCGATGGAGATGGGGGTGACAGAAATCCGTTTGTTAACGATGGGGACGCCGAATTGCTTTTCCAGGTCCTCGCCGGTTTTCACCAGATTGGCCGCGGACTTGGTGATTTTATCGTAAATATTTTGCGTAAATACCTTCACATCCGAATGAGCGCAGTCCATCAGACTGATGCCCATCGTAATGGTGCGCACGTCCAGGTTCATTTCCCGGATCATTTTATTGGTTTCCTGTACTTCTACCAACGATATCATATGGTTTTCGCTCCTCCGCTCTTCTCAGCCGGTTTCGGCTCGGCCTAAATTCGGTGCATGATGTTGAAAATATCCTCGTGCTGCAGCTTGATCTCCACGCCGATTTCCACGCCTGCCGCCTGCAGTTCCTCTACCAGCACTTCAAAGGTTTTGGCCGCTGCGGAAACGTCCACGATCATCATCATATTGAAATAGCCTTGAATGATCGTTTGCGAGATATCCAAAATATTCACGTTGTTCTCCGCGAGGTACGTACAGACCCTTGCGATAATGCCCACCTTGTCCTTTCCCAACACCGTAATGATCCCTTTCAATGAACCCAGCTCCTTTTCCGAATCCCCATCCTTGACTGAGGATGGAATTTGTTATTTCACCTATTATGGCAAAGGTTTGCCATAGCGGCAACGTAAGATTTTTTGTCAGTGTGATTGGGAAAAGCCATACTTTGTTTCGGGCCGAAAGCGGGCGCCCTCGGAATAAAATTATCATATGGAGGAAATATGTGTATGGATAAATAAATCCCACTTTGGCAAGGAGGCTGCTGCATGAGTTTGCCCCGTTTTCCGGAATCGTACTGGCTGTCGTCTGCGGACATTCCAGCATTTGAACCTCTCAAGGCATCCATAGACGTAGAGGTTGCCGTCATCGGCGGCGGCATCACGGGCATCACCACCGCTTATTTGCTGGCGAAAGAAGGGAAAAGGACGGCGCTCCTCACCTCCGGCTCCCTTATCGGGGGAACAACCGGCTATACGACAGCCAAAATAACCGTCCAGCACAACTTGATTTACGATGAGCATATCCGCCATTTCGGCTTGGAGAAGGCGGGACTGTTTTATCAGGCAAACAACGAGGCACTGGCTTTTATACGTAAAAAAGTGGAAGAGTACGGGATCGACTGCGATTTTACGGAGGAGGATGCTTTTGTCTACGCCACGACTGACGTTGGTGAAGAACTGCTGCGGAAAGAGGTCGCGGCTTATCGGGAGCTGAACATACCCGGCTATTTGACGGATGATCTTCCCTTGCCGTTTCCAGTGCGCAGTGCTTTGGGCTTGCGGGGACAGGCTCGGTTTCATCCGGTTCCTTATCTCGTGCGGCTGGTAACCGAATTTGTCCGCATGGGCGGGCAGGTGTACGAGGATACGATGGTGGAAGCGGTGGAGGAAGGCAGCCCGAACCGGCTAAAAATCGGCGGCGGCATCGAAGCGGTCTGCGACGACGTGGTGAGCTGCTCCCATTTCCCCGTGCTCGAGAGCGGGTTGTATTTTGCCAGATTGCATGCGGAAAGCTCATATGTGCTGGCAGCGAGACTACCCCATGGCCAGGAACTCCCCGCCGGCATGTACATCAGCGCGGATAACCCGACGCGTTCGATTCGCACAGTTACCTATAAAGGAGAGAAGCTGCTGCTTCTTGGCGGGGAATCCCATAAGACCGGTCAGGGTGTTTGTACGATAAAGCATTATGAAGCGTTGGAAGGTTGGGCGAACAGCGTTTTTGGGGTGACGGACTTTCCCTACCGCTGGTCTACTAATGATTTCGTGACATTGGACAAGCTGCCGTATATCGGGCAGGCCACCGGCAGGCATCCCCACAGTTTCGTCGCCACTGGCTACCGCAAATGGGGGATGACCAGCGGCACGGCGGCTGCACTGCTGCTGACGGATTTGATCGTCGGCCGTGATAATCGGTATCGGGAACTGTTTGATCCGGTCCGCTTCCAAGCAGATCCGGATTTGAAGGAGCTGATCGTGCAAAATGCCGATGTGGCCAAGCAGATGATCGCCGGCAAGCTGGAATGGCTGACCCGGAAGCCGGATGAGCTGGGCAGGGATGAGGGGGCGTTGGTGCGGATCGGCGGTCGAAAGGCAGGCGCCTACCGCGACGCCGAAGGGGAGTTGTTCCTTGTGGACTCAACCTGCACCCATTTGGGCTGCGAGGTGGAGTGGAACAACGGCGACCGCACCTGGGACTGCCCCTGCCACGGCTCCCGCTTCCATTACGACGGCGGCGTACTGGAAGGACCAGCCACGGAGCCGCTGAAGCGGATAGAGTAACGGCGCCAGAGGGTATGGCTCGCGGCCGCGAAGCCCGGTATGCCTACTAGGTAACCTATAGGCAACCGGGCTGAGCTGCTATCTGGACAAGTTTCCCTCAGGCTGCAGCTTTTGCTCCAGATGGCCGCCCAGGATGATATAATAGGGGTTAACGCAAGAATTGCGGTAATCGGCCATATGGAGAATGCCCGAGTCGTGCGGGAAGGAGAATGAGTTTATGGATACAAAAACAGGGGCAGCGCCCGAGACTGAGCCGGAAGAATCCACTTCCCGGGAGAATTTGTCCCCGCAGCAAATAAAGTCAGAAGTAACACCGCAACAGGTTGCGGAGTGGATGGTGCAGGAGATCCATTTCCGCGGCATAGCTTACCAAAAGGATGTCATCGCCTATGTGCGGACGCATTTTGGCGAGGAGTTTATAAGAACGAACGAAAACGGCAACGTTTCTCTTGCCAAAGACGTGGTCAAAGCGTTCCGCAAGCTTCATAACGGAAAAATTTGTTGGGACCGGGACGGTTTCTTCTGGGGTTGGACGTAAGACAGCAAGCTTCTGCTGATCTACGCTTCCAAATAAAAATGACAAAGCTAATCTTTTTGCCTACGGGCAGAGAGTGCAGCTTTTTTTTCGCGGGTCCCGTGTTCTTCATTCGACAAGTATACATGCGATTTTTGAAAGTAAATCATTGGGCTTTATGTTAAAATGACATAAGAGAAGCGCGGAGGCCATGATTGCCGCGTAGAATGAACGTAGCTGGCCCCTTCGACGGCTCCATTTATCCGATATGCCGAGCAGCGACGAAGACAACTTGGGAGGAACCTGCAGTGAATGAACAGATGGGGATAACGTTAGCGATACTGGCCCTGGCATCGGGGCTTTTTATATCTGGCAAGGTGCGTTCGGATTTAGTGGCCATCGGGGCGCTGGTCCTCCTCATGCTGCTGAACATTTTAACACCGGCGGAGGCTCTATCCGGTTTTTCCAATCCCGTCGTGATCATGATGATCGGCTTGTTTGTGGTAGGCGGAGGCATTTTCCAAACCGGCTTGGCGAAAATGGCCAGCCGCAAGCTGCTGCAGCTTGCGGGCACCAGCGAAACGCGGCTCATCATCACGGTGATGCTGGTGACGGCGTCCATCGGCGCTTTCGTTAGCAATACCGGCACGGTGGCGGTCATGCTGCCCATTGTGGTGAGCATGGCGGTGAGCGCGGAGACGTCTCCGGGGCGGCTTTTGATGCCGCTTGCCTTTGCCAGCAGCTTTGGCGGCATGCTGACGCTGATCGGAACGCCGCCCAATTTGGTGATCCAGGATACGCTGGTGAATGCGGGCTACAAAGGGCTGGGGTTCTTCCCTTATACGCCCATCGGCTTGATTAGCTTGGCTGCGGGGATTACCTCCATGCTGATCCTGCGCCGTTTTTTGCCGAAAAACGAGGAGGGTGCAGGCAAGAAGCGCCACGGCCGGTCGCTGAAGGAACTGGCGCGGAAATACCAGCTATCGCAAAATCTCTACCGCGTGGAAGTGTCAATGGAATCCCCCATCGTCGGAAAGACGTTGTTGGCGCTGGACATTTCTGCCCGCTTCGATCTTAACGTGATTGAAATTCGCCGCAAAATCTCGACGAAAAACCAAATCTTGAAAACCATCAATCAGGAGATCGCTGGACCCGGCACTGTGATTCAAGAACACGATATCCTGTACATAAACGGCTCCTTCGAGCAAACCCAGCAGTTTGCCGATACCTTTGGACTCTCGCTGTTGGATCATCAAGCGGCGGAAGAGGAACTGCCGGAGCATGCGGCGCGTTACGCCACCAGTGATGTCGGCATTGCCGAGGTGATGCTCGCACCCAATTCACGGCTCATCGGCAGACCCGTCAACCAATCCGGCTTTCGGGAAAAATATCGGGTGAACATCCTCGGCATTCAGCGGAAGGAACAGTATCTTCTGCACAACTTGAAGGAAGAAAAAATGCGTCTCGGTGACGCCTTGCTCATCCAAGGGACATGGAAAGATATCGCCCTGCTTGCTAACGAGCAATCGGATGTAGTGGTCGTCGGCCAGCCTCTGGAGGAATCGCGGAAGGTTACCATGGACAATAAAGCGCCAATCGCAGCCGGCATTATGCTGCTTATGGTGGTTCTGCTTATTTCCAACTTCATTCCGGCCGTCGTTTCCGTGATGATCGCGGCGGCGCTCATGGTGGTGTTCGGCTGCGTACGCAATATGGAGGAAGCTTATAAAACCGTAAACTGGGAAAGCATCGTACTTATCGGCGGTATGATTCCCATGTCTATCGCCATCGAAAAGACCGGTGCAGCCGGACTGTTGTCCGAAGGTTTGGTCAATTCTCTCGGCAGCATAGGCCCTCTTGCCCTATTGGCTGGCGTGTATTTCACCACCTCAATCTTAACGCTGTTTATCAGCAACACCGCCTGCGCCGTTTTGCTGGCTCCCATTGCTTTGGCGGCAGCCTTAAAACTGGGGGTCAGCCCATACCCGTTCATGTTCGCCGTATCTATTGGCGCCAGCATGTGTTTTGCTTCACCCTTTTCCACGCCGCCCAACGCTCTCGTCATGTCGGCGGGACGCTATAAAGCCAGCCACTACGTGAAGGTAGGGCTGCCGCTGCAGTTGATCATGGGCATCGTGATGGTCGCCGTGCTGCCGCTCATTTTCCCGTTTTAAAAGGGCGGTACAGCACGGGGTTATTGATCCTTCGAGAAAATCGAGGTATACTGCAGTTTAATAGGTAATATATTACCTTTTGAATGGAGTGGCGGCAAAATGGCGGATCACGATACGTTTGAGCACCAAAAAGAGATTTTCGGCGGGCTCTTTGTATTGGCGAATAAGCTGCAGGCGATCGGTGACAGGGAACTGGGCGAGATTACGACAAAACAGTGGTTTCTGATGATGATGATCGAGCAGTGGGGGGAGGAGCCACCTACCTTGTCGGAACTGGCTAAGGAGATGGGCAGTTCCAGGCAAAATCTTAAGCAGCTGGCGTTGAAGCTTCAAGAGAAGGGTTTTTTGTCCATCGAAAAAGATAAAGCGGA
>NZ_CBQR020000143.1 GCF_000455485.1 Gorillibacterium massiliense
AGAAGGGTTTTTGTCCATCGAAAAGATAAAGCGGACAACCGGATTCTGCGTCTGCGGCTGACGGACAATAGCCGATCCTTCTGGGAGAAACGGCTGAAGCAGGACGAAGCGTTTATCCGCGGTCTTTTTACCGGACTGGACGATGGTGACATCGCTGCCTTATGGAAAGGATTCCACCGTATGTATGCCAACGCGCTGAAGGCGGGAGAAGGCATACATGAAGATGACTAAACGAAGCGGTAGATACGTCAGAATCGGCGGTGCAACGGTACTCGTTCTGCTGATTCTGATCTTCGTTATTTCAATAGGAGGATGGGTCATGAAAAAGCAGTATCGAGAACTCGTGAACAGCCATTTGGCGGCGGAATCGATAGCGGATAAAGGAACGCCAGCTGTATTGACGGAAGGGGATATCGCCTACATGCCCGAGCCGGTGCAAAACTATTTGCGCTACATGGGAGCAGTGGGCAAGGCGAGAGTGGAGAACACCAAGATTTCCATTAAAGGAGAAATGAAGCTGGGCAAGGACCGTCCGTGGTCGCGGGTGACGGTTGACCAGACCAACTTTTACAAGGACTATGCCCGATTGTTCTTCATCAAGACGCGGATGTTCGGCATACCAGTATCGGGTATCGACTCGTACGTGGGAGGCAAAGGCCGCATGCACATCAAGTTGGCCTCCTGGCTAACGGTGGCAGATCAAACCGGACCGGAAATGGATCAGGCTGAACTTGTCACGCTGTTGAACGACATCAGCCTGCTATCGCCGGGGGCTCTTGTCGATAACCGGATCAAGTGGACTCCGGTGGATGAGCATAGCGCCAGCTGCACGATGGAGGACGGCGGGGTGAAGGTGGCGGCGACCCTGTATTTTAACGACGATGGAGCATTGGTTGATTTTGTGACGGACGACCGATATTTTACGAAGCCCGACGGAGAGTATGTGCGGACGAGATGGAGTACTCCGGTTCGAGATTATCGGACAGTCGGCGGCGTCACGTTTCCCACCTATGGCGAGGCCGTTTGGCATTTGCCGGAAGGGGACTTTCTCTATGCAAAATTCCACATGGATAGAATTGAGCATAACGTGAGCGAATAGGACGTCTCATCCTATATGATTTTGACACCGAGCACCATCAGGGACATAATGAATTGTTCCCCCGTCTTCCGGTTTTCTGGATCGGGGAGCGGGGGATTTTGGCGCTCATCACCAAGAGCGTACTCCTCACTGCCTGGAAGTCGGGAGTGGGAGAAGCCCTTCCGATATTTTTGATATCCAATCGTCTGGAGGACGAATACATGCTTACTTTTGCCGAAAAACTCGCTATCGCCGATACCTTCCCCGAACTTCAACGCAAGGATGTATCCATGGGTAGGGTGAATTATCATTATGAGGATAGCGCTTATGAGAAAAAAACGGTGCTTTATCACCTGCACCCAAACGGAAACGGCTTCGTCTACGCCGGACAGCTTGCGAACTACCCCGTCGACGACAAGGGCTTCGTAAACATTCGGGACTACGACGCCGATGAACTGCGCAAGCTGATTGCCGCTTCCATCGATTCCTTGCGACCGGCGGAAACGGCGCCTTCCGTCGTAGCCGGGAGAGCCGATGCAGTAACAGGAGCTCAAACCCAAGCTGGAGAAGAGCGCTGGATCAATGCGAAGAAACAAACCCTAACCCTGAAGCTGGAGGATGAGGACCAAATGTGGTACATCTATGCCGGCGTCAACCTGGACTCCGCCTTCGAAACCTATGAGGAAGCGCTGGAGTATTTGCAGGAGGAAGGCTTTGTTCGCGCCTGAACCAGGGGCGGGACCAACCGTTTCCTGATATGGGCTGCATGCCGCTTAGTTTGCCGGGATGAGGCTCATGCTTTTGGTCAGAATGCCGCTGATGTCCTTTTCGAAGCTGCTGATTTCTTTTTCTGCTCCACCAACTGCCGGGACAGACTGTTGAGCGAGCCGATATAGGCGAGAGTGCCGGATGCATCCTTTAGTTTAATGGCCTGATTGAGGGATTTCTCTCCATCGGTTATGAGCTTGCCAGTTGAAGTGCTGGCGCTTTTTTCCGCCTTGATCTTGATGTTTACGGCATCCATGCCCGCGAGGGTTTCTTTGACTTGTTTGACGTTTTTGGCTTTGGCGTCTTTTGCACTTTTCAAAGCGGCTTCTTTCTTGCGGATTTCATCTCTGGCCGCCGTAACGGCGATCTTCATGACGTCCTGCTGGGTCGTAAGGGTGCTGATCAGCAGTTTGTTTTTTAGTTTTCGCGCCAGGGTTATCTGTTGGTTCAAATCGGTGTATTTGTCGAACAGCGGCTGATAATGGGCTTTTGCATCGGCAACCTGCTTAGTCAGTGCGGCGAGCTTGTCCTCATCCAGCTTCTTCAGTTTTGTATTTACCTTAAGCAGGTCTTCTTGGTTGGCGTTGTGGAGCGATTTGATTTCCGCATCCAGTTTGGCGTCTTGGGCGGCAATAGCCAATAGCTGGGTATACTGGTCCTTGAGCTTGGTCTGAACAGCGGCCGGAGCGGCTGCCGTTACTTTGTCAAAGGCGGTTTTAGCCGATGGCGTAAGGGATGCGGCGGAGGCGGCAAAGGCTTGGGCGGGCAGCCAAATGACGGCGATCAGGACAACGAGGCAGAGCGCGAACGGTTTCTTCAACACGGGCAACAACACCTTTCATACAAGATAGGTTTCGCAGCCGAAAACGAAGACAAAGACGCAGACGCAAAAAAGCACCTGTAAGCAAGGCTCGGGGCCTTATCTTACGGGTGCTTCCATCGTAAGGGATCGTATGTTCGACTATGTTTCCAACTATATCCGTTTTTTGACCGGGCGTCAAGCCGACGGATCGCATAGGAAGGAAGATTTTTATGATCATCATGAACGAAAAAATCAAGGCCGTGGAGGTTCAGCTAACCGGAGTTAACGGAGAGGATTTAGGCGTCATGCCGACCCGGGAAGCGCTGGCGCTGGCCAAGAAGCTAAAAGTGGATTTGGTGTGCACGTCTCTTTTCTCCAGTCCACCGCCCTGCAAGCTGATCGGTGCCGGAGCGGCGAAACAGCAGGAGCAGATAGCCCGCAAGCAAGACAAAAACGCCTCTGGCGAACGAAAAGAAAAGGAGATCCGCCTTACGCCGCAGATTGAAGAGCACGACTACGATACGAAGAAAAACCAGACGGAGCGGCTGCTTATGAGCGGCAATGCCGTCCGCCTAACAGTGGCGATTGGCGGCAAGGAAGGCCCTCAAGCGAAGGCGCTGCTGGAAAGACTTCTGGCAGATCTGAAATCATGTGGCCGCCCGCAAACGGGAATCCAACTCAGCGGGAAAATGGCTCAAGTCACGGTCGTGCCCAAGCAATAGAGGAGAGCTAGCAATGGCGTGTGGCGAAGAGAAGACTGATTCATAGATTCCTGTTTTGCATACGCAGAGGGAAAAATGTTGGATTTCATGTATCATTTGATTGCAGATGACATTGAAACCATCGAAATGTTGGACAAAAGGCATGATTTCGGCCTTTCAGCCGACTTTTAAGAAGAAAATTATACATAATATCCAACAAATTCAGCCCAAAGCCACTCCATCAAAAGGAAATTCTCCATAAAATCCACGATTTCTTCGCAAATGTCCCGAACCCAGCAAAAACTTGAGCGCGACATCTTTTCCCAAAGCCTTTTGGCAGCGACATGCTGTTCGAAAGGCTTTTTTCCTCCATCAGAATTTATAAGTTTGCCACTATAATAAAGCCTGATTCCGCTACGGTAAACGTCGCTCGTCCTGGCATCGGGGTCCCCGCAAAGTACCTGATTAAGCTTCGTTAGGGTTGGCTTCACTTTGTGGGGTACGGTGTCGGCGTCAGCCGTTTATCCTTGGCTCTTAAATGTGACCGTTTTGCTTTATCATGTGTGTTAGAGGTGAAAGGAGGTTGACGGTATGCGTATTTCGCCGCGGCCGGGCGAGATGTTCACGGAAAAATACCATCAATACGGCAAGATGCTGTATAAAATAGCCGTTCTTCACCTGGGGAGCAAGGAAGATGCGGAGGAAGCGGTGCAGGAGGCGTTCATGAAGCTTCTGTATAAAGCTCCTGAATTTCGCAACGATGAGCATGAGAAAGCATGGCTGATCCGAGTATTGATCAACCAGTGTCACAATATGACACGCAGCGTGTGGAAAAAGCGGACGGTCGTCACCAGCCGGATCGAGGATTTCAGCAGCGCTCCGGAAGACCGTCACATGATGGAAAGCGTGCTGGCGTTGCCTTTTAAACTCAAGGCAGTCATTCATCTCCACTACTACGAGGATTACTCCATTAAGCAGATAGCCGAGACCCTTAACATCAAAGAATCCGCCGTCAAAATGCGGCTAGCGCGAGGCAGGCAACTGCTTAAGCTGGAACTGGAGGCTATTCACCATGAATAAAAAAGATTACAAGCGGCTGTTCGACCAAGTTGAACCGGATGCCGCTTTTAAAGAGAGGCTGGAAGCGAAAATGAATAATCAAACACGAGTGAACCGGCGGCGGTTTATTCCTGTTGCCGCAGCGTGTCTTGCTTTAGTGGCGGCGTTGGCGATATACGGCAGTATGTATCTTCCGGGAAAACAGTCGGCAACACCTACGGATCAACCTTCTTCTATGCCGTCCCCTGCCGTTACCGTGACTCCCTCTCAGCAAGGCGCCGTTGTGATCCCACAAATGGAGCTGCCAAAGCAAACCGGAGCTGCGATGGACATGATCGGCCTGGTCGTATATAAGGGCAAAATTTATACCCAAACCGGCACGACCGTAGCCGGAGCCGACGCCAAAGCGCTGCTGGGCGAAAAAATCGGCACGGCGAAAGGCAATATCAACGAATGGAGCACTCAGGATGCATATGCCACGGAGCTTGCTTCCACAGTCGGCGGGACGATTTATACGATAAAAGGCTACGACAGCAGCTTCCGGCTCATAAGCTATACGGAGCAAAACGGCGAGGTTTGGGCGGACATCCTAGAGTGTTTGAACGGCATCACCGTAACGAAAGGCGCCGATGTGTTCGGCAAGCTGCATCTTGCCGGCAACGTTCAATCGGCTGAATGGGAAACCTTCGACAGCTGGAACGAAGGGAAAGGGATTCGTCAGACGCAAAACCCGGACATCAAGGTTGACGGCTTTTTACAGGCACTGGACGAAGCCACGCCTTTGCCCCGGGAAGAAAAGCTGGACGAACTGCTCGGCGAAAGCGGAGAGAACCAAAAGTTCCTGACCCTCAAGCTGAAGGATCAAACCATGGTGACGCTGCGGCTTTTCAAGGACGGATATATCATGTACGGCAATGCGGCGGTTTTATTTAAAACCGATGCGCCGGCTTTTGCCGAGCTGTGGAATCAACTTTAATGAGATGAACGGATGCAGGTCATAGCATCATCCAAAGGCCAGTCGGATTTCCGATCGGCCTTTTGCGCGTTTTGAGCGGACCTCTCGGGGTAAATTCCCGTCATTATGGAAATCTTATTCCAAGTGAATTCTCTCTCTCGGAAAAAGGTTGTAAATCTATAAAATCCAACTTAATCTGTTGATGGGATTTCCTTATTTTCATAGGTAAGATGGTAAGAGATAAGAGAAAATACCACATTGCAATTATTGAAAATGAAAGGAAGATAAGGATGGCGCTTGAGAAGAAAGCCAAGCTCACGATAGACCCGGAGTACGTTTTGGCAGAGGTGGATCCCCGCCTGTACAGTTCGTTCATCGAACATCTCGGACGGGCTGTATATGGAGGAATATATGAACCGGGACATCCCCAGGCGGACGAAAATGGCTTCAGAAAAGACGTCGCTGGTTTAATTCGGGAATTAAACGTTCCGATGATTCGTTACCCCGGAGGAAACTTCGTATCGGGATACAATTGGGAGGATGGCGTCGGCCCGGTATCGTCCCGACCGCGCAAGCTGGAGCTTGCCTGGCGGACGGTGGAAACCAACGAGGTAGGGACGAACGAATTCATCCGTTGGGCTCGCGAGCTGCAATCGGACGTCATGATGGCGGTAAACCTGGGCACACGGGGAGTCGATGCCGCCCGCAATTTGCTGGAGTACTGTAACCATCCTTCGGGAAGTTATTACAGTGACCTGCGGAGAAGCCACGGCTATGAAAAGCCCCACGGCATTAAAACCTGGTGCCTCGGCAACGAAATGGACGGTCCTTGGCAGATTGGACAAAAAACGGCGGACGAGTATGGACGGCTTGCAAGTGAAACGGCAAAAGCGATGCGCCTGGTCGACCCTTCCATCGAGCTGGTGGCTTGCGGCAGTTCGTTCCGCGCCATGCCGACCTATGCCCAGTGGGAAGCTACCGTTCTGGATCACACTTACGATCAGGTAGATTATTTATCGCTGCACACGTATTACGGCAATGCGGAAAACGATACGGCTAATTATCTGGCCCGGTCATTGGATATGGACCTGTTCATCAAGGAAGTGGTCGCTATATGTGACTATATCAAAGCGAAAAAACGCAGCAAAAAAACGTTGAATCTCTCCTTTGACGAATGGAATGTCTGGTTCCACACGCTGGAATCCGACAAGAACGTAACGCCCTGGCAGAACGCTCCGGCGCAACTGGAAGATGTGTACACCTTTGAAGACGCCCTAATGGTCGGCGGGATGCTGATCACCTTGCTCAACCATGCCGATCGCGTCAAAATCGCCTGTCTCGCCCAACTCGTCAACGCCATCGCGCCGATCATGACGGAAAACGGCGGAGCGGCATGGAAACAGACGATCTTTTACCCGTACATGCACGCTTCCCTGTATGGTCGGGGGACGGTGTTGCGCCCAGTGATCTCTTCTCCCAAATATGACAGCAAAGAATACACGGATGTGCCCATGCTGGATTCCGCCGTTGTTTTCAACGAGAAGAATGAAGAACTGGTCGTATTTGCCCTGAACAAGAGTCTTGAAGATACTCTGCAGCTTGAATGCGACGTGCGCGGCTTCCAAAATTACCGCGTGGAGGAGCATATCGTGCTGGAGCATGAGGATGCGAAAGCGATCAATACCGCTGCGAATCCGAGCAACGTTCGCCCCCATACTGGTGGGGATGCCCAAATAGCGGATGGCCGGTTGACGGCTGCTTTACCCAAGCTGAGCTGGAATGTGATCCGGTTGCGCCAGGCTTAACGCTCGCGGATGAATTTGCTGCGGAAGCCCGTCGGAGAAAGGCCCTCTTTCTTCGAGAAGCAGGATGAATAATGGGAAACATGATGGAATCCGACCTCTTCGGCGATGCGGGCCACGGACCAAGAGGTTTGCAGCAGCAGCCGCTTGGATTGTTCCAAACGGTAATATTGCAAATAAGCCATGGGAGTCATTCCGTACGCTTTCAGCATGCTTTTGGCCAAGTAATTCGGGTGATAGTTCAGTTCCTTTTGCAGCATGGAATTGGTGATTTCGCGGGTATAGTTGCGGCGGATATATAATTCCACTTTCTCTGCAAGCTGAATGGCGGTCGCTTCGGACGGAGAGGCCAGATCACGGTCAAGATGCTGGAGGAATTGCTGGAAGGAGGCTTGACGTTTCCAGTTGCGCAGTGACTGGGGCTCATGCTCTTGTTCGAAGAACAAGTCCAGCACTTCCATGGCTTTGCTGCTGATTTTCATATGCTTCGGGATAAAAATCGAGCAGACGTCGGCATGATTCAAATAGGCGTTCATCTTATGCTTTTCAATCAGTTGGGCTTGATTGTCATGGCATTCATCCATACTCGCGCATTCTTTCCAACTGCCGAAGGTTTGAAAGTGGATCCAGATGATCTTGGTATCCCCGCTAACGGGTGCGGAGCCGTAATGATGGCCATCCGGGCGGAGAATAAGGGCTTCCCCTTCTTGCAGCTCCCAGGTTATGCCGTCCTCACCAATGGGAAGGGTTCCTTTTTGAACGATGATTAAATCAAAGACACCGATGCAATTTCGGTTGATATGATAATCTCCTGCCGAGTAAGAGGCATGTCCGCAATCTACGAAATACGGAATCGGCGGCGAGATGAAATGGAGAATGGACGAATTCATAGTAGTACCTCCGCATAGGTTGAAATTATTAAAAATCAGGTTGATTTTAATCGTTTTATTTTATGATATATCATGTATTATAATAAATAAAGCGCTTACTTAAATGTTGTAAAAACTAAAATTGTTTTTACCAAATGTTTCTCTAGGCTGCTTGGTTTTATCCATTTTAAGGAGGGTGCTGCATGAAAAAGGCTATTCTTGGTACGACGGCTTTATCGTTAGCTCTGGTTATGGGACTCACGGGATGCGGTGGAGGAAACGATAAAAAAGAGACGTCGTCATCCACTCAACCAACCCAAAGCACTAATGCAGGTAAGACAAACGGCGAGGCAACCAAAGTGGTATTCTGGACCTTCGTCGACGCCCATCAGAAGTTCTATGAGAGCATGGCGGCAAGCTGGAATGAAAGCCACCCGGATAAACAGATCAAACTTGAAGCGACAACCATTCCGTATGACGACATGCACACCAAGCTGTTGGTAGCCCTCCAATCGGGAGTAGGCGCTCCGGATTTGGTCGATATCGAGCAAAGCAAATTCCCAAACTTCATGAAGGGTAAACCGCAACTGGTATCACTTAACGATATTGTTGAACCGGAATTGAATAATATCGTTAAATCCAGAGTCGAAATATACAGCAAGGACAACACATACTACGGCATCGATTACCATGTAGGCGCAACGGTCATGTACTACAACAAGGATATCCTCGACCAAGCAGGCGTGAATCCGGACAACATCAAGACCTGGGCCGATTTCGAAGCGGCAGGCAAGACAGTGAAAGAGAAAACCGGCAAACCGATCATCACCTTCGAAGGCAACGGCAACTGGTCCTGGTGGCCGGCAATCAGCCAGCAAGGCTCCGACCAAGTGGATAACGACGGCAACGTGACGGTAGATACGCCGGTCAACGTGAAGACGATGGAGTTCTTCCAAAACATGGTGAAGGAAGGCGTTGCGGCTGTAGCGCCGGGAGCCGGCCATGACACGGAAGAATACTTCGGCTACATGGATTCGGGCAGCGCGGCATCGGTGTTCATGCCGTTCTGGTTCATGACCCGTTTTACGGATCACATGCCTGATCTGAAGGGCAAGATTATCATCCGGCCGATGCCGGCTTGGACCGAAGGCGGCAACCGTTCAGCCGGTATGGGCGGTACGGCTACTTCCGTTACGAATCAAGCGAAGAACCCCGAACTCATCAAGGAATTCCTTGCTTATGCCAAATTGTCCAAAGAAGGCAACCTACAAATTTGGAAACAGCTTGGGTTTGACCCGATCCGAACGGATGTATGGAGCGATCCGGCGATGAAGGAATCCAATAAGTTCACCGATTATTTCGGCACCGATATTTTTGATACGCTGCTGAGCGTTAAGGATGAGATTGCTCCGGTTCATATCCGCGAGAAATCGCCGGAAGTATTTGATGCGATTCGCAACAAAGCAATCCCGCAAATCTTCATCGATATGAAAGATCCGGCCAAAGTGCTGAAAGAAGTTCAAGCAAGCTTGAAATAATAACGATAAAAAGAATGGCGGCCGTGGAGCGGATGTGAAAATATCCTTCCATGGCCGCCAATAGTCGGATTCCTGCAGGTTCATGCAGCATCGCGTTTTTAGATGAATGTGGAGTGGAGGCATTGTTGTGCAAACTGAAAGAGAGCTAAGCCCTAAAGGCAGGAAAGGTTTTCGACTGGGAAACTCGCAGAAAATCGCGCCCTATGTGTTTGTATTGCCGTTTCTCGTGTCCTTTGCCGTCTTTTTTGCTTATCCTCTGATCCATGCTGGAGTGATGAGCTTTCAAGAAGTGCTGCCGGGACAAGTTTCGTTTGTCGGCTTCGACAATTACCGCAGCTTATGGAATGAAGATTTCGGAAAGGCGCTCTACAATAGCAGCCGCTATACCATTTGGACCTTGATCCTATTGATTCCCATCCCTATGCTGCTCGCCATTCTATTGAATTCCAAAAGAATGATGTTCAGCAACTTTTTCAGATCTACCTTATTTATTCCGGCGCTTACTTCCGTCGTAGTGGCTGGCGTTATTTTTCGGCTGATCTTCGGGGAACTGGACGGAGCATTGATGAACCGCATTTTGCATCTGTTCGGCATATCCAGTCAGCGTTGGCTGTACAGCTCAAGTTTAGGCATGTTCGCGCTTCTGGTACTCGCCGGTTGGCGCTGGATCGGCATCAACATTTTATATTTTCTATCTGCCCTTCAGGGAATTCCCAAGGATATGTATGAGGCCGCCGAAATCGACGGTGCCGGCACGATGAGAAAATTATGGAATATTACGGTTCCTTTGCTTAAACCGATCACAATTTATGTTGTGACGATCACCATATATGGCGGCTATTCCATGTTTACCGAAAGCTACATGCTGTGGGCAGGCAAGCCGTCGCCGCAAAATATCGGCCTTACGATTGTCGGTTACATTTATCAAGAGGGCTTCCAATACTTTAATCTCGGCTTCGGCTCGGCGATTGGCATCACTCTACTCGGCATCACCCTTGTGGTGAGCATGGTGCAATTGACGCTGACGGGGATGTTCAAGAAGGAGGAGTAGAATATGCAAACCAAAGAAAAAACCAAATTCACCCTATCCTCCGCGCTGATGCTGATCTTGTTTCTCGTTTTGGCCGTCCTTATGCTATTCCCTTTATACGCGCTCTTCTTGGCTTCGTTGAAGCCGGCGACGGAATTGTTCCGCTATGGACTCAATGTACGGTGGGATTTGGATGTCATGGGCTTTGCCAATTACAAAAGCATTTTTTCGGGCAAAGGCGACGCCTCCCATTATTTTGGGTGGTACAAGAACAGCCTAGTCATCACCATCCTGTTCACGCTACTCAGCTTGCTGCTTTCTTCCATGGTCGGGTACGGTCTGGGGATGTACCGGTTCAAGGGCCGCAATCTGATCTTCACCTTGGTTCTTGTGGTCATGATGATTCCCGTGGAGATCATTCTGCTACCCCTTTACAAATTGATGATTTCCATGAAGCTGATCAATACGATTTGGGGGGTCATCCTGCCGTTTATCGTCTCTCCGCTGCCGATTTTCTTCTTCCGCCAGTTCGCTCTTGGATTGCCGAAGGATTTTATGGATGCCGGGCGGATTGACGGTTGTACGGAATATGGGATCTTTTTCAGAATCATGGTGCCGCTTATGGCTCCGGCCTTTGGCGCGATCACCATCCTGCAGGCGATGAATAGTTGGAATAACTTCCTGTGGCCGCTCATTGTGCTGCGGACGACGGAGCAATTTACATTGCCCATCGGACTCGCCTCTTTCGTATCGCCTCTCGGCAATAACTATGAAGCGTTGATTGCGGGGGCCGTGTTAGCGATTCTGCCGATTCTGGTCGTATTCCTGTTCTTCCAACGATTCTTTATGGAAGGGCTGACCGTAGGCGGAGTCAAAGGGTAAGTTCATATTAAAAAGGGATGCCCCAGATAAAAGAGGAGAGTTCTATACATGATAGACAACAAAGTGTTGCCAACAAGAAATATCCATATTGATGATCCTTTTTGGTCGGAATATATCCGTTTGGTACGGGAAGTCATGGTTCCTTATCAATGGGAAGCGCTGAATGACCGGGTGGAGGGAGCCGAACCGAGCCATGCCATCCATAATTTCAAAATTGCCGCGGGCCGGGAACAAGGCGAGTTTTACGGCATGGTGTTCCAGGACAGCGATGTCGGCAAATGGCTGGAAGCGGTCGCTTATTTGCTGGAGACGAAGCGCGATCCTGCGCTGGAGGAAATTGCGGACGGAGTCATCGATCTCGTGGCGGGGGCCCAGCGGGAAGACGGATATATCAACACCTATTTCATGCTGAAAGAGCCGGGCAAGGAATGGACCGATCTGGCCGAATGCCACGAGCTGTACTGCGCCGGTCATATGATCGAAGCGGCGACGGCCTACTACCGGGCTACCGGCAAAAGAAAGCTGCTGGATGCTGTCAGCCGGTTCGCTGATTACATCGATACGGTTTTCGGGACGGAGCCAGGCAAGCTCCAGGGTTATGACGGTCATCAGGAAATCGAATTGGCGCTGGTCAAGCTCTATCATGCCACGGGTAATGAAAGATACTTGAAGCTCAGCCGCTATTTCCTGGAGCAGCGCGGCCAAAAACCGCACTTCTTCGAGCAGGAATGGGAGGAACGCGGCCGGACGCTGCATTTTCCGCAGCTCTCGATGGTTCACGAGCATGAATACAGCCAATCGCATCTGCCGGTCCGTGAACAGGAAACGGCCGAGGGACACGCGGTTCGCCTGGTTTATATGTGTACGGCAATGGCCGATCTGGCAATCGAAACGAAGGATGCCAATATGCTGGCCGCTTGCCGGAAGCTGTGGGACAACATCGTGAGCAAACGGATGTATATAACTGGCGGCATCGGCTCCATGGAGCAGGGAGAATCCTTTACGACGGACTATGATTTGCCGCCGGATTTGGCCTATGCCGAGACTTGCGCCTCGGTCGGCCTCATCTTTTTCGCCCGCCGCATGTTGCAGCTTCACCGGGATAGCAAATACGCCGATGTCATGGAACGCGCTCTCTATAACACGGTAATCGGCGGCATGTCTCTGGATGGTACTCGTTTCTTCTATGTAAATCCTCTGGAGGTTTATCCGGAAGTACTGGGTAAAAACAAAAATTACAACCACGTCAAAGCGGAGCGCCAGGGATGGTTCAGCTGCGCCTGCTGCCCACCGAATGTGGCTCGTCTCTTGGCTTCGTTGGGTGAATATATTTACTCCGTGCAAGAGGATACGCTTTATGCCGATCTTTACATTGGCGGTCAGGCGAAGATGGTCGTAGCCGGAAAGCCGGTTACAATCGAGCAAACGTCCCATTATGCTACGGACGGACGTGTGCGCTTTGATGTGACGCCGGAGCAACCGGCGGAGTTCACGCTGGCGCTGCGGATGCCGGACTGGTGCGACGAAGTGGAGATTACGGTCTGCGGTGAAAAGCTGATCCTCACATCCGCCGATCCAGACGGTTACATCCGCCTGACGCGGAAGTGGAAGAGCGGCGATATCGTAGATTTGGTTTTTGCGATGCCGGTGAAACGGATGAGCGGCCATCCGCTTATTCGTCAAACCTTCTCCAAGGTGGCGCTGCAGCGCGGACCTTTCATTTACTGCTTGGAAGAAGCCGACAACGGAAAAAGATTGTATCAGCTGCGGCTAACGGCTGATCACGATTATTCGCTGGCGGATCAGACCGGCATTCCCGATGGCGTCAAGACCATCGAAGTGTCCGGCAGCCGATTGAAGTCCGTTGCAGACTGGAGCCATACGCTGTACAGCGGCGATTCCTCCTGGGCCCGAGAGGAAGCGAAGCTTACCTTCATTCCGTATTTCGCCTGGGCAAACCGCGGCGTAGGAGAAATGTCTGTTTGGGTTGGTGAAGAAGTTTAAAAGAATAATAGGTTGTAGAGTAAAGAATCGGCATCCCACATTTAATGGGGTGCCTTTTTTGCGTTCCCGTCTTTACATGACAACTGTCATTTGAAGTCATGACAACCTCATCTCTTGGACTGTCGGCTTTTCCGCTAAACTTTTTTAAAGAAGGAAAAACGGAAGGAGTATGCATGAGATGGCGAATGACAGCGTGAAATGCGCCGGTTCCGGGCAAGCGATCGTGGAAGTGGACGGAGTAACGAAAGTGTTCGGCGGCAAGAAGGCGGCTCAGGAGGTGAGTTTTACCATAGGCCGCGGCGAGTGCGTTGCCATATTAGGGGCAAACGGGGCGGGAAAAACGACTCTACTGACGCTGCTGCTTGGTCTGAAAGAGCCGACGGACGGAAAGATAAAGCTGTTCGGTATGGAGCCGAAGGCTCGGGAAGTCCGGGAAAGGACGGGGGCGATGCTGCAGGAGGTTAGCGTCATGGACGGGCTGAAGGCGCGGGAGCTGATCGAACTGTTTCGGCATTATTATCCGCGGCCGATGTCCATGGAGCGGCTGGCCGCTTTTACCGGATTGTCCCCGGACGATATGGAAAAGCGGACCGAAAAGCTGTCCGGAGGCCAAAGACGGCGGCTCAACTTTGCCTTGGCGCTGGCGGGAGATCCAGATCTGCTTATCGTCGACGAGCCTACGGTTGGAATGGACGTGCTTGGCCGCAAAGCGTTCTGGGAACAAATCAAATCACTGACCCAAGCGGGAAAGACGGTGCTGTTCAGCACCCATTACCTCCAGGAAGCGGAAGATGCGGCGGATCGCATTTTGTTTTTTCGGGACGGAGCGCTTATTGCAGACGGTAGCCCAGAACGGATGAAGGCGGGGCTGATCCGCAAAGCGGTGTCTATTCGCAAGGAGGAAGGGATGGTCGACCGGCTGATGGAGCGAATCACCGGCGTTACCGGATATGAAGAGAAGAACGGACGGATTTTTTTGTATACCGAGGATACGGACGCGTTGCTTGCGGAATTGTTTGCCGGGTCTTTTCAAGTGTGCGATATCGCCGTGGAGAAGGGGAAGCTGGACGACGCGTTCTCCCAACTGACCGGTTATCACGAGGAGGTGGCCGAACATGCCTAAAATGATCATCCTTCAATGCAGAGCCGAACTGCTGCGCATTTTCCGCAACCCCAGCTATGTGTTCTGGTCCATGGCGATGCCGATTCTCTTTTATCTCGTTTACACCCGGCTGGTCAAGGTGCAAACCTCCATGGCCGACTGGAAAACCTTCTTTTTGATGTCGATGACCTCCTTCAGCGTGATGGGCAGCGCCATCATGAACTATGGCATCCGCATCGTGCAGGAGAAGCGGAGTGGATGGACCGCTCATATGAGCATTACACCGCTTCCCGCAGGCGTCTATTTTATCGGCAAAATGGTTGGTCAAACCGCTCTGCATCTTTGCATCGTTTTGGTCCTTTTCGCGGTTGGCTTCGGTGTGAGCGGCGTCCGGTTATCCGCTTGGCAGTGGGGCTTGAGCGGACTGTGGATTCTTCTCGGCTCCACTCCCTTTCTCGCCCTGGGCTCCCTTTTCGGCACGATGAAGCGAGTGGATACGGCAAGCGGCGTAAGCAACGTGGTCAATCTGATCTTGGCGATCCTCGGGGGGTTGTGGTTACCTCTGGAGACGTTCCCTAAAGGAATGCAGGCTGTTGGCCGTTTGCTTCCTTCCTACCAATATGGAAAAGGAGTTTGGGAGATTGGAAGGGGGCATGTCCCGCCTCTTGGCAGCATATGGATTCTTCTCGTTTATCTGGGGATTTTTATGGTATTATCCACCTATATACGAAAGAAACAGGAAGCGTCGTGATGGAATGGCCAAGCGGTTTCGCCTTTTTCCGGAAGATCAAGGGGGCTACCCCTATGTTTGGTTGATCTATCTGTGCATGCCGTTATACTATGCGTGCATGATGAGCGGCTCCGTTCGTTGGGGCGGACTTATTCTGCTGGCCGCTTTTCTCGTTACGTACCGGCAAGTCTATGTGTCTTATACCGATCGCAGTTTTATATTTTGGATGATCATGCAAGTACTGTGCATAGCCGGATTAACCTTGGTTCTAGATACCTCCTGTATTTATTTGGCACTATATTCGGCTAATTTTATCGGCTGGTTTCGAGGGGTGGACCGGAAGTTTTATATGGTTATGGCGGCGCTCGTGGCGATAATGATGGTGCCGATTGCGGTTTATTTACTAAAAGATTACAGGGAGAATATTTTTCGTTTTTTTCCTTTTGTCCTTATCATCTGGCTAATCCCCCTCGGAATGCGTTCGGCTAAAAAGCACAGAGAGCTGGAGCAGGAGTTGAACCAGGCTAACGAGCAGATCAAAGAGCTGGTGCAGCGGGAAGAGCGGATGCGCATCGCCCGGGATTTGCACGACACGCTGGGGCATACCTTATCCCTGATCACTCTGAAAAGCCAACTGGTAGAAAAGCTGGTCGATAAAAACCCGGAACGGGTGCGGCAGGAAGTGCAGGAGATTGGCTGTGCGTCCCGTGCAGCTTTAGCTCAGGTGCGGAATTTGGTCACCCAGATGCGGGCGGTAAAAATAGCCGAGGAGCTTCTGGAGGCTGATGCGATTCNGAAAAGCGCAGGAATTCGGCTGACGGTTGAAGGCGACCCGGCTTTGCCTGNGTCTTTCCGATTTGAAGCATAACATCGTCAGC
>NZ_CBQR020000144.1 GCF_000455485.1 Gorillibacterium massiliense
CGATAAAAACCCGGAACGGGTGCGGCAGGAAGTGCAGGAGATTGGCTGTGCGTCCCGTGCAGCTTTAGCTCAGGTGCGGAATTTGGTCACCCAGATGCGGGCGGTAAAAATAGCCGAGGAGCTTCTGGAGGCTGATGCGATTCTGAAAAGCGCAGGAATTCGGCTGACGGTTGAAGGCGACCCGGCTTTGCCTGAGCTTTCCGATTTGAAGCATAACATCGTCAGCATGTGCTTGCGGGAAGCGGTCACCAACATTGTGCGCCACAGTGGGGCAACGGCATGCTGTGTCACCATCGACAACACTGAAACGGGGGTTGAGCTGCGGGTTTGTGACAACGGAGACGGCTTTGACGGCGAATGCTGTCAGGGGAACGGGCTGAAGGGAATGGCGGAGCGGCTCGCTTTTATCGAAGGCTCCATGAGCATCGGGGTGGCGGAGGGAGAAACGGTACTGCAGCTCTTCGTTCCTATAGTGGCAGCAGATAAGGGGGACCGGGAAGCATGAGCATACGGATCGTGATCGCGGAGGACCAGCGGCTCTTGCGGGGAGCGTTGGCTTCCCTTTTGGATCTGGAGGACGATCTGGAGATAGCCGGCCAGGCGAAGGACGGAGATGAGGCATTGAAACTGGCAAAAACGCTTCAGCCGGACGTGTGCCTCCTGGATATTGAAATGCCGCAAAAAAGCGGCTTAGAGGTGGCGGAGCTGATGCATCAGGCGGCTCTGTCCTGCAGGGTGATCATGCTTACGACCTTTGCCCGGCCGGGATATTTTGAGCGGGCCGTGAAAGCCGGGGTACATGGCTATTTGCTGAAGGATGAGCCCATCGACCGTTTGGCCGATGCCATCCGCCGGGTCATGCAGGGCTACCGGGAAGTGTCCCCGGAGCTGATTTTCGGGCGGGGCCGGTGGGATGAGAACCCGCTATCTCCAAGGGAGCGTGAGATGCTGCGTCTCGCCGCTACCGGCATGAACGCTCCGGAAATCGCCGCCGAGCTTTATTTATCCCCTGGCACCGTGCGCAACGTCATCTCGGCCATACTCGACAAGCTGGGAGCAAAGAACCGAATGGAAGCCGTTCGAATGGCCGAAGAGAAGGGATGGCTGTAAACTATCATTCTCAAAGACAGGCGTCCGCTTAGCGACGTATTCAAGGTTATGGAATATATTGAATTGTGGACGAATCAATAAAAACGATAGAATCTTCTATCTATTTAGAAGGGGGGTTACAGGTGGGCAATAGCAAAAATGATGACCCTAAATATTGGATTCTGAACAAATTGCGCAAGCTGAAAAAAGAATTTGTGGAAAAAGCCGTCATCAGCCAGATCAACCCCTTTGGCCTTATTCCGATCACTCCGGCGCAAATAGACGAGTATCAGCTTCTGTTGATGCGGCTGTCAAACGCAACCCATTCTGCGACCTTGAAAAAAGATTCAGCATCGGTGACCCATCTATGGAATGTTTTACTGGATATGTCGAAGTTCATTCAAGCATCGGGATTTGGTGCTTCCGTTGTTGCCCATATGCAGGATGTCCTGGAACGGACGATCAGAATGACGGAAATGGAACCTTTTCCGCTTGTTGGCGCGGTCGCGGCTCTGCTGGATTTACTTGATTATCTGTATGCGCTCAGTTTGATGCTGGAGGTTTTGCCTCAGACGAAGGATTCCATGATTATATGCATTCGCAACCTTGCGGATTTCCTCTCCGAATTGGAATACATATCGGAAAGGCCTGGGTCAAATGCGGGCACCTGAGAGTCACAATGATAGGTGCCTTTTCTGTTTTCTTAAGTTTGCTATTTCCGATTGGATATGTTATGATCAAACTAATCGAAATCTTGACCTGATTCACATATTGCAGAGGGTTATTATTTTGTGTGAATAACCTTGTGTAATATGTGAATTTTTTATTTTCCAAGCAAAATGAAAAGGTCATGTAAATAACATATTGGAGGTATTCTCATGCAAACAGGAACAGTGAAATGGTTTAACGCAGAAAAAGGCTTCGGTTTCATCGAAGTTGAAGGCGGCAACGACGTATTCGTGCACTTCAGTGCAATCGTTGGCGACGGCTTCAAATCGTTGGACGAAGGTCAACGCGTTGAATTCAACGTGGTTCAAGGCAACCGCGGACCGCAAGCTGAAAACGTAGTAAAACTGTAATAAACCAAAAACGGCCCTCACTTGGTTGGGGGCCGTTTTTTTTATAGGCAAAAACACCGATCCGAGGGGTCGGTGTTTTTTTTTTTGTTCGGGAGCCCTGTCTTGTCGTCCTGATTGCTGCGGCTTTCCCGTGAAATTTCCATATAGGCAGCATGGCTTTATGCAAAATGCTAACTTTTCAATAACTTAATATGTCCATTGTTGGCATTAAACGAAGATGAAAACCGGCTTTCTGTCGTATTTTCTCGATTTTTCAGGGAATCAACGCTAGAATTTCATAACATTTTTTCATTTTATCAATGTTATTGCTAATTTTTAGTTTTATATTATTGAAAGTTATTATGAAGTTATGCTACTATTTGGTTGCTTCAACCAATTCCGGTTATTTCGTTCCTGTCGAATCGTCTATCTGAAGGGAGGCCTGAAGAGAGGCATATCATCCTTGATTCCTGGACTATTTGCGTTGACATTTGAATCGTGAGGAGGAAACGATCCTATGGGGAAAGTAAGCAGATGGCTAAGCGCAATCCTTTCTGCCGCCTTAATCATCCCTACGTTAGTTCCCGGTATGGTGCAGGCAGCACCTGCTGCAGGTACAGTTGCGGTTGCAGATTCAGCTGCGGCTGCAGACGTAGCCGGACACTGGGCGAAGAGCAGCATTTTGAGATGGCAAAGGTACAACCTGATTCATGGCTACCCGGATCATACATTCAAGCCCGATCATCCCGTTACAAGAGCTGAATTTGCTTCAATCCTCAATAATCTATTCGGTTTTCAAACCAAATCTGAAACCGCTTTCGCGGATGTCCCGAGTACATCGTGGTATGCGGACATTTTATCGATCGCAAGGCAAGCTGGTTATTTTTCGGGGCTTCCCGGAAATCTGGCGCAGCCGGACAAAACCGTTAGCCGCGAGGATGCGGCGGTTATGTTGGCAAAGGCTTTTGAAATGAGCAAAGAAGAAAGCGGTTCCAGTTCTTTGCCCTTTACCGATGTAAGCCGAATTCATGACTCCGCTCTTTCATCCGTTCGGGCGCTCTCTGCCATCATCAGCGGTTATCCCGATGGCACATTTCGCCCTGACAAGGAAATCTCCCGCGGGGAGCTTCTGACCTTGATCGACAAACTCGTTAAGGCGTACTATCCCGAAGAAGGAACTTTCAAAGGCGGGGACATCCAAGGTAATGCCATAATTAATCATGGGGGCGTCGTTCTAAGCGATGCCGTTATTTCAGGCAATCTCTACCTGGGGCCGGGAATCGGAGACCATGACGTAACGCTCCGAAACGTGACTGTAAAAGGCATGACCTTCATCTCCGGAGGCGGAGAGCATTCCGTTACCCTCGATGCTTCAAACCTGAACGAAGTTCGCGTGAACCGCGTAGGCGGGCGCAGCCAGGTGGCGACCCAAGGGGCAACCCGGATAGAACATCTGCTCGTAAACAGTCCATCTACACTGGAATTCGGCGATGGGACTTCCATTACCGATGCAGAGTTGAACCAGCCTGCCGCTCTTCGTTTATCCGATCATGCGGTGATTGCTTCCCTGGTCATAAACGAAGGAGCCGCGGGAACATCCATTTCAGGAAAAGGAACCGTTACCAAAGCGGTGATCCGGGGGACCGGAGTGACGGTGAACGGGGCGGCAGTTGGCGCCGGAACAGTGAACATAACAGGCGGCGTAGCCAGCAGCTCCGGTTCTTCAAGCGGCGGCACTGGCGGTACCGGCGGCGGTTCAGTCGATACGATCCCAGTTATCGATCTCGTCGATAAAGACGCTACTGACCGGACCAAATCGTTATTCGTCTATTTGAATCAAATTCGCGGCAACCATATTCTGTTCGGGCAGCAGCATGCGACGGACGAAGGGCTGTCGATTACCAAACATGATGGTACGGAATCCGACACGTTTAACGATGTCGGCGCTTACCCGGCCATGTTCGGATGGGATACGTTGAGTCTGGAAGGGTATGAAAAACCGGGGGTCATGGGAGATTTTGCGAAGAGTCGCGATAATCTCATCGATGTCATGAAGAAGGCGTACAAGTACGGGGGTGTCCTTACCCTCAGTTCCCATATGCCGAACTTCGTAACGGGAGATGACTTCAGAATTACCAAGGGCAATGTCGTATCCCATATCCTGCCGGGAGGAGACAAAAACGCGGAATTTAACACTTATCTCGATCACATCGCGGACTTTGCGAACAACTTGAAGGATGATGGCGGCAATTCCATCCCGGTTATCTACCGTCCGTTCCATGAACAAAACGGAAGCTGGTTCTGGTGGGGGGCAGCATTCACCACCTCAGACGAGTACAAAGAGATCTATCGGTATACGGTAGAATATTTGCGAGATAAGAAGGGAGTCCGCAACTTCCTGTATGCTTATTCTCCGGGAGGCGGATTCGGCGAGTCGGAGTCGGAGTATCTGAAGACATATCCAGGGGACGACTACGTCGATATCCTCGGCTTTGACAGCTATTATAATGGGGAAGGTGCTAGCTGGTTCAGCGGAGTCACAACAGAGGCGAAAACGATATCCAAGCTGGCGGATAAAAAAGGAAAAGTCGCCGCGCTGACGGAGTTCGGCTACCAGGAGATGAAGGTAAAGGGAAATGCGACGACGGATTTCTTCACCCGTTTGGCTTCGGCGCTGAAGTCCGATTCCGATGCCAAACGCATGGCTTTTATGCTTACTTGGGCTAATTTTGGTCCGTATGCCTATGTCCCCTATCATACAGGCGATGCGGCAAACGACCATGAAATGCTGCCGGACTTTATCAAGTTCTATCAAGATTCCTATACTCTTTTCAGCGATGGAGTGTATGGCGCGTACAACAAGAAGGCTAGAACGGAAGCGGAGAATGGATTCATGCATATCGTTTCTCCTACTGACCAGGGGACGATCAAAGAGGCAACGACCAAGATTCGGGTTCGCGTTTTGAACGAGACGGTGTCAAAAGTCGTGTACTCGACAGGCGATGCCGGCATCGAAATGCCATTAACTCTGGATTCGAGCAGCGGGTATTATACAGCCGACTGGTCGCCTGCCGCGGCACTTAACGGCAAGTCGACGAAGTTTACCGTAACCGTATACGGACAGAACGATCAAGTGCTGCAGCGGCAGACCAATACGGTATTCGTCAAGATTAACGAAGTGCTGATCAACGCCTATACCTTCGACAGCCATATAGACGGCGTTCAGTATAACGGCGAATATTCGAATTCGTTGGAATCGACGCAGAACGGCAGCATTGCCCACAGCTCGTTCAATGGCGGTTCTTTGCAGATCACAGCCAGCAAGTTGACTTCCGGCGATACATGGCAGGAGATGAAGCTTGAACTTAAAAACGCGGAGACCATGGCGGGTAGTGATCTGACGCAAGTCAAACGCATCAAAATGGACGTATGGGTTCCCGTATCGATAGGCACAGCTAGCGGCGCAAGCCTGCGCGCGGTGGGGCAGCTGCCACCAGACTGGACTACGAAATACGGTATGGATACGACGTATACTTCCTTTGCTGCGCTCCCAACCGTTACCGTCAATGGAGCGGTATACGCTAAGTTCTCGCCCACCATCGACTTTAATGATGCAAAATTGCTCTCTGCGGCGGATGATATTGCACTCTCCATAGTCGGCAGCGGTTTGGATACTGGTTCGGATACGTTCTCCCTTTATGTCGACAACATCCGGATGTACAACACCTATACCGAAGCTTCGGCGGATCCGGCTTTCGTGGACGATTTTGAGGGTTATCTGGGCAGCAATGAGGCTTTGGCGGCGAAGATCGTCCATGCAGGAGGCGATGAAGCAACGGCTTCTTTGGATGACAAGCATAAGAACGGCGGAAGCTATGGTTTGAAATACACGTATACCCTCGCAATCAAAGGGTATACCGGCGTGACCAAGGCGATGGGCGGGGCAGATTGGTCTGGATATAATGCTCTGCAGTTCTGGTATGAGCCGGACGGCAAGGGACAAAAGCTGGTCATACAGATTAATGCCGGCGGGAAGACCTATGAGTATTACCCAGACACAACGACGACAACGGCGGCATTCATCACTGCGCCGTTCAACGCATTTGCTCCAGCAAACGGCGCCACGGGCACGTTGACGAAAAGCTTGCTGAAAAACGTGCAAGCCTTCTCCATTTACACGAATGCGAAGCCGAATGGAACCATGCTGACATCTTCCATGTACTTTGATGACATTCGCGCGGTAAGTAACCCGGATGCCGGAGTGGTGCCGGACGGCAGCAGCGATGACAACGGGCTTCCACTCGGAACGTTATTCGGATTTACTGACTCCATCGACGGTTGGATTCTTAATGCCAATGACATGGGTTTAGCCAACCTTAAGCACACAAGCGATGGAGATAACGGAGTACTCAGCGTAGATCTGCCTGCGGGTACCCCTGTAGACTCAGAAGGAAAGCCTCTAAAAGGCCAAGTCGTTTATCAGCATGATCTGGATTTGAGCAAAGGATCTTCACTGAAGGTAAGGATGAAGGTATCAACCGGAACCGTGAAGGCGAAGTTGTTCGTCCAGACCGGCAGCGGTTGGAAATGGGCGGATTCCGGAGAAATCACACTCACCAGTGATTACCAATGGATTACGCTCAATCTGGGAGGCATCGACAAAAGCGCGATCAAGGCAATCGGCGTTGAGTTTAACTCTCCAAGCGGCGCAGGAACCGTCTATATGGATGATTTGACGCAGGAATAACAAATGAACCACAGTGAACCTCGTACATATTTGTACGGGGTTTTCTGTTGTCCAGTTTGCGTTTTGCAGCGTTTATCCTGTACGGCGGAGGCTGACCATACTTGACCGGCTGGCAAGAAGAGGATAGAGTGGACATGTTGTAAGGTTAATTGGGAAAGGAACGTTTGCCATGGAACTGCGTTTTGTCACGGAAGCCGTTATGCTTGCTGTTTATGGACATTTGCTGGTACCCGAGGAGCCTGTTGAATTTGTCGTCCCCTCCTCCACCATAGACGAACTGTACGAACTGCTGGCAAGCCCTGAATCGATTGTCGATGGGCGCGACGATCAAGAGGTGCGCAGCGCCATTAAGCAACTGACGGATTATCTGGAAACCCCTTTTATCTCCAAAAAATTAGCTGCCACTCAAGTGGCGCCATGGAGTAAAAGCTCCCCGATTCCCATCAGTGAGCGTGCGTCCTTATCGGTGATTTACGGAAGCGAGGCGGAGGAATTCGGGGAGGAATTCGATCCGGTGGAAACGGAGCTGCTGCTTACCGCAATGTATGAAAAAGCGCCGCTTTTGACCGATCAACCCGATCTCATTGAACGGATGGTCGATGCCAACATTCCGGTGATTATCGTCGATGTCGATGATTTTGAATATGCGGTGGAAACCGGTTTGGAGCCTTTCAATTTGGACTAATCCCAAAAGGAACACCCTTGAAAGCCTGCTGAAATGCAGGTTTTTCTTATGTGATGAAAAGAGTGAACCGGCTAATCCCGCCGCTGTTGTGAAAAACAGGCTTTACAGGGTGGAGTATAATAGATAAAAAGAATTTATTAAGAAAAGGAAGTGAGAAAATCCGTGGAAACGTGGAAACGCAATCTGTGGCTTTTATGGGCGGGATGCTTCGTTACGTCGGCCAGTTATTCGATGGTCGTGCCTTTTCTTCCCCTGTTCTTGCCCCAGATCGGCGTACACGAGCATACGGAAACATGGTCGGGCTTGCTGTTTAGTGCTGCCTTTTTTGCTGGAGCGATCTCCTCTCCTTATTGGGGATCGGTTGCGGACAAATATGGTCGAAAGCCAATGATCATTCGTGCTGGGTTTGTGTTAGCCGTGGTGTATACCCTCACTGCTTTTGTGACCAACCCTTACCAACTGCTTGCGCTACGCATAACTCAAGGCTTGCTGTCGGGATTTATTCCCGGCGCCATCGCGCTTGTCGGCACCAATACACCAGAAACCAAGGTGGGTTACGCGCTGTCGATGATGTCCACCTCTACGGCAACGGGTAATATTATGGGGCCGCTCATCGGCGGGATGATCGCCCGGTTCGTGAATAACCGGATGGCTTTTGCCAGTGCCGGGATCATGGTGTTTCTCGTCACATTCATCGTGATTCTCTGGGTCAAGGAGGAGCGGTTCGTACCGGCCAAAACCCGCAGTTCCGTCGTCGATGCCTTGAAAATCGCCGCCGGCAACCGGTCGCTGATGAACGTGCTGCTGCTTACAATGCTTACCTCTTTGTCCATCATGACCATCGAACCCTTGCTCTCCCTGTATGTGGAGGACATGGTCGGCCCATCGAAAAACACATCCATTTTAGCCGGATTGATCTTCTCTTTGTCGGGCTTCGCTGCGATCTTTTTTGCCCCCCGTTGGGGAAAGCGGGCGGACAAGGTCGGCTTCCGCAAAGTGCTGTTGATCGGGCTGATTTTCGGTGGGCTGTGGACGCTGGCGCAGATCCCATTTCCGAATATATGGGGATTTTCCATTTTGCGCTTCGTCTATGGCGCCTTTTTCTGTGCCGTATTTCCGGCGCTGAATGGTCTGGTCGTCCGATCGACGGCGGAGGATTTCCGCGGCCGGGCATTCGGCTTGAACCAGACCGCCAACCAGATCGGAGGGGTACTGGGCCCGATGTTAGGCGGCTATGTCGGCGAAATTGGCTCGATCCACACCGTTTTTTGGGCGACGGGGCTGCTGCTGCTTGCCAGCGCCGGCATGGCTTATTGGAACGGATTGGGCCGGCCCGTTCAGCCGGCGAATGAACCGGTTCAGGCAAAAAAAGCGCTGCATCCATAGAATTGCAGGAATTGTGGTAGAATATGGTTTGAACGCATGCAGATAACCGCAGGGAGGATATATCATGACAACTGTAGATTATGCTGAATATTTTGCTAATAAGAGAGAGGGACAATTAAACGAGCTGCAGGAATGGCTGAGAATCCCAAGTATCTCCGCTTTATCCGAGCATAAAGAGGATGTGAACCGGGCAGCGAAATGGCTGGCCGACACGCTGACCCGCGCCGGTCTGGAGCATGTTGAGATTTTTCCGACAGAGGGTCATCCGGTTGTTTACGCGGATCATTTGCATGCGCCGGGCAAGCCAACGGTTCTCATATACGGCCACTACGACGTGCAGCCCGTTGATCCGCTTCATCTGTGGGAGACGCCGCCTTTCGAACCGGCTATCCGCGATAACAAGCTGTATGCCCGGGGCGCAACCGATGATAAAGGCCAGCTTTTCCTTCATGTGCTGGCTTTGCGGTCCATTTTGGAACAAGAAGGGAAGCTGCCTGTCAACGTTAAGCTCTGCATTGAGGGAGAGGAAGAAATCACGAGTCCGAATTTGCCGGGATTCCTCGACGTTCATAAAGACAAGCTAGCAGCTGATATGGTGCTCATTTCCGACACTGAGCTGATGGGGCCGGATAAACCGGCCATCTGCACCGGCCTTCGCGGACTTTGCTCACTGGACGTTGCGGTCTATACCGCAAAGACGGATATGCACTCGGGAACCTATGGCGGCGGAGTACCCAATGCGCTGCATGCCATCGTCTCCCTGCTCAATACGCTTCACGATGAAAAAGGCAGAGTGAGCGTCGCCGGTTTTTACGACGATGTGCCTGATCTTACCCCGGCCGTGCGGAAAGAACTGGCGAAACGCGTCGTCGACACCGATGAGCTCAAGGAGATGCTCGGTCTGCATGATTTGTTCGGCGAGGAAGGATATACGTACGTCGAGCAGGTGGGAGCAAGGCCGACGCTTGAACTGAACGGAGTGTATGGCGGATTCCAGGGAGAAGGGACTAAGACGGTCATTCCCCGGGAAGCCCACGCCAAGATCACTTGCCGTCTGGTCGGTCAGCAGAAGCCCCAGGATATCCTCGATAAAATCGAGGCGCATCTTCACGCTCATTGCCCGCCGGGATCCAAGCTGGAGATTGTCCAGCGGGAACGGGGTAACCCATTCGATATGAATCCGGATACGCCGATTTTGCAAAAAGCCGCCGACGCCTTCGAACAGGTATATGGCGCGCGCCCGGTATTCACCAAGGACGGCGGTTCCATTCCGATCATCGAGGCGTTGTCTCGCATCGTCTCGGCGCCGGTGGTGCTGATGGGATTTGGCCTGCCCGACGAAAATCTGCATGCGCCTAACGAGCATTTCCATCTGGAGAACTTCGATAAAGGGTTGTTGACCCTCGTTGATTTCCTACACCGGATTTAATGAAGGAAACCAAGTGTGATTTCAAGCAAAAAGGAGAAGAAGCCCGCCGAAAACGACGGGCTTTTTTTGTACCGCGCAAACAGAACACTTTGTGTCTTCTATTGACAAGAAAGCCCGGCTGCGATTATGATAACGATTATCATTATCATAAATTTAAGTGTCCCTTCGCGGCTCATCCAACCGGAAAGGCGTAAGGAAGAGGAGGAAACAACGGTGGCGATACTGGAAACCCGCGATCTTGCCGTGGCATATGGAAATACGGAAATTGTGAAGAAGCTCAATTTGGCCATCCCGGAGGGGAAAGTCACATCGATTATCGGGCCGAACGGCTGCGGGAAGTCGACAGTATTGAAAACGATGGCCCGCCTCATGCGCCCCTCCAAAGGTTCGGTGCTGCTGGACGGCAAAGCGATTCATACGGAATCCACTCGCGATGTTGCCCGTAAATTGGCGATTCTTCCGCAAACCCCCGAAGCCCCTAACGGATTGACCGTGCAGGAACTGGTTACATACGGACGTTTTCCTTACCAGAAAGGTATGGGGAGATTGAAGCCCGAGGATCGGAAAGTGATCGATTGGGCGATTGCCGAAACGGGTATGGACGAATTCCGCGACCGTCCCATCGAAGCGTTGTCCGGCGGACAGAGGCAGCGAGTGTGGATTGCCATGGCTTTGGCCCAGGAAACGGAACTGCTGCTTCTGGATGAACCCACCACTTATCTGGACTTGGCGCACCAGTTGGAGATTCTGCAGCTTCTCACGCGGTTGAACCGCGAACAAAATCGTACGGTAGCCATGGTCCTTCATGATCTTAATCTGGCTGCCCGGTTTTCCGATTACATGGTGGCTGTGCGAGCGGGAGAGGTCATCTGTGCAGGCAGTCCTCAAGAGGTTTTGACTTCTTCCACGTTGAAAAAAGTATTCGAAATCGATGCCGAAATCGTGACCGATCCGCGGAATGGCACTCCGGTCTGCCTGACCTACGACTTGGTAGGTAGGCAGCTTGTCTTGAAATAGCCGCCGATTTCTTCATATGAACAAAACCCTGCGGGGATTGTCCGGTATGCGGACGACCTCGCAGGGTTTTTTGCGTTCAGATTAGCTGATCAGCGCCCCACCAGCTTGAAATCGTCAAAATCAAAACCGGGTGCGACGACGCAGGATACGAGTACCGGCTCGTCACCAACAGCCTCCGCTTTTTGCCAAACCCCGGCGGGAACGAGGGCCTGCGGCTGCTGTCCGTCATGAAGACCCATGCCGAGAATAAACTCCTTCGGTTCTGTAGGAGTATCGCCGGATCCCCCCATGGTAAGAAGCAGCGGGCCGCCGGAGTGCCACAGCCACAGCTCGTCTGAGCGGACCACGTGCCACTCCGAATTTTCCCCCGGATGAAGCAGAAAATAGACGGCGGTGGCGATGGAACGCGGACCGGTATAATCACCGCCAAGGGCGCTTTGAGGAATGGTCAGGGGGGTCCGCCAGTATTCGCGGAACCAACCGCCTTCGATATGAGGCTTAAGAGCAAGCTGCTCAACGAGGGGGGAGAGTTGTTTATTCAATGCTTTCGCTCCTTTGATCGGTGTGTATCTAATCATAGTTGGATTCGGGGCAAAAGAAAAGCGGGAGGAAAGATTGACCCAAATTTTAGTAGTATACTTTTGATAAATTTAGTATACTGTCAGTATACTTGAAGGTGATCTTCATTCAAGCAACAACCAATCGTGAGGGTATAAGGAGAACAGATCGAATGGACAAGTTATCCAGACGGGATAGGGAGAAGTTGGCGCGGGAAGAGGAGATGATCTCGGCTGCAGAACAACTATTTTCGCAAAGAGGCTTTGATAAGGTTTCTATGGACGAAATAGCGAAAGAATCGCAATTTACGAAGAGAACGCTGTATCAATACTTCGAAAGCAAAGAAGAGATCTATTTTGGAGTGGTGGTTCGGGGATTCCAAAAAATCTTTGTCAAACTTGAGGAAGCCAGTAATGAAACTCAGACGGGCTTTATGAGACTCCAACAGTCATGCAGTCATTTGTATCAATTCAATAAAGACCATCCGGAAATATTCCGTATCATTGGCTATACAGGATACGTCAAGAAAAAAGCTGTCGCTGAAAGCAAGAGGTATCGTGAATTTTTGCAGTGGAATAGCCGAGTGTTTGAGATTGTTGCCAAGATGATTGAAGAAGGGAAAAAGGACGGGAGCATCCAGGGCAACCTTGATTCGCAAACGACTTCGTACAGTCTAATCTTTCTGCTGACCGGTTTTTTTAATCAGCTATCCGCCACCGGAGACAGCTTTACGGAGCATTTTTCAACAAACATGGACGATTTCGGCATGGGTACAATCGATTTGCTGATGCAAACCTTTAAGAATAAGTGAGGTTGAGTGGATGATGGGAATTCATGCGGACCGGATACGATCTGTCGGCATCTTTTATTTTTCCGGCACAGGGAACACGGAAATGGTTGCGGATTTGTTGAAAAAGGAGTTTATTCAGCAAGAGCTTCAAGTAGACTTAATCCGAATGGAAGATGGTTTAAAGAACGGCTTGGATATGAACATTGGATATTATGATATAATCGGGCTTGGGAGTCAAATTATCGGATATGGAGTTCCCAAAATTGTGCATGATTTTATCCGGCTTCTTCCCAAAGTGGATGGTAAAGACGTTTTCATTTTCCGAACGGCGGGCGGTGTCGCTCCGGTCAACTACAATGCTTCAAAACCGATGATAAAATGGCTCGGCAAAAAGGGGTATCAGGTATATTATGAAAGGATTTTTTCAATAAGCAGCAACTGGATTGCCAAATTCGACGATGAAGTTACCCGTCAACTCTATAAGGCTACCAAAGAAAAAATCGGACTTATGTGCGGTGAACTGTTGAGAGGCGAAAGACGAATTTATATAACCGGCCTAGGATTGCGATTGAAAATGGGTTCTATAAGAACGATTGCATCGCCTATATTCCAAATTATCGGGAAAGATTATGGCGTGAGCAAAACGTGTGTGCGTTGCGGACTGTGCGTCAAAACATGTCCGTCGGGGAACATCCGCATGAAAAAGGGGACGATCAAATTTGGGTTCAACTGTAATTCCTGCATGAGATGCCTGTACATATGCCCCCAAAAGTCCATCCATTTCAGGCTGTTTAAATTTTTCCGCGTTCCGGGTGAATATAACGTTAAGAAGATCCTTGAGCAGCCTGGCAACGGCGCTCCATGCATAGAAGGGCGCATACCACCGTTTTTTCACAAATATGTTCATGAAAAAGAAATGTAATCCGAATACAGCTTGCCGTGGTTTGATGCCGGCAAGCTGTATTTCGTTACCTCGTCACCATAGTGACGTCAAGTTTTCTTACAAGTTTGCTAAAAAAACATTTGTCCTTTTGCAAATATGCTGATAAAATCACTTTAATGATTTACCGCAATAGTTATTTTTAGGGGGTATTGCCAATGAAAAAAGGTATGATTTTCTTTTTCTGTTTAATGATTGCAGCAGCCCTGACAGCTTGCGGCACAAAAAGCGACAAGGAAACAAGCGCCGGTGCGGGAGATCATGTATACAAAATCGCGACGGACGCCACCTATGCACCCATGGAAAGCATGGACAAGAGCAAAATCGTCGGCTTTGACGTCGATTTTCTCGCTGCGGTGATGAAAGAGGCGAATTTGAAGTACACGCTCTCGAATATCGGCTGGGACGGAATGCTTCAAAGTGTAAAAGCAGGATCGTACGACGCAGGGATCTCCTCCGTATCGATTACCGACGAACGCAAGCAAACCTATGATTTTTCGATGCCTTATTTTGAATCTACAAATATGATTCTCGTAACTGATGGTAGCCCCATTCAAAATGCACTGGACTTGAAGGACAAGAAGGTTGCGGTTCAAGGTCAAACCACAGCAGATACGCTGATGAGCGATATCATGGGAGCGACCAACACCAATCTGAAAAAATTCGAAAGCAACGTACTGGCATTCATGGAGCTGGAAAACCACGGCGTTGACGCGGCTGTGGCGGATATCGCCATCGTGCGGGAATACGTGAAGAACAACCCGAAGAAGAAATTCATCGGCATACTCGACAAGGAAAATTTCCCTTCCGAGTATTACGGCATTCTGCTGCCGAAAAACAGCGAATTGAAGGCGAAGCTGGACCCGGCCATAAAGAATGTAATCAGCAATGGGAAATACGCCGAAATTTATAAGAAATGGTTCGGCGAAGAGCCGAATACCGATACGCTGTTGAGCGCCAAGCCTTAACAAGGGTTTGGTGGAATGAGAAGGAGGCGTGTGCCGCCGCAAGGCGCATGCCTCTTGTTTTCGTTAGGTAACGCCTTTCAGAAAGGACATCCATATGGCAGATTTCACTTTAAACATCGATTTCAGGTTTGACATCATTTGGGAATACTTGCCTCTGCTGCTTAGAGGAACCTTGCTCACCGTGGGATTATCGGTGGCTTCGATTTTGCTCGGCTCGATTCTCGGTCTGGGCGTCGGCTTCGGGAAAATGTCCAAACGTGCGCTTTTGCGCATACCGATGCTTTGTTATGTGAATTTCTTTCGGGGAACACCGCTTTACGTGCAGATTTTGATTGTGCATTTCGGACTGATTCCGGCCATCATCGGTCATACCAATTCCATCGTCTCGGCGATTACGGCCCTATCTCTCAATTCAGCGGCCTATTCTGCGGAAATTTATCGCGCCGGTATCCAATCCATCGATAAAGGCCAGACCGAGGCGGCTTACTCCTTGGGAATGAGCCACATGCAGACGATGCGCCACGTCATTTTGCCTCAGGCGATCAAGCGGATGATTCCGGCTTTCGGCAACGAGTTCATCATGCTGGTCAAGGACTCTTCTCTCATCGCCATTGTGGCTGCGCCAGAAATTATGTACTGGAGCAACGCTATGCGCGGCCAATACATGCGGATCTGGGAGCCTTACCTGACCGCTTCGCTCATCTACTTTATTTTGACGTATTCGCTTAATAAGCTTCTTCTTTACATTGAAAGGAAGGTGTAGCCTCATGGAGTCGATCATCGAGGTAAGCCATCTATATAAAGCCTTTGGCGATAACACGGTGCTGCAGGACGTTTCGGTGAATATCGCTCCCCAGGAAGTGGTGGTTGTCATCGGACCATCCGGATCGGGAAAATCCACTTTTCTGCGTTGCTTGAACCTGTTGGAGAGGCCGGAACGGGGCGACGTTCGCATCGAAGGCCAGTCTCTTATGGATAAGAAAACAGGAATTTCCGAAATCCGCACGGAAGTCGGCATGGTGTTTCAACAGTTCAACCTATTCCCCCATAAAAAAGTCATCGACAACATCACCATGGCGCCGATGCTCGTCCGCAAATGGCCGCAGGAAAAGGCGCGTAAAAAAGCGATGGAGCTGCTCGAAAAGGTAGGATTGGCGGAAAAAGCGGATGCGTATCCGACATCCTTGTCGGGAGGGCAATCCCAGCGGGTAGCCATTGCCCGGGCTTTGGCGATGGAGCCGAAGATCATGCTGTTTGACGAACCGACTTCCGCCCTCGACCCGGAGATGGTAGGCGAAGTACTGGCCGTTATGAAGCAGCTGGCTCGGGAGGGGATGACCATGGTGGTAGTCACCCACGAGATGGGCTTTGCCAGAGAAGTGGGCGACCGGGTGATTTTTATGGAGCAAGGCAGTATCGTGGAAGAAGCTTCACCCCAGGAGCTATTCGGGAATCCAATGCAGGAGCGGACTCGCGAATTTTTATCCAAGGTCCTTTAATTGCATAGTTAGGATACAGTTGGCTGGCATCCCGTTCTTGGGGTACAGCCAATTTCCATGTAGTTCAAAGCGCGCAGACTGGTTGGTTTCGTAGTGTAATGGCAAAAACGCAGAAGAATGTCCCAAAAAGCAGAATGGTTTTTGCTTGTCCGCTCAGTATAATAGGTGATGATAGATCAACTATTAGAACACACGGGATGGTGAGCAAATTGGCAAAACCGATAGTAGGATTGCAGCTCTATACGCTCAGAGATCAAACGGAGAAGGATTTTATCGGAACCATTCGCAAAGTTGCTGATATGGGATATAAGGCAGTGGAATTTGCCGGTTATTATGGAGTGCCTGCGAAAGAACTGAAGTCGCTGTTGGACGAGCTTGGCCTGGAGGCTCCTTCCGCTCACATCGGACTGAATTGGGAAGAACCGGACAAGCTGGAGTCCGATCTGGCCGCGCAAATCGAGTATGCCAAGGAAGTCGGACTTTCCTACATCGTGACGCCTTGGGCGCCGCTGCCGGAAGTTCCAACGATGGAGGATGTGCGCAAGCTGGCTGCCACGCTGGAAAAAGCAGGTAAGATGGTAACGGCGGCTGGACTCGGCTACGGCTACCATAACCATGACTTCGAATTCAAATTCGTGGAAGGCAAAACCATCATGGACCATCTCTTGGAAATCGTGCCGGCTGAGCTGCTCGTCGCGGAATTCGATCTGGGCTGGGTTCACATGGGCGGCCAAGTGCCGGTTGACTACGTTACCCGTTACGCCGGACGCGTGCCGCCGGCTCACTTCAAGGACTTCGGCGTCGGCACACGGGATACGGAAGTCGGCCGCGGCGTCGTCGATCTGAAGAGCGTCCTCGGCGTTGCCGAACAATCCGGCATCAAGTACTTCATCGTCGAGCAGGAAGAATTTACTTCCTCTTCTCTGGAAAGCGCCAAGCTTTGCCTGGATTTCTTCCGGGAGAACGGGTTTTAAGGAAGTTTCTATCGTAATCATGAACGAGAGGGCCTCTTGATCAGCGAGGGGCTTTCTCTTTTTTTTCTTCCAATTGACCTCTTTGATTTATGATCAAATCCACCCTGATCGAATCTCTCTTTGGTAACCACGGCTGGGTAGATTACGAATCTGAATATTCTATATTTTCTCAAGAAAGTCCTATAGATTTCCAAGTGAAATCAATACAAGGGAATTCCTATAATATGGGATGTAAGCGCTATCTAATCTAGTAGCAAAAAGGGAGGTTGAGAGACTCGTTGAACGATTCGAACAGCCGGAATCGGCTCTGGCGTAAGATTCGCAACAAACTATCCAATTTGGCGAGGAGGAAAGATGATGGCAAAGGCAAGGTCAAAGGTAGGGATTCTGTTTCTTGCATTCGTTATGACGGCAAGCTTTTTTTTGTTCGCGCCGCCGCAAAAAGCAAACGCGGGACTGGCGTCCGGTTCCAAGTTTTTGGGCAACGTAATCGGCAGCAGCGTACCTTCCAACTTTGCGACGTACTGGAACCAGGTAACACCGGAGAATGCGACGAAGTGGGGTTCCGTTGAAGGAACCCGCAACACCATGAGTTGGTCGCAGGCGGATACTGCATACAACTACGCGAAAACAAACGGCTTTCCGTTCAAATTTCATACACTCGTATGGGGCAGTCAAGAGCCCAGTTGGATTTCCGGTTTGTCAGCGGCTGATCAGCAAGCGGAAGTGATCCAGTGGATTCAAGCGGCGGGGCAAAGATACGGCGGCTCCGATTTCGTCGATGTTGTGAACGAGCCGCTGCACGCCAAACCATCTTACCGCAATGCTATCGGCGGCGACGGCACGACAGGCTGGGACTGGATCATCTGGTCATTCCAGCAAGCCCGGCAGGCCTTCCCCAATTCCAAATTGCTGATCAACGAATACGGCATTATCGGCGATCCCAGTGCTGCAAGCCAATATGTCGCCATCATTAATCTGCTGAAGAGCAGAGGCTTGATAGATGGCATTGGCATCCAGTGCCATTATTTCAATATGGATAGCGTGACGGTCAGCACGATGAACAGTGTGCTCACCACCCTATCCGCCACTGGCCTGCCGATCTATGTCTCGGAATTGGACATGACAGGCGACGATGCTACCCAGCTTTCGAGATATCAACAAAAATTCCCGGTGCTGTGGGAAAACGCAAACGTGAAAGGAATTACGTTGTGGGGCTATATTCAGGGCCAAACCTGGGTGGATGGTTCGTACTTGGTTACCAGCTCCGGAACGGAACGTCCCGCCATGACTTGGCTGAAGCAATATCTTGGCGGCGGCGGAACACAGATTCCGGCTGCGCCTGCGGGCCTTACGGTGACGGCGGGCAACGCTCAAGTTGCGCTCAGTTGGACGGCTTCGAGCGGTGCGGCAAGCTATACGGTAAAGCGGGCGACGACAAGCGGCGGAACCTATACGAATGTGGCGACAAACGTCACCGCAACAAGTTACACGGATACCGGACTGACCAACGGCACGACGTATTATTATGTAGTTAGTGCATCCAACAGCGCGGGAACAAGCGCCGATTCCGCGCAGGTGAGCGCAACGCCGAGCGCCGGCAGCGGAGGAACGAGCGGGCTTGTGGCGCAGTACAAGGTGACCAACACCAATGCCACCGATAATTCCATAGGCGCGACCTTCAACATCAAGAACACAGGCTCGACCGCCGTCAGCTTGAGCGGAGTGAAGCTTCGCTATTACTTCACGAAGGATACGTCAGCCGGGTTAAATGTCTATGTGGACTACGCGCAATTGGGTTCTTCCAACATCAGCGGCGCCTTCACAAGCGCGACGGGCACGAACACCGATACGTACCTGGAGCTGTCGTTCGCATCCGGGGCGGGGACGCTCGCGGCGGGCGGACAAACTGGTGAGATCCAAATCCGCATTGCCAAGTCCGATTGGTCGAACTTTAACGAAACCAATGACTATTCCTACGACGGAACGAAGACGGCTCTCGCCGACTGGAATAAGATCACGCTGCTGCAAAGCGGTACGGTTGTATGGGGTGTCGCTCCTTAACCATTTCGTCCAGCCGGAATGCAGAGACTAGGTTCATTCCTGCTTTCACAAAAGAAAAGCCGTTCCCATTGTCAGAAGGGAATGGCTTTTCTGCGTATTACGATTATTATGGCGGCAAAATCCTCGTGCCCGCTATAGGGTCATCTTCGTATGTACGCTATTTGCGATGATGCCCGGCAGTTCCGCCAGTTGCGCTTGATAGACTTCCGGGGTGAGACTTCCGCTGGCAAGTCGAGCGTCCAACTGCTGGGTAAGCTCGTTCAATTGCATATCAATCAACTGATCCACATTCCCTGTGGGGGTCGCCATTTCGGCTAATGATTTGCCGTCGTACAAGGCGGCGTACATCTCTTCATCGGAGGATACGCCGAGAATGCTATGAAGCTTGTCTTGAGATTGATGAGTTGCGGATTTTTGAACGGTCGACTTTTCCTCGGCCTCGCTGCCTGTACCGATACTGGCCGTGCGAATGGAAAGGGCTGCCGGTGGTTGAGAAGCGGATACCACTCCACTGAAGCTTATGGCTATAAACATCGTGCCGGCAATGAGGTAATATTTTGGACTCATTAACGCGACCTCTTTTCTGATTTCTGAGTAGATTTGGGTGAGATAAGGCATATTACGTATGGGCGATCTTTCGGTTTCATAAAAAATCCATAAGATTTTGTGTTGTATTTCACGTTCGTCTGAGGTATAGCTACATTTTACAATGGATACATATGGGAAAAATATCCTGATAAGACATCATGGCAATTGAATTGTTCTTGAAAAAAAGTAGAGTTTCCGTGTGCGAAAAGTCGCTCAAGTTGGCGAAAAATCTGAATATTTTCGGAGATTTTGCCGCGATATCCAGAGGTCATAAAAGTTTTGTCAGAGCCTGATCTGTAAAATTAGATACATTCTCCAATTCCAATTGTGACCAACTATCGAAATTTCGCATATTAGCCACGTGTGTGAAAAACATCACTAATTTTACGGTCTCTTCTTTCTTATAATAATTATAGTTTGGTTTAGAAGTATGCTGAAGGGGATGAAATTTTGGATAACCTGGATCTTGCAAGATTGCAATTCGGCGTCACAACCGTGTATCACTTCCTGTTTGTGCCGCTGACGATTGGCCTGGTCTTTCTGATCGCGATTTTAAACACGATCTATGTTGTCAAAAAGGACGACAACTACAAGGTAATGGCACAATTTTGGGGAAAGCTGTTCCTGCTTAATTTTGCTGTTGGGGTTGTGACTGGGATTATGCAGGAGTTCCAGTTCGGCATGAACTGGTCGAATTACTCCCGATTTGTAGGAGATATCTTTGGCGGACCGCTGGCGGTGGAAGCGCTGGTGGCATTCTTCATGGAGTCGACCTTCCTCGGCGTGTGGATATTCGGTTGGGATAAGCTTTCGAAAAAATCCATCTTGCCTCCATCTGGTTGGTCGCCGTAGGAACGATGATCTCCGCATTATGGATCCTTACGGCCAACTCTTTTATGCAAGAGCCGGTTGGGTATGCCCTTCGCAATGGACGAGCCGAGATGGTAGACTTCTTTGCTCTTCTAGGCAATCCGCAGTTGTGGTATGAATTCCCTCACGTCCTGTTCGGCGCTCTGCTGACCGGTTCATTTTTTGTAGCTGGAATCAGCGCCTTCAAGCTGCTGCGCAAGCAGCAAGTGCATCTCTTTAAATCCTCCTTTCAGATTGCGATAGTCGTTGGCTTGGTCTCCAGCATCCTGGTTGCCCTTGCGGGCCATAGTCAAGCGCAGCATCTGATGGAAACGCAGCCGATGAAGATGGCCGCTTCCGAAGCCCAATGGGAGACTTCTGGGGAAAGCGCGCCGTGGACGCTGTTCGCCGTCATCGATACGGATGAACATAAAAATTCCGGAGCGCTGGAAATTCCCCATTTGTTCAGTATTCTCGCGTACAACAAAATCAACGGTGTCGTTCCCGGCATCCACCAGCTTCAAGCCGAGTATGAGGCGAAATACGGACCCGGCAATTACATACCTCCTGTAAAAACGACCTTCTGGAGCTTCCGCATCATGGTGTTCGCAGGCGGAATCATGATTCTGATGGCGCTTTACGGAACGATCATGACGATGCGCAACAAGCTGGAAGGACGCCGCATTTTCCTGAAGATGATGCCTTGGGCAATCGCACTGCCCTATATCGCCAACACGACCGGTTGGATCATGACCGAGGTTGGCCGCCAACCCTGGATCGTCTTCGGTTTGCAAAAGACGCCGGACGGTGTGTCACCAACAGTATCCACCGGCATGGTGTGGTCATCGTTCCTCGGATTTACGCTGGTTTATGGCATTTTGGCCATTGTGCTAGTCTATCTGTTCATTATCTCGATCCGTAAAGGTCCGGATATGGGCGGACATGGGGATTCTTCAGCCCGTGAACCTATGCTTTACGATAATCAAGACGGCAAGGGGGCTGAGGTCCATGCTTGATCTGCAAACCCTATGGTTTATTCTCATCACAGTATTGTTTGTCGGGTTTTTCTTCCTCGAAGGCTTTGATTTCGGGGTCGGCATGCTTGTGCCTTTTCTAGGTAAAACCGATCAAGAGCGCCGTGTCACCATCAACACCATCGGCCCGGTCTGGGATGGTAATGAAGTATGGTTTATTACGGCTGGCGGCGCAATGTTTGCGGCTTTCCCCAACTGGTATGCCACGTTGTTCAGCGGTTTTTATATCGCGCTGTTTGTACTCTTGCTGGCGCTTATCGGCCGCGGCGTCGCTTTTGAATTCCGCAGCAAGTTGGAAAATCCCCGTTGGCGCGCCACCTGGGATTGGATCATTTTCGTCGGAAGCCTGCTTCCTCCGCTTCTGTGGGGTGTTGCTCTTGCCAATCTGATGGCCGGTGTGCCTATCGACGAAACGATGAATTTTGTCGGAAACTTTTGGGATTTGATCAGCTTTTATTCCATTACAGCCGGCGTAGCCATGACCTTGTTGTTCCTGCTGCATGGCGCTCTTTATTTGGCGCTCAAAACCGAGGGCGTGCTGAAAGAAAGAGCCTATGCCGTAGCCAACGGGGTTGGACCTTGGACGACGGCAGTGCTGGTGCTGTTCATTATTCTCAGTTATTTTGAAACCGATATGTTTACCCGCCATGGCATCAACCCCGGCGCGGTTCCGGTTCTGGCCGGCTTTGCGCTCTTCTCGGTGCAGTATTTCCTGCGGGCGAAGCGGGAAGGTTGGGCGTTCATTATGACGGGCATAACGATTGTTCTCTCTACGATTACGGTGTTTAACTCGCTGTATCCGCGGGTGATGATCAGTTCTTTGAATCCGAAATGGTCCCTTACCATACACAACGCCTCTTCCAGCGAATATACGCTGAAGGTGATGTCCATCGTCGCCCTGTGCGCTGTACCGATCGTGCTGGTTTACCAAATTTGGACGTATTGGGTATTCCGTAAGCGGGTCAGTACTTCGGACCACCTGGATTATTGATATGATGAAAAGGCTGCTGCAAGCCGCTCCCGCGGCCCGGATGCTGCTGATTGCCAGCATCTGTTTAGGGCTTGCGGGAGGCGTGCTGATTATACTTGAAGCGTCATGGCTGGCGCGCATTACGGACCGGGCTTTCCTCAGAGGAGAGACCCTTGCCGCGCTGCTTCCCGCCATGGGCGTACTGCTTACTTGGATCGTGCTGCGGGTTTTGGTGCAAATTGTCAGCGACCTGGCTTCTCTGAGGTTTGCGGCGGACGTAAAAAACGACTTGCGTAAGATGGTCGTCCGCAAGCTGGCGGAGTTGGGTCCGGCTTATGCGAAGAAAGAACGGAGCGGAGAGATCCTTTCCACTCTATACGAAGGCATCGAGCAGCTGGAGACGTATTTGGCCCGCTATTTGCCGACGATGGCGCTCAGTACCCTGCTGCCGGTTGCCGTTTTATGCGCCGTTGCTCGCTTGGACTGGACGACGACCATCGTGCTCGCCATCACTTTCCCCTTTTTGATCTTGTTCATGATCCTCATCGGCAAGACCGCCCAAGCCAAAACCGAGCGCCAATATAAGGCGCTCGGCTTGTTAAGCGGACACTTTTTCGATGTGCTGCGGGGGCTTCCTACCCTTAAAATCTTTAACCGCAGCCGCGAGCAGTTGGCCGTGATCGAACGAATCAGCGAGCGGCACCGGAAAACGACCATGGGCACGTTAAGATTGGCGTTTTTGTCCGCGTTGGTCATGGAGCTGTTTTCCACCTTGGGAACCGCCGTGGTTGCCGTTTTTCTGGGACTCCGGCTCGTATCCGGGGATATTGCCTTTTATAATGCGTATGCCGCGCTGCTTTTGACGCCGGAGTTTTATTTGCCGGTGCGGGCATTAGGAACGCAATTTCATTCCGGCATGAACGGCCGGATCGCGGCGGAACGGATTTTGGGCATCCTTGAGGCTGAGCCTCCGGGCTGGACGGAACGGGATGGGGCGATTACGCTGCCGAAGCCGGTTGCGACTGAAGCCGGCGGAGCAGGCAGCTATTCGATTGCTTTTGACCGGGTAGGATTTCGTTATCCGGATGTGGCGGCGGATGCGCTGGAGGACGTAACCTTCACGGTGGAAGCCGGCAAGCGGATTGCCGTTATCGGCCATACTGGAGCCGGGAAAAGCACGCTGCTGGATTTGCTGCAAGGTTTTATCAAGCCGACGGAAGGCAGCATATGCATCGACGGGGCGGATATCAGTCAGCTGTCCATAAATTGGTGGAGAAAACAAACGGCCATTGTCGCCCAGCAGGTGCATCTTTTTCAAGGTACGGTGCTGGATAACTTGCGGCTGGGCAAACCGGATGCTTCTATGGAGGAAATCGTCGCGGCGGCCAGACGGGCGCAAGCCGACGAATTTATCAACCAATTGCCTGGGGGGTATGCGACGCGAATCGGCGAAGCGGTACGCTTTAGCGGCGGCCAGATGCAGCGGATCGCCATTGCCCGGGCAATTTTGAAGGATGCGCCAGTATTGTTGCTGGACGAACCAACAGCTCGGCTGGATATGGAAAACGAAGCGAAGGTCCAGGCGGCTTGGGATGAAGTATGCAGGGGCCGTACAGTGATAATGGCGGCTCACCGTTTGGATACGGTGCGTTCCGCCGATTATATGATCGTTTTGGAAAGCGGCCGGATTATCGAGGCGGGCAAACCGGAGGAACTGTTGGAACAAGACGGCGTTTATGCCGCTATGATGCGAGCCTATGAAGAAGCGGCGGCTGCACCGGAGGATCTGGGAACGGGTGCTGTTGAAGGAGCTGACCGCTCTGCATGGCAAACAATAGCTGAAGAAGAAACCGCCGCAGTCGAGCCGATGTCCGCAAGTGATCGGAGAGCTGTGGAGAAGGATCAAGATAGCGTCAGCCGGAAGCCCGGAGAAGGAGTTTTGGCGCAGCTAGAGGAGGTGAAGGGCTGATGGACACGTTTCGCAAGTCAGTGAGTTTTGTCCGTTACTATAAAGGTAGAACGATTCTGGCCGTGCTTATCGGCTTTCTCACAGTTGCGGCCAATATCGGCCTCATGGCCACCTCCGGCTACTTGATCGCCAAGGCGGCTCTTCGCCCTGAAACAGTGCTGCTCCTTTGGGTACCTATTGTCGGCGTGCGTTTCTTTGGGATTTCTCGGGGAGTGCTGCGTTATTTGGAACGTCTCGTTTCCCATGACTTAACCTTTCGCGTGTTGTCCCGGATTCGGGTATGGCTGTACGCCCGATTGGAGCCGCAAGGCACGTCTTTGCTGGAGACTCGCCGCAGCGGCGATGTTCTCAGCTCCGTGATCAGCGATGTGGAAGAGATGCAAAATTTATATTTGCGGGTGCTTGCGCCGCCAATGATTGCAGGATTATCGATTGTGCTCAGCGTCAGCATCCTCTCGGTCTATCACGTCTCCTTTGGGCTGATTCTTCTAGTCATGCTGTTGTTGGCTGGTTTGGCGGTTCCCCTCGTCAGCCATTTTATCGGGCGCAAACACGGCGCGGCGATGGTTGCCGATCGGGCGGATTTATATGCAGATACCGCCGATTTGATCATGGGGATGCCGGAGCTTTTGGCATACGGCCAAATGGATGCGGCCATCGAGAAGCTGGAACAGACACAAGGCCGGATGAATGCCGGTCAGATTAGTCAAAACCGGTTGACGGCCGCCACCGGCGGCATTATAACAGCGTGTTCCCACATCGCGATGTGGATGATCATGCTGGCGGCGATTCCTTTTGTCGCCAGCGGGCGTATGAGCGGCGTTTATTTGCCGGTGGTGGCCATGGTGGCCTTAGCCAGCTTCGAGGCCATCGGGCCGATCCCTCAGGCGTTCCAGCACTTTGGCCGCACCATGGCGGCGGCTCGCCGCCTGTTTGCGCTGGCGGGCGATGCCCCGCCGCGTGCAGCGGCGGCTGCGCCCGCGTCTGCGGCAGCGGCTTCGCTGCCGCAGAGCGGCCATGCCGGCGGGCTCGCCGCCGGCGGCTTCGAGATCCGCATGCGCGACATCATCTTCCGCTATGCGGAAAATGATGCCGACGCTCTCGCGGATCTCACGCTCACGCTTCCCCCAGGCCGCCATGTGGCGGTGGTGGGGGAAAGCGGAGCGGGCAAAAGCTCCCTCATCCAGGTGCTGCTGAAGCTTCGCCCGTATCAACGGGGAACCGTTGAAATGGGCGGCATCGATCTTCAGCAGCTGGATGAGGGGGAAGTGCGCGAGCGCTTCGCGGTGGTCTCGCAAAACGTGCAGCTGTTTAACGCCTCGGTGGAGGAAAATCTGCGTCTGGCGAAGCCATCCGCCACCGCCGAGGAGCTGGAGAAGGCCGCCCGGCAGGCGCAAATTCACGAGACGATCATGCAGCTGCCCGATGGCTATCAGACACTGATCGGCGAATGGGGAGCCAAGCTCTCCGGCGGCGAGCGCCAGCGGCTGGCTTTGGCTCGGGCGCTGGTAAAGGATGCGCCGGTTGTGTTGTTTGACGAGCCGACTACGGGGCTTGATGCCGTTACGGAACGGGCGTTCCTGCAGCAGATGGATTCGGTGCTCAAAGGAAAAACGGTGCTGTGGATCACCCACAGACTTACCGGACTCGAAGCCATGGACGAGATTATCGTTCTTGGCCGCGGACGGGAGCAGGAGCGTGGCACTCACCGGGAGCTGCTGGCTCGGGATGGTGCTTATAAGCGGCTCATTCGTCTGCAGCAGGAGAAGAAGCTGTTGGCGGATTAACTCTTTTGCAGCAAAAAAAAGAAACAGCTCCGCCGCGATGGCTGGAGCTGTTTTTACTTTTCATGCGGCGGGATGAGATGGCCCTTCCCTAGTGTTCTGTACATGTCGATCACGGTTTTTCTGTCGTACAACTTAAGACGGAATTCCTGCGTCGATTGCAAGGTGATTTTGAGTCCGTCGGGAATAAGGAAGAAGCTCGAATACGGCGTGATTTGCGCGATATCCTCGTGAAGGATTTCGATATTGGTGGATGCGGACTGGTACTTTTTTGGCTGGAAAACGGTTCTTTGACTCAGAATGATCAAATCGCCGACGACTTGCTCACGCAAGTTGTAAAGCGTTGCTTGTCTTTTCAGCAATACGGTATCCGGGTTGAACCGATCTATGCCCATGCGCTTCCATCCCCGCTTCGTTGATCGTACGTTTGTCCTGTCATCCATTCTATTCGGTTTTTTTCTGCAAATTCCTTGCTGACTAATCAGCAGTTGGCCGGGGGATAACATACAACGATCACAAAGAGAATGTGGACAAAAGCCGGTACCGATGGCACTATTAACAGTATGGGCGTTCGTTTTTGGCAGGAGATCGGCTGGAAGCGCACGCGAGCGAGATCAACTGATAAGGAGATTGAAGATGAATAAAGAGCAAGCTTTTCTGGGAACGTTTCACGGAGAAAAAGCCGTCTGGCTGAAGGCCGGAAAATACGAAGCAGCCCTCTTGCCGGAAATCGGCGGCAACCTTATCGCCTTCCGCGATACGGAAAACGGATACCCCTTCCTGCGGGAGCCGGGCGAAGACGAAATGGAAGCATTCAAGGCAAATCCGGGGGTTCACGGAATCCCGGTGCTGTTCCCGCCAAACCGCTATGTTGACGGCAAGTTTCCTTGGGAAGGCAAAGTGTATCAGTTCCCGGTCAATGAAGTGAATACCGGCAACCACCTGCACGGCTTCCTGCACACCACCCCTTGGACAGTAGAAGAGTTCGGCACAGGGGCAGGCAGCAGCTTTGTGACCGTATCCGTAACGGTGACTGAACAGCATGAGATCTATACATACATGCCGTTCCTATTCACAGTAAAACTCCGCTATACGCTGTCATCTGACGGCTTAGAGCAGCATCTGTTCGTGAAAAACAACGGCCAAGCCAAGCTGCCTTGTCTGCTTGCCTTCCATACGGCGATCAATGCGCCTTTTGCGCCTGGAAGCTCCGCAGAAGACTGCCAGATCAAGCTGACCATCGGTGAGCGCTGGGAGCTGGACGGCCGGATGCTGCCGACAGGCAAATTCCAAGAGCTAACGCCGGATGAAGCTGCCTTGCGCGACGGTGGCGTGAATCCGTACTTTGCCGCTATGGACAACCACTATACCGCCGTTCCGCAAAACGGCCGCAACCGGATGGAACTGACCGACAAGAAGCTGGGTCGCACCTTCGTCTACGATGTGGGCACATCCTACAAACAGTGGATGATTTGGAACAACGGCGCATGCGGCAAATTTTTCTGCCCGGAACCTCAGATTAATCTGGTCAACGCTCCCAGCGTGGATCTGCCTGCCGATCAAATCGGCTTGTTCGGTCTGGAAGCCGGCGAGATTTGGGAAGAAACCGCTCGCTTTTATTTGAAGTAGGCGAATGGAGGAGCGCGGGATGAAACTGTTCTTTATGTCCGACATTCACGGATCGCTGCGCGGTTTGAATCAAGGGCTCGCTGCCTTCGAACGGGAGAATGCGGATCAAATCGTCATTTTAGGCGATCTGCTCTATCACGGACCGCGGAATCCTTTGCCGGAGGAATACAACCCAAAGGAAGTAGCTGCCCGGCTCAATGCCTATAAGCGGAAAATCATTTCCGTACGGGGAAACTGCGACGCCGAAGTGGATCAGATGCTGATTGAGTTTCCGGTTCTGTCGGATACCGCCATCTTGTTCTATGAAGGCCGGCGGATTTATGCCACCCATGGACATCATCATCACATGGACAATCTCCCTGGATTGTCAGAGGGAGATGTGTTTATTCAGGGGCACACCCATGTGCCGGTTGCGGAAAAGCGGGACGGCATTACACTGCTTAACCCCGGCTCCGTCTCCCTGCCCAAGGAAAATTTTCCGCCTTCTTATGGGATATTGGAGGGTACGGTATTCCAGATTAAAGATTTCGACGGAAACGTTCTGAAGCAAATCGAACTATAACGGTAAAAGCATCCCGGAAGCGCGGCTGCCTCGCAGCTAGCGAATTCTGGGATGCTTCTTTTTGCTGCGGGTAGATGGCTGATGGCACGCAACGAACAAAATACCTGCAAAAGTGCAGGTATTTTATGCCGTTCACCGGCTCAGCAGATGAAGCCGGCAAAAGTGCAGGTATTTTTCCCGATAATTAGTGAAAAACAAAATATGGGATCAAACACCTGCATTTTTGCAGGTAATTCTACCGATTGGCGTGAAAAACCCGGAAAAGCCTGCACTTTTGCAGGTAATCCGGGTTTTAGTGTTTTGCAGGTATCCCGAGGGGATGTTCTTCGGTTTACAGGCTTCTTGGGTTACAGGTGCTTCTCGGGTATGGGTTTTGCAGACATTCCGAGGCTTTTACAAGTTTCCCAATTCCACAAGAATTAGTGACTTAGCCCTGCGCGGCACCGCTTGGTGCCAATGCTTGAGCGCTGCCATCCAAGTTCATTTCTTGCCCGTGAATCCGTACCTTTACGGGTGTCTCCGTTTCATTGACGACTTTGATTTCCTTGTCCTGTACCGTTACCTTCAAACGCGCTCCACGGAACATCACCTTGAACGAGAAGGTGGTCCACTGCGCCGGAACGAAAGGATTCAGCTCTAGCGCACCGTCCCGTACGCGGAGACCGCCGAAGCCATAGACCACGGACATCCAGGTCCCGGCCATGCTGGTAATATGGCAGCCGTCTTCGGTGTCGTTGTTGTAATTGTCCAAATCCAATCGCGAGGTGCGCAGGTACATTTCATATGCCTTTTCTTGATAGCCCAGCTCGCAAGCGAGAATGGAGTGGACGCAAGGGGAAAGGGACGACTCGTGAACTGTCAGCGGCTCATAGAAGTCGAAGTTGCGCTTTTTCGTGTCCAGATCGTACCGATCCCCTAGGAAAAACAGCCCTTGCAACACGTCGGCTTGTTTGATGTAGCAGGAACGGAGAATCCGGTCCCAGGACCATTTCTGGTTCAGCGGCAGATGCCGGGGGTCCAGCTCTTTTACCGGGATCAGCTCTTTATCGAGGTAACCGTCCTGTTGGAGGAAAACTCCCCGTTCTTCGTCCACCGGATAGTACATTTTCGCGACAATATCCGCCCATTTTGCCGTTTCCTCCGATGCCAACTCCAGCTTATCAACAAGCTCGGCGTAACGGGATGGATTACCGGACTTCAGATCATCCAACACTTCCAGCGTATATTCCATTGTCCAGGCGGCGATCCGGTTAGTGTACCAGTTGTTGTTGACGTTGTTTTCGTACTCGTTTGGTCCGGTGACGCCCAGCATGACATATTTGTCCTTGGCGGCTACATAATGTACGCGCTCCTCCCAGAAGCGGGAGATTTCCGCCAGCACTTCCAGCCCGTATTGAGCCAGATAATCCTGGTCGCCGGTATAATTCACATAATTATAGATGGCGTAAGCGATGGCGCCGTTACGGTGCAGCTCTTCGAAGGTGATTTCCCATTCGTTGTGGCATTCTTCCCCGTTCATGGTGACCATGGGATAGAGAGCACCCTTGGAAAAGCCCAGCTTGGCGGCATTTTCCTTCGCTTTATCCAGGTGTTTGTAGCGGTAGATGAGCAAATTGCGGGCGATGGACGAGTCGGCTGTGCTCAAGTAGAAGGGCAGGCAGTAAGCTTCGGTATCCCAGTAGGTGCTGCCGCCGTATTTTTCGCCGGTGAAGCCTTTCGGTCCGATGTTCAGACGGTCGTCTTCGCCGGTATAGGTTTGATTCATTTGAAAAATATTGAAGCGGATCGCCTGCTGCGCAGCCGGATCTCCCTCGATGACGATGTCGCTTTCTTTCCATTTGACCGCCCAGGCTTCTGCCTGTTCTTGCAGCAGTGCCGCGAATCCGGCTTCACGCGCCGCCTTGAGTGCTTCAGCCGCAGCGTCCGCCAGTTGGCCCAACCCGTAATCCCGAGAAGTCACGTTGGCCGCGTACTTGGTAAGCGTGACGGTTTTGCCGGTTTCAGCCGGTACGCAGAAGGCGTTCGCCACGTATTTCTCTTTTTCGATCAACTGAAGGTTTTCCGGGACAGCTTTTTGTCCGTCAACATAAACGTCATAGGACATGGCCGAGGTAACATGAAAGTCCAGTTTCTTTGTTTTCACAGTCAAAAAGGAAATATCGGCGGCTGCGGTTTTATCGACTTCCAGCCAAAATTTCTCGTCGTAGTTGGAGTCCTTGTTTTTGATGTCCCCATCCAGATAAGGGGTCAAGGTAAGTGTTCCGGTAAAATTCACCGGCGTCACCGAGTAGCGGATGGCTCCGATCTCCCGACGGGCTATGCTTACGAAGCGAACAGCTTCCACCCGCACCTGCTTGCCGCTGGCGAGCTCCGCCGTAAAGCTGCGGGATAAATAGTCTTCCTTCATGTTCAATTCGCGGCGGAACTCTTTTACGGCAGCCGTCGCCAGATCCAGCGGCTCTCCGTCGATCTCGACGCTGATGCCGATCCAATTGGTGCTGTTCAGCACCTTGGCGAAGTACTCGGGGTAGCCGTTTTTCCACCAGCCTACTCGAGTTTTGTCGGGATAATAGACACCCGCCATGTAGCTGCCCTGCAAAGTGGCGCCGCTATAAGCTTCCTCGAAGTTTGCCCGCTGGCCCATGTAGCCGTTGCCAATGCTGAACACACTTTCGGATATCTCATGGTTCAGAGGATTGAACTCTTCTTCGATAATGGACCACTCATCCACCTTCAGGTATTGTTTCACTTGAACTAGCTCCTTTTGCTTATGGATTATGAACCTGCAATTTATAAAGTGATGATTCAACCGCCCGCTTACAGCTCGCTCAGACGGCTAATGCTCATTTCCGCAAGTGAGGGAATAACCCGGTTAGCCTGCTTCAAAATGTCCGGTGAACCGATGCCGACACTAGCCATACCCGCTCTGACAGCGGCTTCGATGCCGGCTTCCGCATCCTCGAACACGACGCAATCTTCGGGAAGTACGTTGAGATTTTCCGCCGCCAAGAGGAACACTTCGGGATCGGGCTTAGCGCGGCTTGTTTTCGTTCCGTCGATGATCGCATCGAAATAAGGGGCGAGACCGGTGCCATTCAAGATAGTCATGGCATTTTTGCTGGCCGAACCCAAGGCGGTTTTAATCCCTGCCAAGCGGCATTCCGTCAAAAATTCAAGAGCTCCCGGCAGAATTTCCTGGCTGTTCATTTTGAGGATGGATTCCACGTACCATGTATTTTTACGCTCCGCTAACCGTAGTTTTTCCTCCTGCGGCAGCGTCAAACCACCGATTTCCAGCAAAATCTCCAAAGAGGCGTCCCGGCTTACGCCCTTCAGTCTTTCATTGTCCTTTTCCGTAAAGGTGAAGCCCAGTTCCTGAGCCAGACGGCTCCAGGCTAAATAATGGTATCGCGCGGTGTCCACCAGGACGCCGTCCAAATCAAACAGACAGGCGCGTATCTTTTGCTGCATATAGTCCCTCTCTTTCCTGACATGAAGTAGCGCAAACGTTTGAACAACTACGAAAAAAGAAAAGAAGCAGATGTGCTTCTTTCTTTGTCCCGCCAGAGGTTACTTCTTAGGCATGGCGTACATGGACGATTCGCGTACGCGCAGGTGATGCGGAATGATGTACCGGTTTTGATGCATTGCTTCGCCGGTTTGAATCGACTGGATCAAGATTTGCGATGCGGTATAGCCCAAGTGGTAAATGCCGATATCGACGCTGCTTAAGGGAGGATCGGAAAGCTCGGACAACGGAATGTTGTTGAAACTGACCATACAGATATCCTCGGGAACCTTGAAGTTCGATTCGCGCAAGCCCCGTAGGACGCCAAATGCGACGATATCGTCGACGACGACCAACGCCGTCGGCCGGTTAGGCAGGTTCATGAAGAAAGACATGGCTCGGTATCCGCTTTCCTGAAGGAAATCGCCTTCCACGATCCATTCCGACCGCATCTCCAGATTCGCATCCTGCATCGCTTTTTGGTAACCGGAAAGCCGGTCCTGAGAGAGGATGAGGTTTTGCGGACCGTTGACGAAGCCGATTCGTTCATGGCCCATGGAAATCAGGTGGCGGGTAGCGTCATAGGCGGCTTTCACGTTGTCCGTATCCACTGACAGCAGATCGGGGTACTTCTCGCTTCTGCCTACCAACACGAAGGGATGGCCATTTTCCTGCAAAAAATCGATGACTGGATCATCCTTGCGCGAATACAGCAGAATGGCGCCATCTACGCGACGCCCGTTGAAAAGGCGGGATACGGCGCTCACTTCTTCTTTCTCATTGCCTCCGGATGTAATCATCACGTCGAAGCAGGCACGGTTGGCCTGAGTGACAATCCCCCGAATCAACTCCATAAAAAACAGGTTGGAAAACAACTCTTCAGCCGATTTCGGCAAAATGATGCAGATGCTGTTGGTGGTTTTCGAAACAAGGCTTTTGGCCATCAAATTCGGATGATAGCCCATTTCTTCCATAATGGCCCTGATTTTTTTGGAAGTCTCTTTACTGATTCTCGGATGGTTGGATATAACCCGGGAGACGGTGGAAGGAGAGACCCCCGCTATCTTGGCCACATCCTTGATCGTTACGGACATGAGGACCTCCTAGTGAAAACGTTTGCTCTACAGGTATCTTAATCCAACAATCCGAGATTGTAAATAGATTTGCTTATGATGTAAAGGTGGATTTTTGTAAAATAATGGGGTTATTTCCCCTTGATGCTCGTTTTCAGAAGGGCAAAACCAAGCGGAGGCAAGTTGATTTCGAGATTTCCGCCAGCGGCTGAAACGGATTTTCCTGTCCAAAGATCAAGCCAATGGGACTCGGTGACAGGAAGCCGAAAATTTTGTTCGATCATACTGCTGTTCAGCAGCACAACGGTCTTGTCACCCTCATGGTTCCGTTCGTATGCGAGTCTTGCTTCGCCCGGCTCGGCCTCCAAAAAGGTGATGGCCCCGCGCCTCAGTTCGGGATTCGCTTTGCGCACGCTGATGAGCTTGCGGTAGAACGCATGCAAGTCCTTGTCTTGCTTGGCCGGATTCCATTCCATACATTTGCGGCAATCGGGATCGTCGCCGCCTTCCATGCCGACTTCGTCTCCATAATAGATGCAGGGTGCGCCCATAAACGTGAATTGGACGATGGCCGTCAGCTTCATTTTTTTCTTATCCCCATTGCAGTGGGTGAGCAGCCGCGGCGTATCGTGGCTGTCCAGAAGATTGAAGGTGACTTCACTTGCTTGCAGCGGATAGCGAGAAAGCTGCTTGCCGATGGCATTCGCAAACTGTTCCGCATCGGTTCTTTCTCGCACGAAAAAGTCGAGGACCGCTTCGGTAAAAGGATAGTTCATTACAGCGTCAAATTGATCGCCGGCAAGCCACGGCGAAGATTCATGCCAGATTTCCCCAAGAATGTAGGCTTCGGGGTTGGCGGCTTTGACGGTTTTGCGGAAATCCCTCCAGAACGAGTGGTCGACTTCATTGGCTACGTCCAGCCGCCAGCCGTCGATGCCGATTTCCTCGATCCAGTACCGCGCAACGTTTAGCAGATAATCTTTCACTTCCGGGTTTTCCGTATTCAGCTTCGGCATCATCGGTTCAAAGGCGAAGGTATCGTAACCGGCGTAGTCGCCGTCGACGGCGATGGGGAATTTACGTACATGGAACCAGTCCTTGTAGCGGGAAGCGGCGCCGTTTTTGAGTACGTCGACGAAGGGGCCGAAGGTGCGGCCGGAATGGTTGAAGACGGCGTCCAGCACCACGCGGATACCCCGGCTGTGGCAGGCGGCTACCAGCTTTTTGACGGTTTCCGCGTCGCCGAACTGGGGATCGACCTGCATGTAATCTTCGGTATCGTATTTATGATTGGTTGTGGCTTGGAAAATCGGCGTGAAGTAAATGGCGTTTACGCCCAGTCCGGCAATGTGGTCCAAATGATCGATCACGCCCTGCAAGTCGCCACCGAAAAAATTCCCCCGCTCCGGCTTGCCGCCCCAAGGCTCAGTTCCTTCCGGGTCATTGCTTGTATCGCCATTGGCAAACCGCTCCGGAAAGATTTGATAGAAAATCGCATCCTTTGCCCATTCCGGCGGAGAAAAGATATCGACAGCGTTGAGAAACGGAAACTCGAACAGACGCTTTTGATTTTCCGGACGGGTTGCCAGGAAATCGTCCTCCGTCATCCATATCTCTTCGGAGTCTTTGCGCAAGAGAAAGCCGTAGGTCAACCGGCGGTAAGGCGGGCGGACGGCGCATTCCCAATAATCGAACATCCCGTCGGATGTGAATATCTTCATCGGCACAAGTTCACTTGTCGCCTCCCAGGCGTACTTGTCGCCGACGAGGGCAAAGACCTCCGTTAAATCGTCCTTCTTTGCCCGCAGGCGAAGATGGATGGTTTCGGGATCGTAGGCAAAAGACCAGGTTTGTTTCGGACGATGATAAACAGCTTCGAGCAACATGTGATTACCTCCCAGTAAATAGTGTGAGCTTTAAAAAAAGAAGATACACCCGAAAAAAACGACTCGAGGATGTATCTTCCTGATAACAGTGCCTTAAGGATTTCACAGAACGAAAGGAATCCGGTCCCGCGCTCTTACGGGTGGAATCTTGAGGAAATTATAGCAAGGCGAATGGAGCTGTGCAACACCTATGGCAATTTATTTATGCAAATTTCGGAGGATAAGCACTGTTTTATTAGTAGTGGAAATATATCCAATTATAAGAAATACTGCGAAAATCAATGGAATCTTAAGGAAATGAGAGATATAAAGATGAATGTTCGGCAATTTAGTTTGTGCAAACGTTTTTCCATATTGTCGGCATGGTGTATGATTATGGCAGCAATAAAGCGCTTTCCAACCAGTGAAACGATAATGGGAGAAGCATATTCCACCGAATTAGGTGGTGGGGTATTGCTAAAAACGCAAACGTTTGCGCTGGTGGAATGGCGCCAAAGAAGGCTTAAAGGTCTATATCATGAGGAGGGGTTTATCCATTATGAAGGCAACAAAAGCTGTCGCAGGATTGACTGTACTGACAATGGCTCTGTCTCTTGCCGCTTGCGGCGGAAGCGGAAGCAAAAATGACGCAACCGAATCGAAAGCGCCTACAACGGCACCGACGAAAGCTGCTGAAGGCACCGCTGCTCCGGCAACCACTGCACCGGACACGGGCATTCAACCTGAAGCAGGTGCAAGCCTGGTCATTTGGGAAAGCAAGGACGAAATGGCGTTCACCACTGAAATGGCTAAGCGGTTTACGGAGAAGTTCAATGTGCCGGTAAAGGTTGAAGAAGTTCCTCCTCCAAACCAGGCGCAAAAATTGATTCAAGACGGACCATCCGGTTTGGGTGCCGATGTTATCGTTATTCCTCATGATAATATGCCGCAATTGGCGCTTGCTAATCTCATCCTGCCGAACGAAGTGTTTGCCGATGCGACCAGAGCGGACAATACCGAAGCATCTGTCATCGGTTCCTCCTATAACGGGCAATTGCTTGGTTATCCCCGGGCAGCGGAAACCTATGTATTGTACTACAACAAGGATCTGGTCAAAGATGCTCCATTGAAAACTTGGGATGACGTCATCGCCTTCGCTAAAACCTTTACAAACAAGAGCAAGAACAAATACGGCATCATGTGGGAAGTCGGCAATTTTTACTTCAACTATCCGTTTATTGCCTCCACCGGCGGATACCTCTTTGGTAAAGACGGTACAGACCCGAAAGACATGGGGCTTGCCAGTGATGGCGCTCTTGAAGGGTTGAAGGTTTTCAGCAGCGTGAAAGAAGTTCTTCCCGTTAAAAGCGCGGACATTACTCCCGATATCAAACGCGGTCTGTTTACTTCCGGCGATGTCGCTATCGATATGAATGGTCCGTGGGAACTGGCCGGTTACAAAAAAGCCCTTGGGGATAAGTTGGGTGTGGCTACTATCCCGACTGTTGCCGGTAAAACTGCCATTTCCTTTTCGGGCATCAAATCTTGGTATGTTAATGCTTATTCCAAATATCCAAACGCCGCCCAGCTATTCGCACATTTCTCCTCCTCAAAAGAAGCCCAGCTTCTGCTGAACGAGAAAGTTGGCGCGATCCCGACGAATCTGGCAGCGCTGGAAGATCCGCAAGTCAAGAGTGATCCGATCATCTCGGTCTTCGCTGAACAAGCTAAAAATTCTCAACCTATGCCGACTATTCCTGAAATAAGCAACGTTTGGGCTCCAGCCAACGCAGCTTTCCCGGAAATTTGGGATAAAGGCTCCGATGCCAAGACCGTTATGGAAAATGCCATTAAGCAAATTCAAGATTTGAACAATGGCGGCGGCAAGAAGTAAAGTTCCATTCAAATGGTGGTAACGAATTGCCCGCCGCTTCCCGCGGCGGGTGATTCCTTGATTTGTTTTAAGGGGGACAGGAGGAACATGGGACAGCATCGGAAAAACGCTACGATTCTATCGGTCATATTCATGGGGCTAGGACAGCTATATAACCGTCAATTTGTGAAGGGCGTACTGCTTGCGGCGATAGAGGCGGCGGCTCTCAGTTATTTCATCCCTAACATCAAGCATGTTATATGGGCAATCACAACACTGGGTGAGAAAGGCAGCCATTTTGAAAAGGTCAAGGGCGTCTCCAGATTGGTTGCGGGTGACCACTCGATCTTTTTGCTGGTGCAGAGTCTCATTGCGCTCATTGCGCTTGCCGTCGTTATTTTCGCTTATGTGCTGACTGTGAAAGACGCCTTTAACGTCGGAAAATTAAGAGACGAAGGGGTAAAGCCGAGAAATTTTGCCCAATCCGTCCGTTTCTTTTCAGAACATAAATTCGCCCAGTCCTTTCTGGCTATTCCTGGATTAGGCATTCTGTTCTTTACCATTATGCCCATCATCTTCATGGTCTTGATCGCGTTCACCAACTATTCGTCGCCGGATCATACGCCCCCCGCCAAACTGGTGGATTGGGTCGGCTTCGATAGCTTTCGCCAATTGCTCGCTCTGAAAACATGGAGTCATACTTTCTATGGCGTACTTACGTGGACCATTATTTGGGCAGTCCTTTCCACGGTAACAACGTTCTTCGGCGGTTTTTTGGTCGCCCTTCTCATTCAACAGCAGGGCATTCGCTTTAAAGGCTTTTGGAGGACGATCTTGATTCTTCCTTATGCCATCCCGCAGCTTGTCTCGCTATTGATCATGAAAAACCTGTTCAACGGCCAGTTCGGACCGATCAACCAATACCTGCGTTACTTCGGTTTTGGCGGCCTGCCTTGGTTATCCGATCCCTTCTGGGCGAAAGTGACGGTCATTATCGTTAACATGTGGGTCGGGATACCGGTTTCCATGCTGCTTATTATGGGGATTTTGACTTCGATTCCAAGGGATATGTACGAAGCGGCTGAGGTGGATGGAGCCAGTGCTTTTCAAAAATTCCGTATTATCACCCTGCCCATGGTCATGTTCAGTACCACTCCCATCCTGATTGCCCAGTTTGCCGGCAATATCAATAACTTTAACGCTATCTTCCTGCTGACCGGCGGATCTCCTCCCGTGGGGAAATATCAATATGCCGGCGCAACCGATCTTTTGGTTACCTGGCTGTATAAGCTGACCTTGAGTCAAAATAAATACAATATGGCATCCGCTATAGGCATTATCATCTTCCTGATTGTAGCGTCGTTCAGCATCTGGAACTACCGCCGCAGTCGTTCCTACAAAGAGGAGGATATGATCCAATGAGACAGCGCAAAAAGAAAGGTATTCTCCGTTTAACCCTTAGTTATATCACTTTGGTGATCATTTCGATCTGCTGCCTGTACCCTGCCCTGTGGGTGGTTTTCGGCACCTTCCGCCCCGGAAGATCCCTTTATAGTAAAAGCTTTATTCCGAAAAAGTTCACCTTGGTGCATTATAAGGAACTGTTTCATTCCGATACGTTCCTCTTTGCCCATTGGTACATGAACACGTTTAAAATTGCTTTTTTCACCATGCTATTGGGTACTTCGCTGATCCTCCTGACAAGTTATGCTCTTTCCAGATTTCGTTTCCGTTGGCGGAAGCAGGCGCTCTCAACATTACTCATCCTGGGGATGTTTCCGGGCTTCATGAGCATGATCGCCATCTTCCTGCTGCTGAAGGAACTGAACATGCTGGATACCCACATTGCCCTGATTCTCGTTTATTCCGCGGGGGCACCCTTGGCTGGAACCTTCGTCGCCAAAGGTTTCTTCGATACAATCCCGCGAAGTTTGGATGAAGCAGCGCGGATTGATGGGGCATCCAACTGGCATGTTTTCACCCGGATTATTTTGCCTCTGTCAAGACCGATGCTGACTTATATCGCTTTGCTGCAGTTTGTCGGTCCTTGGGTGGATTATATCTTCGCACGTCTTATTTTGCGGACGAAAGAACAGTGGACCCTTGCCGTCGGTCTGTGGGATCTGCTGGACTCCCGCCAAAACAGCGACTTTGCAATGTTTGCCACTGCGACCGTGTTGATCGCCGTGCCGATCACGATCCTGTTTATGCTTCTGCAGCGCCTGCTGGTTGAAGGCTTGACCTCCGGTGCAAGCAAAGGGTAAGATATCGGATATTTTGTTTGACTCGCAGCCGCCTCTCTTCGGAAAGGCGGTTTTTCGCTGTCGTTTGGCTACTGCTGTTGCAGGTAAATCTGGTGCCTGGTCGTCTGGCTGGCAGACCGTAAGCTGCAGGTTTTAAAGTCGGAAGCCACTCAAAGGGCGGAATAGCTGTAAAACTGCAGTTATTAAAGTCGGAAGCCGCTCAAAGGGCGGAATAGCTGTAAAACTGCAGTTATTGAAAGCCGAAAGCCGCTCAAAGGGTGGAATAGCTGCAAAACTGCAGTTATTGAAGTCGAAAGCCGCTCAAAGGGTGGAATAGCTGCAAAACTGTAGTTATTGAAAGCCGATAATCGCTCATATGGGGGAATACCTGCAAAACTGCAGTTATTGAAAGCTGAAAGCCGTTCATAAGGGGGAATACCTGTAAAACTGCAGTTATTAAAAGTAGAAAGCCGCTCAAAGGGTGGAATAGCTGTAAAACTGCAGTTATTGAAAGCCGAAAGCCGCTCAAAGGGCGGAATAGCTGTAAAACTGCAGTTATTGAAAGCCAGTATGTCCCGTTCATGCCTCGACGAAGAAAATAGCTGCACTATCGCAGGTATTTTCTTCAATCGGTCCTTTTCTCTCGAAATACCTGCGCATTTGCAGGTATTTCTTTTTTATATATGTTGAAAGGCTTCCTGCTGAAGCTCATACCGCACGACACGCTTGCCGTCTTCTCCGGTAACAGGAGATAGTAACTTTTTTTCGCATAGGGAATGAAGAGTTCGGACAGCAGTGCGATGGTTCATGCTTAAATGTGACTCTACGTCGATAGGGCGGAGCGGGCGGGCGAGCATGCAGGCAAGCCGTATGATTTCCCTTTCCGCTACACTTTTTTTCGGGACCGGTGAGGCTACCGGGGAAAATCGCGTAAGCGCCATACGCAACAAGGTCGAACACAATTCTGGACGATGGGCGACATCATCATAAGCAAACGAGATGACTTGATAACCCATAACCGTCAAGAAAGTCTCCCGATTCAGCTCGTTGCAGTATTTGTTTCGGTCCATGTCCTGCACATGTGGCCCGAAGCCCTTAACCTCGATTATCAGCTTCACGTACGGCGTGATATAAGCAAAATCGCAAAAATAGGAAAGCCCCCGCCAATCGAGGACTTCATATTCCGGATGCAGGCTATCAAAATTCCCGCTAACCGGCCACCACACGTTGCGGCAAAATGTTTTTTCAGGCTCCCGGTGACCACGTTCCAAACGACCTCTCCGTTCACCTGATCTTCTCTTCAAATGATACTGAATAAATGCTTCATGTGCGGACTCGAATCCAATCATCATAATCCCCCTTAAAATAAAAACGTCCCGCAACCATTCATGGAGAATGGGCAGGACGTTCTTCGTCTTGGCTATAGTATAGATTGCTTACGGGTTTATTGTACAGATGAGGCCTTAACCCATCACAACCAGCACTTCGTTCTCTTGCTTCATTTTCGAAACGGGGATGACGTTGCCTGCGATCTCCTCGCCGTTGATGACGATTTTCACAACGCCTTTTTCCACACCGTTCTTGTTTTCCACCTGAATGTTAAGGTGCTTGCCGCGGAACTCCCGGTACATGGAGAAGCCGTCCCACTCCGCCGGGATGCAAGGATCGATGCGCAGTCCTTCGAATTGCGGCTGCACGCCGAGGATGCCCTCAGCCAGGGATACCATGACAGTGGAAGCCGTGCCGGTCAGCCAGTGAACGTGCGCTCGGCCGAAGTGCGGGCTGTCGATACTTTCGACGAACTGGCCGTGCACGTACGGCTCGATTTTGCGGATTTCCGCTTTTTCGTTCATGGTGGCGGGGCTGCAATTCAGGAAGTATTCCATGGCGCGGTTGCCGTTGCCTGCCATGGTTTCCGCCAGAATCAGCCAACCTTGGGGCTGGGAGAAGATGCCGCCGTTTTCCTTCGTCGATCCATTGAATAGATTCATCAAAGCGAAGGAGCGCTTTTCTTTGCGGAAAGGAGGATAGGTCAGCATCGCGCCGTATTCCGTACTGAGCTGCGCGTATACGCTGTCCAGAGCGAGTTTGACCTGCTCGGGACGAGCAGCTTGGCTCAACACCGCCCAGGCTTGCGGCTCAAGCCAGATACTGGCTTCCTCGTTATTGCGGGAGCCGACGACATCGTTATCTTCCGTATAGCCACGGACGAAACGGTCAACTTCCCAGCCGTATTTCTGGATATTGGCATCAAGCTCCGCGCAGAGTCCCTGCGCCCAACGGACATCCTCTGTCCGTCCCTTGTGTTCCGCGATTTCGCTGAATACGACGAATCCCATGTAAAGCTGGAACGCGACGAACAGCGACTCGCCCTTAGCGCCTAGCCGCAAGCAGTCGTTCCAGTCGGCGTGCAGCCCTGCGGGAAATCCGTGGGCACCCATGCGGTCGAGGCTGAATTGGATGGCGCGGCGTAGATGCTCGTATACCGTCGCTTCTCCTTTATCCGAGTAGGGAATGACTTCGTCGACGAAGCCCCAGTTTCCGCTTTCCTTCAAATATTTGATGACCGTGGGGAACAGCCATAGCGCATCATCGGCACGGTAGGACGGATGACCGGTTTCCTGCACGTATGCTGGATCGTCCGGGGTGCCTTCATGTCCAGGGTTATGGTTAAACTTAACCAGGGGCAAGCCGCCGCCGTTGGAAACCTGAGCGGACAGCATCAGCCACAGCCGTTCCAGCGCCTGCTCATGATCCAAATGGATGATACCCTGAATGTCTTGCACCGTGTCCCGGTAACCCAAGCCGTTGCGCAGCCCGCAATATTGGAAGGAAGCCGCCCGCGACCAGACGAAGGTAATGAAGCACTGGTAGGCGTTCCATACATTGACCATCTGATTCAGATTGTCATTTGGCGTACGGACTTGGAATCGGTTCAATTTTTCGTGCCAATATTTGGTGAGTTCTTCATATTCCGCTTCTACCGCGGACAGGTCGGCGTAACGGCCCATAATGTCTCCGGCTTCTTGCTCGCCACCCGGGCTGAGTATGTAGATCAACTCTTTTTCCTCGCCGGGTTGAAGCGTTACATCGCACTGCAAAGCGCCGCAGGAATTGCCATTGTAGTTCAGGGAATTGGAGCAGGCCCCGTTCACGACTGATGCGGGGTTGCCGTAGCCACGGTAATCGCCGACGAAAACATCCCGGTCTCCGTCATAGGAAGCGACATCGGCACCGACTACACCGAAAAACCGCCATTCATTGTCGAGGTTCTCGTTGATCGCTTGAAGAATCGCATTGTTTTTAAAATGAGTGCGGGTGATGAACAAGGTGTACTGTAAATTGACGCCATCTTGCTCGTAATTTCCGCTGTTGGTCAGTTCCACATAGCCGAATACGGCCAGATTGCGGGGGGTGGAACCGGTGTTGCGTACCTTCAGACGCCAAACCTCGTAGGTCTTATTGAGGGGTACATAATACAGGGTCTCGGTCTCGATCCCTTCGTAACGGGAGCTCAAGATGGAATAACCTGTGCCATGGCGGCAGGTGGAGTCGTAACGTTCCAAATCCTTGGCGACCGGCTGCCATGATGCGGACCAATAATCGCGGCTGTCTTTGTCGTGGACGTAAATGTAGCGTCCGGGCTGATCGGATGGAGTGCTGTTGAAACGGTAACGGATCAATCTTCCGTTGGCGCCGGACTTCACGAAGCTGTAGCCTCCGGCATTGTTAGAGATGATCGCTCCGTATTCCGGAGAACCGAGATAGTTGGCCCAGGGTGCGGGGGTATCGGGTTTGGTGATGACGTACTCCTTCTTTTCCTCGTCGAAATAACCGTATTGCAAGCGGATCCCTCCTATAAAAGTTAACGGTAACCTAACCTATTGATCATATCAATCGTTTCTATGTAATGCTAGCAAAAGCTTTGTGAAATGCAGGGAAAGGAGCTTTGCGATTGAAGATGATTTCCATATGAGTGCTACGATGGAAAATAAAATATTATTAATTGACGATTGGCAGGAAGGGATTTAATATTAACGGTATATTTGCATTGTCGCTTTCTCGCATAAAAGCGGCAAAACTTTTAAGCGTTGCTATTACTTTTAGGCACAGAAAAGAGGGGCTTATTCATGAAAAAAGGCTTTATTCTTGGATTAATGGCCATCATGTTAGTCATCATTGCAGCCGGTTGCGGCTCGAAGTCATCGAACAGCAGCGCGTCGACGGCGCCAAGCGGTACAAGCGCTCCGGCAGGGACAGCGGCTGCTTCGGACAAGACATACTCCGTAGCGATTTCGCAAATCGTAGAGCATCCTTCGCTGGATGCGACTCGTGAAGGCTTCCTTGCCGCCCTTAAGGATGCGGGGATCGAAGAAGGCAAGAACCTGAAACTGGATTACAACAACGCTCAAGGCGATGCTACGAACAACCTGTCCATCGCACAGAAGTTCGCTGCAAACAAGTACGATCTTGTGTTGGGAATCGCCACATCGCCAGCTCAAGCTCTTGTTCAACAAGTGAAGAATTCCCCGATTCTGTTCGCCGCCGTTACTGATCCTTTAGGCGCCAAGCTGGTAAGCAATCTCGATAAACCGGGCGGCAACGTAACGGGAGCCTCGGATACGAACCCGGAAGCCGTCAAGCAACTGATGGATTTCATCGCCGCTAACTTCCCGAATGTCAAAAGTGTAGGTCTCGTCATCAACGAAGGCGAACCGAATGCCGTCGTAATGGCTGATAATGCCAAGAACGCTTTGGACGCCCACGGCATCAAGCTGGTCAAAGCGGCGATTACGAATACGTCCGAAGTGAAGCAAGCGGTTGACTCCTTGACCGGTAAAGTGGACGCCCTCTTCGTTACGTTGGACAACGCCGTTGTCAGCGGCGTCGACGTCATTATCGACGCAGCCAATAAGAACCACATTCCGTTTTTCGCTAGCGACCGGGATACTGTTGAAAAAGGCGCCTTCGCCACCGTCGGTTTCAAATATTACGACCACGGCTACCAAGCCGGTCAAATGGCGGTCGACATCTTGAAAAACGGCAAGAAGCCGGGGGATATGAAGGTAAGCTTCCCGGACAAGCTGGATTTGATTCTTAACCTGAAGGCAGCCGCAGCCCAAGGGATCACCGTTACGGACGCCATGAAGCAAGGTGTCAAGGACCCGACGAACGACATTATCCAATAAACGGGTAAGCTCGAACGACGACTTGCAACCCTAATGACAAGTAAAAAAGATACGGAATGAACCCTTATGCGTTCATTCCGTTTTCTGTCCTTTCATAGCCCTCACCAATTATTGGTTATGTGAAGGCCGAAATGCCAATTTTCCCCATTCGCTGGCTCCGTGCAAGCGGCATGAGGATCATCGCACGGAGATCACGTTTTTGAGGAGGAAACAGCATGTTAAATTCTTTGCCTGGAGCCCTTGAGTTGGGGCTGTTGTATGCTTTCATGGCTCTGGGTGTTTATATCACCTACCGGATACTCGATTTTCCCGATTTGACGGTGGACGGCAGCTTTACGACAGGCGCAGGGATCGCCGCCGTTTTAATCACTCACGGCTGGAACCCGTGGCTGGCGACGCTTGTTGCCTTCATCGGCGGTATGCTTGCCGGCGTTTGTACCGGCCTGCTCCACACCAAGGGGAAAATCAACGGACTCCTGTCCGGGATTCTCATGATGA
>NZ_CBQR020000145.1 GCF_000455485.1 Gorillibacterium massiliense
CCTGCTCCACACCAAGGGGAAAATCAACGGACTCCTGTCCGGGATTCTCATGATGATCGCCCTCTATTCCATCAACAACCGGATTATGGGAAAGTCCAATATTTCTGTATACGGGGAAAAGACGCTGTTTTCCGGTTTGGACTCTCAATGGGTGCGGATTGCCGCGGTGGCGGGTTTTGCTATTATCATCAAACTGCTTTTGGACGCATTCCTGCACACGGATAAGGGACTGGCACTGAGAGCGACGGGAGACAACGCCCGGATGATCCGTAGCTTCGGGGCTAACACGGACAACACGACCATTCTCGGCGTCAGCTTGTCCAACGGCCTTGTCGCCCTATCAGGCGCTTTGATCGCCCAGCAGTCCGGCTTTACCGATATCTCTATGGGCGTTGGCATGATCGTAATCGGCTTGGCGTCGGTTATTATCGGCGAGGCGATTTTGGGCAGCCGAAAAATTTTCGTCGCCACCATCGCCGTTATCGTCGGGTCGATCGTATACCGGGTAATCGTGGCGCTGGCTCTGGAAGTCCAGTTGTTCAAGACAACAGACTTGAAGCTGATCACCGCCCTCATCGTCATTATCGCCCTCGTCCTGCCCACCATTCAGCGCTCTTTGCAGCAAAAAAGCGCGGCGAAGCGCCGGGCAGCCCAGCTTACGGATCTTGATGCAGGCGCAAAGGAGGGGAATGCGTGATGTTGCAGCTTACGCATGTTTCCAAACTGTTTAACCCGGGTACAACCGACGAAAAGGTTGCCCTCATGGATATCAATCTTCACCTGGAGCCGGGCGACTTCGTCACCGTCATCGGCAGCAACGGGGCAGGCAAGTCGACGCTGATGAACATCATTTCCGGCGGAATGAAGCCGGATGCCGGGAAGGTGCTCATCGACGGCAGCGAAGTCCAAAACCTGCCGGAGTTCCGCCGCAGCCGCTGGATCGGCCGGGTCTTCCAGGACCCGATGGCCGGCACCGCTCCGCGCATGACGATCGAAGAGAATTTGGCCATGGCTTATAACCGGGGCAAAAAGAGAGGCTTGCGCTTTGGCGTGAACGCCGCGAAGCGCAGCATGTTCCGGGAGCAGCTGTCGCGTCTCGGCATCGGTCTGGAGAACCGGCTGCGGGCGAAAGTCGGTCTACTGTCCGGCGGCGAACGCCAAGCCTTGAGCTTGCTCATGGCGACCTTCACCGAGCCGCAAATATTGCTGCTGGACGAGCATACCGCCGCTCTGGACCCGGCACGGGCGGAACTGATCACCCGGCTGACCGAGGAGATCATCCGCGAGCTTTCGCTCACAACGTTGATGGTCACCCACAACATGGAGCAGGCCATCCGGCTTGGCAACCGGCTGATCATGATGGATAAAGGACGCATCGTGCTGGATATTCCCCGGGAACGGAAGCAAGATCTCACCGTGGAACGACTGCTGGGCGAGTTCGAGCAGATCAGCGGCCACAAGCTGACCGACGACCGGATCGTTCTCGGTTAAGGACCGTTGGTCCAAATGTTCAGCAGTTCCGATTTTACGACATGATTTACCTCAACTTCGTTTCAATGCAAACCAAATCCCTGACGAACTCATTCGACAGGGATTTTTTTCACATTCCAATCGTGATATGGTTAATAGTAAGATAGACGGAAACTCAGAGAAAGAAGGTTGAAGCGAGTGAGCCAAGAAAAAAAGGAATTAGCGACATTCGCCGGAGGGTGCTTTTGGTGCATGGTGACGCCGTTTGATGATCTCCCTGGAATCTATGGGATAGAATCTGGATACATGGGCGGCTACCGCGAAAACCCAACCTACGAGGAAGTAAAAAGCGGCACGACAGGCCACGCCGAGGTTGTCCAGATCACCTTTGATCCGGAAGTGTTCCCATACGAAAAGCTGCTGGAGCTGTATTGGCCGCAAATCGATCCCACCGATGCCGGGGGGCAGTTCCACGACCGGGGCAGCCAATACCGCACGGCGATTTTTTATCATAACGAGGACCAACGTCTGCGGGCGGAAAGCTCCCGGCTGCGTCTTGAAGCCAGCGGCGCTTTTACTCAGCCTATAGTGACGGAGATCGTTCCGGCCATTACGTTTTACAAGGCGGAGGACTATCACCAGGATTACCATAAGAAAAACCCGAAGCATTATAAAGAGGACAGGGAAAAATCCGGCCGGGATACGTTTATCGCCGAAAACCGCGGTTCGGTTGAGGCTGCCGTCAAACCGGCTTACCGGGCACAGGAGGAATAGCAGATGAATATCGATCTATCCGGAAAAATCGCGCTAGTTACAGGCGCTACAGGCCAATTGGGCCGTGTCATGGTCCGAACTCTAGCGGAATGCGGGGCGGATATAGCCATCCATTATCGTGGAAATGAAAGCAAGGCATTGGAGCTGCAAGAGGAGGTTCAAGCTTTGGGCCGTCGGGCGGTAACCGTATACGCGGACATTACCGATGAGGAGTCGGTCCGGAACATGAAGGATGCAGTTGCCGCCGGGCTAGGCGCCGTCGACATCGTCGTCGCCAATGCGGTCATTCAATATCCGTGGACCTCTGTTTTGGAACAGCCGGCGTCCGATTATGTTAGCCAGTTCGAGTCTTGCGTGCTGCAGAGCGTTTTTCTGGCAAAAGCATTTATCCCAGGCATGATCGCGGCAAAAGGCGGCCGGTTTATCGGCATCAATACCGAATGCTCCATGCAGCTTCTTCCGGGTCAATCGGCTTATGTTGCAGGCAAGCGGGGCATGGACGGCGTATATCGGGTGCTGGCCAAGGAAGTGGGCGAGCATGGAATCACCGTCAACCAAGTGGCACCGGGCTGGACCATCAGCGAGCGGGACCGGGACAACAACACGGAGCACAGTGAGGAATATGAACGGAACGTGCCGCTGAAGCGCCGGGGGACGGATCAGGAAATCGCCAATGCCGTCGCTTTTCTCGCCTCGGATTTGGCTGGCTTCATCTCCGGCGCCTTTCTTCCGGTTAGCGGTGGCAGCATTATGCCGGGCATTTAGAAGCGAAAAGAACGACCTTGTTAGCGAAAGGGGCAGCCTTACGTGCACACGGTATTACTGGTAGACGACGAGATCTTTGCCCGCAAGGGACTACGGAATCTCATCCGTTGGGAAGATTGCGGCTATGAAGTCATAGAAGAAGCGGATAACGGGGAAGACGCTCTGGAACTTATTCATCGCATCCAACCTGATTTAGTGATTACGGATATTCGCATGCCTGTTCTGGACGGTTTGGAGCTGATCCGCAGATCTCAAGAGGAAATGGAGCGGAAGCCAAAGTTTATCATCATCAGCGGTTATGACGATTTTGCCTACGCCCAGCAGGGACTGCGCTACGGTGTGTTTGATTTTCTGCTGAAGCCCATCGATGAGGACGAACTACGGGAAACGCTGCGCAACCTGGATCGGCGGATCAGCCAGGACAAGCTTTTTCGCATGAAGAGCCAGCATCTACTGGACAGCGCATCGATGGACGCCCTGCTCAAGGGGGAGGCCGGTGCCCAAGATATCGCCCATTGGGCGAAACGCTACGGCATATCGGCCGACAGCGTCTTTCGGTATATCCTGATTGAGGTGAACGATTGGACGCCTTGGCAGCTTAAGGCGAACCCTTTCACCTATGACGACGTTGTGCGGCAAATCAAGCTGTCCGTCAGCAACTGCTTGGAGAAGGGCCGCGGCATCTATGTACACCAGCACCGTAACCGATGGGGGCTGCTCCTGCCGGTGGAATGGATGGACCAAAGCGGCCAAAGCCTGGAGCGGTTCCTCAAAGAGCTGCGGCAGCGGTTGGAGCGCGGGATGGCACAGCCTGTATATTTGTATGCCGGAAAAAGCGTTGGGAGTCTTGCAGAGGTGAGCCAGTCCTATCGGTCGGCTCGAGAGGCGCTGCAGCACAAGTACGCGGAAAACGCAGACCGGCTGGTGATCTTTGAGAGGATTAAAGAAAAGTCGCTCAACCATGTCCATATGGACTTTTCCGTCTACCAACGGCTTACGGAGAAAATGGAAGAGATGAGCAAAGCGGAAGTGAATGCCGCTATCGAAGAAATGTTCCGAGAATTTGAGGAAAAACGGTATGCCCCTGAAGCGGTGAAACTGAGCATTCATCAATGCGTCTCCGCCGTCTTGAAGATTATCCGCGAGATGGAGGGGGACGAAGATGATATGACCCAACTGGAGCCGATCATCAGCTGGCAGGACATGAATCTGACGCTGCAAGAGATTAAACGGCTGTTCACCAATTGGACGGAAGAAAGCATGCAAGTGATTTCCAACCGCCGCAGGGAAACAGGCAGAGGTGGCATTCAAAAAATAAAAAGCTACATCGAAACCAACTACCAAGAGAATATGAGTTTGAAAAGCATCGCGGCTCAATTTTACATGAATCCTGTCTATCTGGGGCAATTATTCCGCAAGACGTACGGTGTTTATTTCAACGAGTTCCTGCTGCAGATACGCGTGGCTGAAGCGAAAAAGCTATTGCGCCAGACCGATCTCCGCATCTATGAGATAGCGGAAAAAATAGGCTTTAACAATGCGGATTATTTTGTCACCCAGTTCGAAAAGTTGGAAAAATGTTCGCCATCCGAGTACCGCAGCAAGCTGAAATAAACCGATAAGGGGCTTTGGCCGTGAAACCAAGCTTAAATAATGTCCGCCTGCGCAGCAAGATGCTCCTCCTCTATTTTGCCTCCGTCTTTTTCCCCATCTTGGTAACCAACATTGTCTTTTACAGCGTAACGATGGAAAATGTTCGGGATCAACGCATCAAGGAAATCACCCGGGCTGTGGACCAAATCGCCAACCAATTCAAGAAGCAAGTGGTGGACACGATATCGGTTTCCACCAGCTTTTATACGGACCAGTTGTTGAACGAAACCTTGGAGACGCAATATGTAAACCCCGCCGATTACGTTGAGGCTTACGACTATGTGCGCCGAACGCTGACCAGTTACAGTCCGCTGTATAATTCCGTGCAAGCGATCAACCTTTACGTTGACAATCCGACGATACTCACATCGGGTTATGTCACGCCTATCACGGAAGAGGTCAAGGACACGGACTGGTATAAAGCCGTGAACGGCTCAACCCAGTCATTGCCACTCTTGTTCAAGACCGAAACGGTAGGGAAATACGATACCTTCAGCATCGTTCGCAAGCTGAATTACTTTTCCGAGGCCAAAAAAGTCCCCAAGTTCGTCAAGATCGACATGAACACGGACACGATCAAGGCGACCTTCGACAACTTGAATCTAGATGGCTATATCTATCTCCTTAACGAGAATAATGAAATTGAATATACAACGGACCCTGTGATCAATTGGACGCACGGACAGATTCTCTACGACAATGTGAAAAAACCGAAGGATACGATGGAGTTTGCAACGGAGTTTTCCGGAGGCAACTACCTGCAGGGCTGGCGGGTTATTGGCACAATCTCAGAAGATGAAGTTTTGAAAGCCCTTACAGGTTCGCGGAAATTCATCTTCTTGCTGGCCAGCTTGAATTTGCTCATTCCGACGCTGGTCATCGTTTGGATTACCCGATCTCTCAATACGCGGCTTACGCGGGTTCTGCGGCATATGAAAAAGGTGAAAAACCAAAACTTCGACACCATCGACGGCGGTGAAGCCCGGGACGAAATCGGCCAGTTGACCAGCGAGTTCAATCGGATGACCCGGCGCATCGACAGTCTGATCAATGACGTCTACGTGGCCGATATCCAGCGGAAAGACCTGGAGCTGCAGCGGCGGCATGCCCAACTCAATGCGCTGCAAAGCCAGATCAACCCCCATTTTCTCTTTAACGCACTGGAAACGATCCGCATGCGCAGCTTGATGAAGAACGAGACGGAGACAGCTCGGATCATCCACAACATGGCGAAAATTTTCCGCAACTCCCTGGCGTGGAGCAAGGACATGGTGCAAGTCCGGGAGGAGATGGAGTTTATTCATTGCTTTTTGGAAATCCAGAAATACCGGTTCGGCGACAAAATGGATTACGCCATTGAAGTGGACGACGAGGCGCTGGATTGCCGAATCCCGAAAATGACCTTCTTGCCTTTTGTGGAGAACGCCAGCATTCATGGTATCGAGCCTTTGAAAAACGGAGGAAGAATGGAAATGCGCATCACCCGTGAGGGCGGCAACCTGCTCTTCCACATGAAAGACAACGGCATCGGCATGGGCCCGGACACCGTTGAGCGCATTCTCTCCTATCTGAAACGCGATGAGGAAATGGGCGAGCGGGTGGGCATCCAGAACGTCATCTATCGGCTAAAACTCTATTACGGCGCCGATTTCGGCTTCGATTTGGCCAGTGAAAACGGTAAAGGCACGGAAATAACCCTGACGATCCCAGGCGAAAGAGCTTAGTTTTTCAAAGTAGGAACTATACTTTGCCGGGTAATCAAGGAAGAGCATAGCCCTTTATAATGAAAGTGCTTTCAACAATAAGTAGATTTGAAAGGGGTATGGCTCAAGTATGGCGAAAAAACAAGTTTTATCGCTGGTTTTGGCGTCCGTGATGTTGGCATCCGTTTTTGCCGGCTGCTCAAGTAACAAGAAGGCAGATGAAAGCGTAAGTCCAAGTGCTTCCTCAGGGGGAGCGGCCACAAGTGCGGCAAGCGCAGCACCTACACAAAAGCCGCTGGACAAAGTAACGTTTACTTTCTTTAATGGGGTTGCTGGTGATAAGGACGTCAATACGAACGAGACGACCATCGGTAAAGCCCTCGAAGATCAAACGGGCGTCAACTTCAAGATCGAGCACTTGGTCGGTGACCTGACCACGAAAATCGGTACTTTTATTGCTTCTGACGAGTATCCGGACGTCATGGCTCCGGACGCTGGGATCGATGCCATAATGAAAGCAAATGCATATATCCCGCTGGATGACCTGATCGATCAATACGGCCCGAATATCAAACGTGTTTACGGCCCGTATTTCGACCGCATGAAAGCCGACTACGGCGGCCATATTTACTTCCTGCCGTTCTCCGCTCAAGTCGGAGCTTACACTGCGGATCCGAACATCAACCAAGGCGCATTCTGGGTTCAACGCCGCGTGCTGAAGGAAGCCGGTTATCCGCAAATCAAAACCTTGGATGAATACATCAAGTTGGTCGAAGACTTCGTTGCCAAACATAGCGACGAGAAGCTGACCGGCATGCTTACGCTGACGAACGACTGGAGATTCTTCGCAACGTCCAACCCGCCGATGCATTTGGATGGCTATCCGAACGACGGTAACGTCGAGGTTAACCTGAGTACGTTTGAAGCGAAGACGTATGCCGGTTCTGACTCTACCAAGCGTTGGCTGCAAACCTTGAACGATCTGAACGGTAAAGGTCTGTTCGATAAATCTTCATTCGTAGACAACTACGATCAGTACATCGCGAAACTGACCTCCCACAAAGTCGTAGGCTTCTTCGACTACGGCTGGCAGATCGGTGATGCGAAAAATGCTTTGAATGACGCAGCGAGAAAAGATCCGGCACAAGACGATTACGTATACTTCCCTCTGCCGGTAACGTTCGATGGAACGAAAGACGCCTATCTGGATCCTCCTGGATGGACGAGCAACCGTGGGGTAGGCATCACGAAGAGCGCGAAGGATCCGGCCCGCATCGTTCAATACTTTGATAACCTGCTGAAAGAAGAGAATCAAGTTCTTAGATCTTGGGGCATCAAAGGCGAAACGTACGAAGTTGACGCCAACGGCCGCTTCTTCCAAACGCCAGAAGAAATCACGAAATTTTCCTCCCAAGCGTTCAAAGATAGCTTTGGTTTTTCGACCTACGATTGGGATTGGCCGCAATATAACACCTCCTCTACCCTTTCGGATGGCAATGCTTTAGCTCCAGGCTATCAGCCTGAAGTATTCCAAACAACGTTGACGGATGCGGACAAGATGATTCTTGGTAAATATGGCGTTAAAACGTATTCCGCAATGTTCTCTGCACCGGCTGACCGCCCATGGTACCCGGCATGGAGCTTCGCGAAAGACAATGACTCGCCAGAGAAAACCTGGGAGACGAAGAAAGACGATCTGACGAAGAAATACTTCCCGAAAATGGTCCTTGCAAAACCTGCCGATTTCGAAGGCGTTTGGGCCGATTACATCAAAGAGTTCAACAAGCTTGATACGGCCGGCTATGAGAAGTGGACGACGGAACAAATCAAGAAAGTTATGGATGTTGCAAAGTAATCGAACTGAATGATAGGAAATAGCGAAAGGCCGGCTTAGCGTGCTGATCCGTGCATAAGTCCGGCCTTTCCTTTCCTATTTTTTGCCCGACGGGAAGGAGAGAGAATCATGGAGAATAACACCACACTGGCAACATCGCCTTTGACTTCAGATCAAAAAGCGGCAGGGCTGAAGCTGTTTTTCAAACGGCTGTTTCAACAACGGATGCTGGTAGTCATGTCCGTTCCTTTTGTGCTTTGGTTATTTGTCTTTAGATATGTGCCGATTTGGGGCTGGACGATCGCTTTCCAGAACTATGCTCCGGCCAAACACTTTAGCCAGCAAAAATGGGTTGGGTTGAAGTATTTCAAGCAATTATTTGCAGACAATCTCTTTATACAAGACTTGAGAAATACGCTGGCAATGAGCGTAATTAATTTGGTGTTAGGCTTCGTTACGGCGATTACCTTGGCACTGCTTCTTAATGAAGTTCGTAAAGTCGCGTTCAAACGCGTCGCACAGACGGTTAGTTATTTGCCACACTTTGTTTCGTGGGTTGTCGCCGCGGGCATTATCCAAAATGTGCTGGCTCCGGATGGTATTATTAATGAATTGTTGAAGTGGACCGGGATTATCCACAGTGGTCAGGAAATGTTATTCCTCGGTAAAGCCCATTGGTTTTGGGGGATTTTAGGTGTAAGTCAGGTATGGAAAGATGTAGGCTGGAATACGATCGTCTATTTGGCCGCCATCACGTCGATCGATCCTGCACAGTATGAAGCGGCGGAAATGGACGGAGCGGGCCGGTTAAGACGGATGTGGAGTATCACGCTGCCAGGCATTCGACCTGTTATTATCGTATTGTTAATTATGAATATCGGAAATTTGATGGAATCGGGATTCGATCCGCAGTACCTGCTCGGTAACGGTATGAACGTCGATTATTCCCAGAACATTGACTTATATATATTGAAGTACGGGATCCAGCAATTTAAATTCCCGCTTGCTACTGCAGCTGGCATATTTAAAACGGTAGTCAACTTCATTCTTCTATTCACAGCGAATAATATCGCCAGACGGATGGGTGAAGAAAGATTGTTCTAGAAGGAGGTTATTGGAATGGCGAATACGACAGCTGCCTCAAAACAAAGCAAGTTCAAGTTCTCAAGCCGTAACTCTACGATTAACGATAAACTATTCGATGGCATCGTTTACACCTTTCTGACCCTCTTAATGATCATTACCCTATACCCTTTTATCAATACAATCGCCGTTTCTTTAAACGCCGCTAGCGATTCGGTCAAAGGGGGGATCTACTTATGGCCGCGAATGTTCTCCTGGGAAAGCTATAAATTTGTGTTCAAAGAAGACTCGATTTACCATGCGACACTCATCTCGGCTCTTCGTACCGTTATCGGCACGGTCGTTACGGTTTTCAGCTCTGCGATGGTCGCGTACACGATCAGTCGGAAAGATTATGTTCTGCGGAAATTTGTTACCATTGCTTTTATTTTGACGATGTATTTTAATGGCGGGTTGATTCCGACTTTCTTGCTCTACCGGGATATGCACTTGGTCAATAACTTTTGGGTCTACATTTTACCAGGGATTATCGGCGTGTTTAACTTGATCGTCATCCGTTCCTTTATCGAGCAGCTGCCGGAAAGCATAATCGAGTCGGCTACCATTGATGGAGCGGGAGATTTTAGATCGTTCGTCAATATCGTACTGCCGCTCAGTCTCCCTGTCCTTGCAACAGTCGCGCTGTTCACGGTTGTCAGTCAATGGAACTCGTGGTTTGACGTCATGCTGTACACCTCGTCTCATCAAAACCTCAGCACGTTGCAGTATGAGCTTCAGAAAATTTTGCAGAATTCGAATACGACCAATGATGCGGCATCTGCGTTTGCGAGTTCGAGTAGCGGATCGACGATGAAGGTTTCCCCAATTTCGGTCCGTGCAACGATGACGATCGTGGCCTCCGTGCCGATGATTATCATCTATCCGTTCCTGCAGAAGTATTTTGTGAAAGGTATGGTGGTTGGCGGCGTGAAAGGCTGATCGGCGGAATGCCGATCGACGGCATTAAGAGACAGAGGAATCTCCAATGGAGGTTCCTTCTCTTATTTGCAGCTACTTTTTCATCCAGCGACGGAGCCGTAAATCGATTGGTAAATCATCCGGGTACTGTACACAAACTTGAAAAAAGGATAGGATGTAGTACGATGATGTATCCGAGCGGCAACGATTTGCCAATATTTGCAGGTCGAGCGCTGTTTCAGACAATGAAATTTTGTAAGCCCTTACGGAATCCAAGTTCCGAATGTCGAAGGGGGGGCCGACTGCATGCGGTCGAAGTTGTCGAGGTTCAATACGCTGCGCAACCAAATGTTGCTTGGCTTTCTCGCCGTCATGCTGATCATTTTGACGTTTGTCGGTGGGATTACGTTCCATTCGGTCTCGACTCTGCTCAAGAACAACGCGGAGAAGCATATCCAGCAAACCGCGATTCAGGCCAACGGCCGCCTGGAAGTCATTCTCGAACAGATCAATTCCCTGACGACGTTGGTCTCGACCAACGGGTACGTACAACAGCTGCTTTTGCAGGAAATGGATGGCTCCCACTCTACCTTCGCGGAACGGCAGGCACTACAGCCTATTATCAATTTGGTTCAAATCTACACAGACGGCATCAAATCCGTCGAGCTTTACAACAATAGCGGGGCGAGATTGTACCCTCTCGACGGGGGCAGTCTTGGAGACAAGGTACCTAAGGATTGGATCGGGCAGGCGGCGATGGAGGAAGGAAGTCTCGTGTGGTTCGGCATTGACCCGTCGGATTCCTCATCACTTCTGGCTATTCGGCGGGTCAGCCTTATCGACCGGTATTTCACGTCAGGCGGCTATTTGCTCATCCGTGCAGACCGCAGCAAGTTTGCCTTGAAAGGCTCATTATCCGGTGAGGGAACAGGGGAGACGGTGCTGCTCCTCGCCGCTGACGGTCAACTGATCACGTCCAATGACGACACCATATCGCAAAAAACGGCAGTCACGTTGGCGGAGGCATCCAATGATCAGGTGGCTTCCATCGGCAATCGGTCCTTTATCGTCGTCAAACAGCGCTCATCCGTTACGGGGTGGACGCTGCTCATCTTAACGCCGGTTAGCGCCGTCACCAAAGGGACATCGATTTTGCGCACGACCATCGTCGTATCGGCCTGTATAGGCACCGTGTTATTTACCTTGCTTTCGTTTTTCCTGTCTACCATCATCACTCGGCCCGTTTTCAAACTGATCAAAACCATGAGAGGCACCCGCCTCGGCATCTTGAAGCCCATCGAACACGTGTCGTCTACCATCGAAATTCAAGAATTGAATTATTCCTATAACAAAATGGTCGATAACATCAACGAACTGATCCAGTTGGTGTATGAGAAGGAGCTTTCCCGAAGTCATACCGAGCTAAAAGCGCTTCAAGCCCAAATCAATCCGCACTTTTTGTTTAATACCCTGGATGCTTTGTACTGGTCACTGCTGGATAAGGATGAAGACAAGCTGGCCGAGTATGTCGTCGCCATGTCCGATTTATTCCGCTATACCATCACAGGGCCTAATAAATCCGAATGGGTGAAGCTGCGTGAAGAGTTGGAGCATGTTGAGCGGTATTTGCTCATTATGAAGATGCGTCTGGAAGACCACCTTGACTGGGAGATCAATGCTCCGCCTGAATACGGAGATGTGGAATTGCCGCGGCTTTTGCTGCAGCCGTTGGTGGAAAATGCCGTTTTGCATGGGGTGGAAAGTAAGATTGAACCCGGCCGGGTAAGTTTGACGGTTACGAGTGAAGGAGATCGGATCGCCATCACAGTGGAGGACGATGGGGCAGGGATGGACGAGGAGAAGATGCGGAAACTTGTGGAAGGGCTGGAAAGCGGAAAAGTGCCCTCCTCCAAAAAATCCGGCCTCGGAATCGCCAACGTGCAGCGCAGACTCCAGTTGTTTTTTGCAGATGAGGTCAACAAGACCGCAGAAATCGCCATCGAAAGTCGGAAAGGCCATGGTACCCGCATAAAAATTCATATACCTATCCATGGAGGGAACAAACTATGAGGAACAGAACGATCCTTATCGTCGACGATGAGCTGAGATCGAGAGAAGGTATGAAGAAACTATTGGGGGTATGGGCAGCCGGGCAATATGAGATCCTCACCGCAGGCAACGGGGTGGCTGCTTTGGAAATTCTGGAGAGCGTTCCGGTGGATCTCGTCATCACCGACATTCGCATGCCGGAAATCAACGGACTTACTTTGGTGAGCCGAATGAAGGAAAATCGGATGATGCGCCAGCCTTCCGTTATTCTCATTTCCGGCCATGCCGAGTTTGAATATGCCCAGCAAGCAATCCATTTGTCTGTTGCGGATTATTTGCTGAAGCCGGTCAGTAGAGAAAAACTATACGCAGCCGTAGAGGAGGCTCTTAAAGCTGGGGAAGAGCGGGACCGCATCGGCTTCATGCAAAAGATGGCCGACCCGCAATTGATGGCGGTTAAGGACCAAGAAGCCGCATTAAGCGATCCCGTTCGCCAGGCGATTGAATATGTGGAAATGCATATCGAGGAGGCCATCAGCCTGAAGGATGTCGCTGAGCATGTTCACCTGAACGGGAGCTATTTCAGCGTGCTTTTCAAAGATCAGATCCAGATGAATTTCACCGAATACGTAGCCCGCAGAAAATTGCAGAAAGCGAAGGAGCTGCTGCTGAAAACGAATCTGCCCATAGCGGAGATTGCTGACCGTATCGGTTATCAGACCGTCAAATATTTCAACAAGCTGTTTAAGGATAATGAAGGGATGAGCCCGGGGCAGTACCGATCCATGCGGAACGAAATGGAAGCGAGTGTCCAATGAAGAGAGCATTATTATTTTGCGCTCTGCTCATGACGTTGCTGCTGCTTGCAACAGCTTGCAGAGGCGGTAACGGAGAGAGCGGCGATGCCGTTAAACCGAGCGATGGAACGGCTGCGGGTGAGAAAATCACCCTCAAATTGATGCATCTGTGGCCGGACGGCAACAATTCCGCGCAGAACAAAATGGTAAAAGAAATCGTCGAGGAATTCGAAGACGCCAATCCGAATATCACGATCGCCACGGAAGTTCTGGATAACGAGCAGTACAAGAGCAAGTTGAAAGTGTTGGCCGCAGCCAACGTTCTGCCGGACATCGGGTTCACCTGGGCAGCCGGTTTCATGGATCCCTATGTGGGCGGTAACAAGTTTGCTCCGTTGGACGATCTTTTGCAGGACGAGTTGAAGGGAAAATTCGTAACCGGCACGACGGAAGCGTTCTCTTTTTATGGGAAAACCTATGCCCTCCCAGTGGAGCTGAACATTGTTCCGGTCTATTACAACAAAGAAATATTCGCCAAATATAACCTGCAGCCGCCTGGAACCTTGGATGACCTCAAAGCCATAATAAAAACGTTGAACCAAAACGGTGTAACCCCGGTTACGCTTGGCGGGAAGGACGGTTGGCCGGCTTCCTTCTGGTATATGTACCTGGCCGACCGCATCGGGGGAGCGGATTTGATGGATAAAGCCGTCGCGGGCAAAGACTTCACCGATCCTTCCTTGCTTGAGGCTGCGAAACAAGTGCAAGATTTGGTGGACCGAAATACGTTCATCAAAGGCTATAACGGACTATCGAATGACGAAGCTAAAGCACAGTTCATGAACGGGAAATCGGCCATGTTCGCCATGGGTACTTGGGAAGTGCCGAACTACACGACCGCTGGGGATGTATCCCAAGCGTTTAAAGACAAGATCGGTTATTTCAAATTTCCAGCGGTAACAGGCGGCAAAGGCAGTGTGGACGATTGGGTCGGCGGCCCGGGGGTGGGGTTATTCGTTTCCCAAAATTCCAAGCATATCGAAGAGGCCAAAAAATTCGTCAGCTTCTTCGTGCAAAAATGGGGAGAGCATTCCGTAGTGGACGCGGGTGTCATTCCCGCTACGAAAGTTGATACTTCCATGGTCAAGCTTCCGAAAATGTTCATCGATCTGTTGAACGAATTGAACAAGGCCAATCGAGTCACCTTGTATCTGGATACCCAGATGAAACCGGGCGCTTCCAGTACGCATATCAACCAGGTTCAAGCACTGTTCGGAGAGGCGGTTACGCCGGAGGAGTTCATCAAGAAGCAGGATGAGGCGCTGAAAGCGGGCAAGTAATCGAAGAAGACGTGCATAGAAGACACCAGGGAGAAATCCTTCGGTGTCTTTTTGTATTTAACCGGATCTAAAAATAGTGGAACTTTTCCCAAAACCCGTTCCTTATGCGATTTCATTTATCGCTCTATAATTATGAATGCGGTTACATTCAACCGATCATAGTTAGAGGGAAAAAGGGAGGATAAGTATGAAACGCATGAAACGTACGATTGCCGGTGTATCTGCAGTACTTATGATGTCATCTGTTTTTGCCGCTTGCGGCGGAAACTCGGACAGCAAAGAAAGCTCTAGCCCGGCTGAAAGTTCAAATGCAGCAGCTACCGCATCACCTTCGACTACACCTGTAGTAAACTCGGTTGGAAGCGGTAAAGTCACCATCAACCTTTGGAGCTTTACCGACGAAATTCCCAACATGACCAAAAAGTATATCGAAACCCATCCGAACGCTGATGTAACGTTTAAAACAACGGTTATCGCAACCACGGATGGCGCTTATCAGCCGGCTCTTGACCAGGCACTGGCTGCCGGCGGTAAAGATGCACCTGACATCTATGCAGCTGAATCTGCGTTCGTCCTCAAGTACACCCAAGGCGACGCATCCGATTTTGCAGCTAATTATGCCGATCTCGGCCTTACCGATCAATTGGTGAAGGACGCTGGTATCGCTCAATACTCCGTTGATATCGGCTCCAAGGACGGCAAATTGAAAGGCCTTGGCTATCAAGCAACTGGCGGTGCTTTCATTTATCGCCGTTCGATCGCTAAAGACGTATTCGGATCAGACGATCCAGCAACCATCAAGGCCGCAGTCGGTCCTGGCTGGGATAAGTTCTTCGATGCAGCTGATAAATTGAAAGCTAAAGGCTACGCCATCGTTTCCGGCGACGGCGACATGTGGCACCCGATCGAAAACAGCTCCGACACAGGTTGGCTTGTTAATGACAAGCTGCATATCGATCCGAAGCGCGAAGCGTTCCTGGATTACTCTAAGAAACTGACAGATAACGGTTACAGCAACGGCACGAAAGACTGGACGGATGCTTGGTATGCGGATATGTCCGGTTCTGGCGCTAAACCGGTATTCGGCTTCTTCGGTCCTGCTTGGCTGATCAACTATGTTATGAATGGTCAAGTTAAAGGCACCAATGGCGACTGGGCGGTTACTGAGCCGACGACAGGATTCTTCTGGGGCGGCACTTGGCTCCTCGCCAACAAGGACGTTGCCAAGGATGATGCAAAGTCCAAGGCTGTAGCTGACTTCATCAAGTTTGTTACTCTCGACACCTCTGATACGGGCCTCCAAACTTACTGGGCAAATGGTACGATGGATGCTTCCAAGCAAGGAACGAAGGACAGTGTTGCTTCTGCCGTTGTTATGTCGAAGGCTGATGGAACCGTTCCGCTGCTCGGCGGACAAAACATGTTTGACGTATTCGTTCCGGCAAATGCCAACGCTAATGGTAAAAACCTGACGCAGTACGACGAAACGATCAACCAAATCTGGCGCGATCAAGTAACCGCATACGCTACAGGCAAAAAGAGTAAAGAGGATGCAATCAAATCCTTTAAACAAACGGTTAAAGACCAATTGAATATCGATAGCGAATAAAAATAAATGGCGCCGAAGGGGCGGGGAGTTTTTCCCGCCCCTTTATACAATGGATGGGGTGAGAGTATGCGCCGCAAAGGAATTAACTATTCGAAATTTGGCTATATCTTTAGCGCTCCTTTTATACTTGCTTTTCTGATTTTTTCGTTATACCCGATTTTATACACCGCAGCGATCGGGTTCACCGATTTGCACGGATTAATTCCGAAACCAATTCATATTTTGGATAATCCATTTCAGAACTTTAAAGATCTCCTGTTCCATAACCAATTGTTTAAACAGTCTCTAATCAATACCTTCATCCTTTGGATTGTCAACTTCATTCCGCAGATCCTTCTTGCGCTTTTACTTACTGCCTGGTTTACCAACAAACGTCTCAGCATAAAGGGGCAAGGTGCGTTCAAGGTTCTGCTCTACATGCCGAATATTATCACGGCGAGTACGATCGCTGTGCTTTTTAGCTCTTTGTTCGGTTATCCGATAGGGCCGGTTAACAGTATCCTTCACTCTCTGGGCATAACGGACACACCGATCTTCTTCCTTAATGACCGGAATACGGCCAGAGGCATCATTTCCTTCATTCAGTTCTGGATGTGGTACGGCAACACGATGATCGTCCTTATCGCAGGCGTTCTGGGTATAAATCCCGCGCTTTTTGAAGCGGCCTCTATCGACGGCGCCAATGGTTGGCAAACCTTTTTCCGTGTTACCTTGCCGAGTCTCCGCACGATCTTGACTTACAGCTTGGTTACTTCGATGATCGGCGGCTTGCAAATGTTCGATATTCCGCAATTGTTCCTCACGCCTGCCGGTGGTCCAGATAATGCAACGCTCACGACATCTGTATTCATTTATGGGCAAGCGTTTAAGGGCAGCTACTTGTATAACCGCGCGGCGGCGGCAAGCATGATCATGTTCGTGATCGCGGGAGTATTGTCGGCCATTCTTTTCTACTTGATGCGCGACCGCGATGCGGCCAAACTCAAGAAACGTGATAAAATGCGTAAAAAAGCTGCAAAAGCAGCAATAAAGGGGGCGTAATCCATGGCGAAAATACAAAGTAGCGGAAACGCCTCCCGAAAAGTAAATAAAACGATCATTTATGTCGTCTGCATCTTACTTGCGGTGCTCAGCATCCTTCCGTTCTGGATCATGTTCGTGAACGCAACGCGTTCGACGCCGCAAATCCAAAGCGGTATTTCCCTTATTCCATCCACACACTTATCGGCCAACTGGCATGTGATACTCGAAAAGAAAACCTTCGATCCTATCAAAGGGTTTCTGAACTCGCTCATGATTTCCGGCGGCGCCACCATCTGTACGGTATATTTTTCGTCTCTGACCGCCTATGCGCTAGTGGCCTACCACTGGAAAGCGCGCCAGCCGTTCTTTACGTTCATCATGGCCGTGATGATGATTCCGTCGCAAGCAAGCGCTATCGGCTTCTATCAGTTTATGTATCACATGCATTGGACGAACAACTTCTTACCGCTCATTCTTCCAGCCATTGCCGCTCCGGCAGTCGTTTTTTTCATGCGTCAGTACCTGCTTGCCACGCTCTCGATGGAGATCGTTGAGGCGGCGCGCATCGACGGTTGCGGCGAGTTAGCTACCTTCAACCGGATCATCATGCCGATCATGGTACCGGCAGTGGCGACGCAAGCGATCTTTGCCTTTGTTGCCAACTGGAATAACCTGTTTATGCCGATGATCCTGCTGACGCAGAAGGAAAAGTATACCTTGCCGATCATGGTAAGCTTGCTGCGCGGCGACATTTACAAAACAGAGTTCGGCACGATTTATTTAGGCTTATCCCTGACTGCGCTGCCGCTGTTTGTGATTTACTTCCTGCTTTCACGGTATATTATCGCGGGCGTGGCTCTTGGAGGCGTGAAAGAGTAAGTTGTTATTCCCTTCAAAACAAGTCCCAAATAGTATGAATCCATAGGGAAATAAGCGTGGGTGACAATTGCAGCTGCTGCACTTTTGGCCGTTTTACGGTAGCTTGGTCAGAAGTGCAGCGCTTCACGCGCATCTTCATGGATATATTTTGCAATAATAGGATAAAATATTATATTTTTCATACTTAAGATAGGAGAAAAAAATATGGCGATGATAGAAAAAGCCGTTGGACCAAACGAACCGTTGGTTACCCATCTATTTACGGCGGACCCGTCCGCTCATGTATTCGAGGGCAGGATATATATTTATCCTTCCCATGATATCGACCACGATGGGCCAACCAACGATAACGGCGATCAATATGTCATGGAAGATTATCATGTGCTGTCGATGGAGAATATAACTTCGCCTTGCGTCGATCATGGGGCGGCGCTGCATATCAAAGACGTGCCGTGGGCATCGCAGCAAATGTGGGCTCCTGACGCCGCGTACCGGGATGGCACCTATTATTTGTTCTTTCCGGCACGGGACAAAGAAGGGATATTCCGCATTGGAGTCGCGACGAGTTCATCTCCAGCCGGTCCTTTTCAGGCAAAAGAGAGCTATATACCCGGCAGCTTTAGCATCGATCCCGCCGTTTTCGTCGACGATGATGACAGGGTCTATATGTATTTCGGCGGATTATGGGGCGGACAATTGGAAAAGTGGCAGACCGGCGCTTTTCAGCCGGATGCGATAGAAAAAGGTCCGGAGGAACCGGCTTACAAACCGCGGTTAGCGGAGCTTAGCGACGACCTGCTTACTTTCAAGGCCGCGCCTCATGAAATCGATATCATAGACGAAGACGGTAAACCGCTTTTGGCGGGGGACGAAGAACGGAGATATTTCGAAGGTCCGTGGATGCACAAATATAATGGAAGATATTATTTATCGTACTCTACGGGTTCGACCCATAAGATTGTGTACGCGATGAGCGACAACCCTTGCGGACCGTTTGTTTTCCAAGGGATGATCCTGAGTCCGGTACTCGGGTGGACGACTCATCACTCCATTGTAGAGTTCGGGGGAAAATGGTATCTGTTCTATCATGACGCTTCTTTATCCGGCGGCGTGGACCATTTGCGCAGCGTCAAATTCACCGAGCTTCATTACGATGAAGACGGCAGGATTCAACCGATTTCCCTATGAGTCATGAGGGTGCTTTTTCATGAAATCTTTGGCTATTTTTAAGCTTACTTTCATCTTCGCTTGATAAAATGCTGTCAATATCAAGTGGAAATGAAAGGGTGATAGGGTTGAATTTTAAGAAAGCCCTTGCAGTTGGTTTGCTGTTCGCATTGGTTGGGACGGGGTGCGGAACGAAGTCTGCCAATGGAACTGGCGGAAAAAGCGACAGCGGAGACGCGGCCAAGTCAGCCACCAGTGCCAATGGGGGATACGGTCAGGGGAGAATGATGGATCAGGGCATGTTCCAGCTGTTCAGCACCTTTCAAATTATGCTGCAGATGGATAAAGCCGATGGACTGGCCTATACGAAAGAGCAGGCTACCGCGCTTTTGCCAGTGGTTCAGGATATGATAAAGGCAAACACTGCCTCGGACGAAAACCTCGGGAAGATTAACAACCAATTGACGGAAGCTCAGAAGGCGTTCGTGGATGAACAAGAGCAGGCCCAGCAGGATCGTATGAACAACATGCGGAACGGTCGCATGGGCTACGGTGAACCGGGAGCTAACGGCAATGGTGGAGCCGGAGCCAAAGGCAACGGAGCAGACGCAGGCGGCGCTGCAGGCAATGGTGCCGACGCAAATGGCAATGGCAACGGGGGGCCGGGAGGACCCGGCGGACCTGACGCCAATGGCAACGGTGGTGCCGCAGGCAATGGCGCCGATGCAAACGGCGGCAAGGGTGGCAAGGGCGACTGGAACGGCCAAGCACCGTCCGGACAACCTGGCGGACAGCGGCCTGAAGGTGGCTTCGGTGGCGGCGGCCAGCTAGGCGAGCAGTTGGTGCAGCTCTTGACTGAACGCTCCAAATAGCAATAAAAATGCCTATCAAGATTTCTCTTGGTAGGCATTTTTTTGGATCACGTTATTCTACGTTCTGGAAGAAAATAGCCAGCGTACCTGGGCCGGCATGGGCGCCGACGGCACCGCCGATGATGGTGGTGATGATCTCTTTCGTTCCGAAGCTTTCCCGGATCATATCGGCAAAGAGCTGAGCAGCTTCCAAATCGTCACCGTGGCTGATGCCGATCACTTGTTTATCCAACTGAACGCCGCGCTCCCGCATGATCTCGATTATCCGCTGGAACACTTTTTTGCGTCCGCGCACTTTTTCGATGGGAATCAGTTTTCCGTCCTCCACATCGAGGATCGGCTTGATATTGAGCAGCCCACCGATGAACGCCGACAACGGACTGACCCGGCCGCCTCTCATCAACGTGTTCAGATCATCCACCGTAAAAATATGCTCCATATGCTCCGCCCAATGGACGACTTTATCCTTAAGCTCGTTCAAGCTTGCCCCGGTCTCCGCCATTTGGGCGGCATAAAGCACTACCAATCCTTCGCCGAAGGAGGCGCACTTCGTATCCACGACTTCGATCGAAAAATCCGGGTATTCGTCCACTAGTTCATTTTTCGCCATGACGGCGGTTTGATACGTCCCCGAAAGGCCCGAGGAGAACGCAATGTATAGAACCGTTTTTCGTTCCTCCGCATAGCCCTTGAATACATCCAAATACGTTTGGAACTTAGGCTGAGACGTTTTGTATACAGTCGCTTTGCGCATCCCGGCAAATAAGTCGACGGGGTCCAGTGTCTCCCCATCCAGATATTCCTGATCGCCGTCCATCACCACCAGGGGAATCACCTTAATGCTATATTTTTCGATGATCTCCTTAGGAAGATCCGCTGCGCTGTCTGTTACGATTTGTACGCTCATGCCTTAGCCTCTTTTCCCTTTGAAAAGGTTCATTTTGTACGATATTGTCCACTATATTCATAATACCATTTCCTTGAGCGAATCATAACTGAAAAATGGTTTCGGAAAAGAACTTCTCCTGACAAGTTTTCATTTCTAGCCGATTTACGATTTGTCAAAATTCGACTACAATGAGGGACTGTAGGGGTATGCCGGATTCGTTCTGTAGACCTCATATCTAATCGGAAAAAAGGGGAGCGACAATGCCAGAAGACATTCCTATCATACGTTTCGAACAGGTAACTAAACAATTTGATGACGACGACGCCATTTTGAACGACGTCAGCTTTGAGATTGAACGGGGAAAGTTCTATACTCTTCTCGGCCCTTCCGGCTGTGGAAAGACGACCATCCTCCGTTTGATCGCCGGATTTATCGAGCCGTCCCAAGGCAAGATACATTTTAACGGCAAAGTGATCAACGACGTCCCTGCCAACAAACGTCAGGTGAACACGGTATTTCAAGATTATGCCCTGTTCCCCCATCTCAATGTGTTTGAGAATGTAGCGTTTGGTTTGCGCATCAAAAAGCTGAAGAAAGAGGAAATCGACCGTAAAGTGTCCGAAGCCTTGCGCTTCGTGAATCTGGTGGGTTACGAGAAGCGGGAAATCCGCGAAATGTCCGGAGGACAAAGGCAGCGCGTTGCCATTGCCCGGGCTATCGTCAATGAGCCGGAGATCATTTTGCTGGACGAGCCCTTGTCGGCACTGGACTTGAAGCTGCGGTACGAAATGCAGTATGAGCTTCGGGAGCTTCAGCGCCGTCTCGGCATCACGTTTATTTTCGTTACCCATGATCAGGAAGAAGCTTTGGCTATGTCGGATTACATCTTTGTCATCAACAAAGGGAAAATCCAGCAAAGCGGCACCCCCACTGACATATACGACGAGCCGATCAACCGGTTTGTCGCCGATTTTATCGGGGAATCCAACATCGTTCCCGGCAAAATGAAAGAAGATTTCTTGGTCGAATTCGCAGGAAAGCAATTCGAGTGCGTCGACCAAGGGCTTCATCCAGATGAGGCGGTGGAAATCGTCATCCGTCCCGAAGATTTGGAGATCACCACGGTTGAGCAGGGCAAGCTGCAAGTTCGCGTCGATACCCAGTTGTTCCGTGGCGTGCACTACGAAATCGTCTGCTATGACGATGCGGATAACGAATGGCTTGTCCATTCCACGAAAAAAGTAAACGTCGGCTCCCGCATCGGCCTTTATTTCGATCCGGAAGCGATCCACGTCATGCGCTTCGGCGAGACGGAAGAGGAATTCGATAAGCGGCTGGAAGCGTACAGCGACAGCGAGATCGAGGCCGGCCATGCAGATTAAATCCCGCAACCTCTATTTGATTCCTTACGCCCTTTGGATAATTTTATGCGTCGTGGCCCCTATCGCCATGATCGTTTACTATTCCTTCTTCGATATTGAAGGGAACTTTACAGTCGCCAACTACGGCAAATTCTTTGATCCGGTCTATTTGAAGATGGCCGTCAGTTCTTTCTGGTATGCCTTTTTGATCACCTTCTTTTGTTTGATCATCGCTTATCCGACGGCGTACTTGCTGACCAAGACGAAGCACAAGCAGCTTTGGCTTCTATTGATCATTCTGCCGACCTGGATCAACCTGCTTTTGAAGGCTTACGCCTTCATCGGCCTGTTCGGCACCTACGGAGCCGCCAATAGCATGCTGAAATGGCTGGGCATCGGCACCCAGCAGATTTTGTTCACGGACTTCAGCTTTATTTTCGTATCCGTCTACATCTTCATTCCGTTTCTGATTCTGCCGATCTTCAATTCCCTGGAGGAGTTGAATCCGGCGCTGATCGATGCGTCCCGGGACTTGGGCGCTTCCTCCTGGACGACGCTGCGCCGAGTTATTTTCCCGCTGACGCTGGATGGGGTAAAATCCGGCTGCCAAGCGGTGTTTATTCCGGCGCTGTCGCTGTTTATGATCACCCGCCTCATTGCGGGAAACCGGGTCATTACCCTCGGTACCGCCATTGAGCAGCATTTTCTCGTCACTCAGGACTGGGGGATGGGCTCGACTATCGCCGTATTCCTCATCATTGCCATGGCGATCATCATGATTCTCACCGGCAAACGGAAGGGAGGGGTGAGCGATGCGGGCAAAAGGAAAATGGTCTAACCTGTACCTGATCGTCATCTTTATTATTCTGTATGCACCCATCTTGTACCTGATGTACTACTCCTTCAACAGCGGCGGAACGATGCATGGTTATAAAGGTTTTACGCTGGATTATTATAAGGAAGTATTTCAGGATACGCGGCTCTTGATCATCGTGCTCAATACGCTGATCATCGCCCTCTTGTCGGCAGCGATCTCCACGATCATCGGCGTTGCCGGCGCCCTCGCCATCTCCAATGTGCGCAAACGGCGGATGGAAAACACGCTGCTCACGCTGAACAACGTGCTGATCGTCAGTCCTGACGTCATTATCGGAGCGTCCTTCTTGATCTTATTCACCATCGTGGGGATCAAGCTGGGCTTTATCTCCGTGCTGATGTCTCACATCGCCTTCAGCGTTCCCATCGCGGTACTGATGATCCTGCCCAAGCTGCAGGAAATGAGCCCGACGCTGATCGACGCTGCGCGGGATTTGGGGGCAAGCCGCTGGAATGTGCTGACCAAGGTGGTACTGCCTTTTATCCGGCCGGGTATTTTCGCAGGCTTCTTCATGGCTTTGACTTACTCGCTGGATGACTTCGCCGTTACCTTCTTTGTCACCGGTAATGGGTACTCCACCCTGTCCGTCGAAATTTATTCCCGGGCGCGGCAAGGCATCTCGCTTTCCATCAACGCCTTGTCCACTCTGTTGTTCCTGTTCACCATCCTGCTGGTTGTCGGGTATTACTTCATCACCCGCCGCGGCAACCACACGGCCAGCCGCACAGCCCGACTGGAGGTGCCGGAATGAAACAGCTCGTTCAGACGTTTCTGACCATCTTCGTCGTCGCCTTCGCTCTGATGTTCCTAACTTCTTACTTGAACTCAAGCCAAGGATACAGCGGCGGAAATACCTTAACGGTTTACAACTGGGGAGACTACATCGATCCCGAGCTGTTGAGCCAGTTTGAAAAAGAGACCGGCATCAAGGTCATCTATCAAACCTTTGATTCCAACGAAGCGATGATGACCAAGATCGGCCAAGGCGGCACCACCTTCGATGTCGCCGTGCCGTCGGAATACGCCATCAGCAAGATGAAGGAAGAGGATTTGCTTCTGCCCTTGGATCACTCCAAGCTGCCGAACCTGAAAAACATTGACTCGCGGTTCATGAACCTGAGCTTCGATCCCAACAACGTCTACTCGGTGCCTTATTTCTGGGGCACGGTGGGCATTATTTTCAACCCGGATCTCGTCGGCAATCTCAAATTTGAGAGCTGGAATGATCTGTGGGACAAGAGTCTGCGCAACCAGATCCTGCTGGTCGACGGGGCACGCGAAGTCATGGGCTTCGGCTTGAACAGCATGGGCTACTCGCTGAACGACACCAATGAAGACCACCTGCAGCAGGCAAAAGCGAAGCTGAACACCTTGACGCCTAACGTCAAAGCCATTGTCGGCGACGAGATCAAGATGCTTTTGGCCAACGAAGAAGCCGCTGTCGGCGTTGTCTGGTCCGGGGATGCCGCGGAAATCATGGATGCCAACGACAAGCTCGATTACATCGTGCCGAAGGAAGGCTCCAACCTGTGGTTCGACAACATGGTTATCCCGAAAACGGCCAAAAACATCGAAGGCGCCCATGCCTTCATCAACTTCATGCTGGACCCGGAACATGCGGCGAAGAATACCGAATACGTCGGATACGCGACGCCCAACAAGGAGGCGCTGGCGCTTTTGCCGAAGGATATCTCCGAGGATAAGCGTTTTTACCCCGACCCCGAGGTAACGAGCAAGCTGGAGGTCTACGACAACCTGGGCAAAAAGATGCTGGCCCACTACAACGAGTTGTTCCTGGAGTTTAAGATGCATCGGAAGTAGCTGGTTTTACGATATCTATACGAAACCCGATCCCACTTAACGCGATTTTTTATGGCGTAAAGTGAGCTCGGGTTTTTTGTTGGCCGTAACGTCATGAGGTTTGAATATCTTAGTAACTCAACTTTCGTAGCTTAAATTGCCGAACAAACCCTTGATGTACTACATGTTTTTCGATATGAATCGATATGGATATTCAATTTATTCCCGCTGGGCGGTAATATCAACCGTTTGCCGTCCTTTATGGAGCCTATGGTGATGTCATCGCCGGGCGGATATCATTTTATGAAACATCTCATCCAATAACAATATTTCTGCTTTTTGGCTGACGGCATGGTTCCCAAGCTTTACATCAATTATGAAGTCATTGCTCAGCATCTGGCGGTAACGGGAAATAATATCGTTGTCAGGCCATTCTCCCATTGCCTTCGTTTCAGGTGGAATTACCGGAATTCCGGCTTGCTCTACCAGGTGAATGTTTTGTTTAATATCTGCGGCGATCTTACTTAGAGTGCTCGCACTTCTTGCCGTCTCTATATCCATCATGCCGTCATTTGTATAGAAATGCTTGTTGACGATAGCCAACGCAGTATGCGAAATATGGAATGCTTGAATATCTTTTTGGATTTCATAATGCAAATCTGCCGATTCAAATATTTGAGCAAGCTCTTTCACTCTTTCGGTCGTCAGTCCATTTATTTCACCAAAAATGGTTCCTTGATGTTTTTCGGAACCGAATTGGGCGTATAGAACATCTTCTTTGATGTCTCCACCGGCGCCCGGTAATCCCGGAAGTAAGCGATCGCCCACGATTTCAAGCCAAGAATCATATCCAATGGTGTTGGTCAAGGTGACGATGTTCTTGCTCCGATTATGCTTGATCGCAGACAGGGCAGATTCGGCTTGATCATATCGGACTGGGACCAAAATGAAATCATAAATGTCATCGTTATCAAGTTTTTCGATCGTCTTGATCGATATCTGCTTAATCGTTCCATTATCGTTATATTTCAGTCCGTCCCTTTTCAGCTCCTCCAGTCTCTTTCCTCGTGCCAGTATAGTGACGTCCAGTCCTGACTGTGCGAATCGGAGAGTATATACACTGCCAATCACGCCGGCGCCAAATATCAAAAGCCTATGTGGTTTGGTGTTCAATATGATCCTTCCTTTCATAGAATTAGTCACAGATTGTTTAAGCAACACCTGTTTGATAAGATCATAAAATCGCATGCTTATGCTTTCAATCGGCAGATTTAGATGAAAGTTGCATAGACAACACATTGTGATAAATGATGTTTAACAAGGAGATACAGAAATGGTAAATCAGGAAGATCCGAGGGTGTTGCGCACACGGCAGTTAATTAGAGTAGCGTTCAGAGTTTTGTTGCGGAGTAAAAGATTTGATGCAATCACCATCAAAGATATCGCTCAAGAAGCAACCATTAACCGCGCGACCTTTTATGCCCATTTTGAAGATAAATATGCTTTGCTTGACGAAGTCACAGAACAGGCTTTTCATGAGATGATTCCTGAGAAAGTGGCGAATGCACAGGAGTTTACGGATGAAATATGTGACCAGTTGATCTTGCTGACGCACCAATACATCGTGGATTTTTATCGGATCTGCAGAATGGATTCCAATTCGATGGCTACGCTTGTCGATGAAAAAATAAAGAAAATGCTGCAGCAAACCATAGAATGTATTTTTCTGAAAGGGGATACTCACCATAGGACGGAGAGGTATCATATAAAAATCATGGCGGCCATGACAGGTTCAGCGATCTATGGCGCTGCGCATTATTGGTTATATGTCGAGGAAAAAGATCGAACCGATATGCTTGTAGACATTGTTCGTCCCTATGTAATGAACGGTCTGGGGCTGTATCGCAATGGCGATGAATACAGATGAAAAACGAGACTGGCCATATAGGAACGATGGTGTACTAAGTTACACCTCTCTTTGTTGCTGCGAAAGTTGAGTTAGTCATCACTTTTCTTCGTCATGTTCGTAGAAATAGTATTAAATATTGTTGGCGCGCTGAATCCTGGCCTTGTTTTATTCCTACTACAATAGAGGCGAAGACGATCATTGGGGGGGAAGCAATGAGGACAATGCAGAGGATTCAAAGACCGTTCATCATTCTTTTGATTGTATTATTGGCGTTGCCTGGTATTTTGTTCAGCCAGGACTCGAGGATAGCCGAAGCAGCGGGGACAAGCGTTGCATCTACAGACATTGCGATCGAAAATCCAGGATTTGAAAGCGGCGACCTTACGGGCTGGACGGTAACCGGGGTCACTTATGCGGCTTCAGTAAAGAATAGTTCAGCTGATGCCCACAGCGGAGACCATGCTTTGAATTATTGGCATGACGCTGAGTATGAGCTTCGTTTGTCGCAAACGTTCAGCGGGCTAGAGGACGGCAGCTATGAACTGAGGGCATGGGCTTCGGGAAAGGCAGGAGACGCGGATTTGAAGCTGTTCGCCGAGACGAAAGACAGCAGCGGCAATCCTTCTGTCAAAAGCACGGCTATTGTTAATACGGGTTGGAATCTTTGGTCTCAATACATTGTCCAGGATATCGAGGTTGTCGGAGGGGAGATGACCATCGGTTTTGATGTTAGTGCCCCGGCTGATTATTGGGGATATTTCGACGATATCGAATTGGTAAAAGCCAATCAGACTCAACCCTATGATCCGAACGATTTCATCAAAGGCGCAGACATCTCAACGCTGCAGGCATTAGAGGATGCAGGAGTCAAATACTACGAAGGCGGCGTAGAAAAGGACCTCCTGGAGATATTGAAAAATCACGGTGTTAACTACATTCGACTGAGAGTCTGGAATGATCCTGTACAAGCGGGCGGCTACAATGACAAAGCACATACGGTAGCGATGGCGAAGCGGGTTAAGGCGGCGGGAATGAAGCTGCTCGTGGATTTTCATTATTCCGATTTTTGGGCTGACCCCGGGCAGCAGGTGAAGCCGGCTGCTTGGCAAGGGTTGAGCTTCCTTGAGTTGAAAAAGGCGGTTTACGATTACACTTCAGAGGTATTGTCAGAGCTCAAGGCTGTAGATGCATATCCGGATATGGTGCAAATCGGCAATGAGATCAATAGCGGGATTCTGCTTCCGGACGGGTCGACCAGCACATTCGACAACTTGGCCGAGCTGTTGAAGCAAGGCATTCAAGCTGTGCGCGACATGACGCCAGTAAACCATGAGACCAAAATCGTGCTTCATCTTGCCGAGGGAGGAAACAACAGTAAATTCCGCAGTTTCTTTGATCAAATCAAGGCGCACGACGTAGATTACGATATCATTGGTTTGTCCTATTATCCCTATTGGCATGGGACTTTTCAAGATCTAAAGAGCAATCTCAACGACTTGTCGGCGAGGTATGGGAAACAGGTTGTTGTCGTAGAGACGGCTTATGCGAATACCTACGAAAACGGGGATGATTACACCAATATCGTTAAACAGAGTGAGACGGATATAGCAGGGTTCCCTGCCACGGTGGAAAATCAAAAGCTCGTCATCGAAACGGTATTCAATACAGTAGCCAGCGTGAAGAACCATCAGGGACTGGGGGCTTTTTACTGGGAACCGGCATGGCTTCCCGGAGTAGGCTGGAAATCGGGAGAGGGCAATGCGTGGGAGAACCAGGCGATGTTCGATTATAACGGCAATGCCCTGGATTCGTTGAACGCATTTCAATACCTGCCTGGAAGCATCACGGAAGATCTTCCGATTCTGGTTTATCCAGCCGATAAGGTTATCGTATCCAAGGGAGCCGCTCCTACACTCCCGTCGACGGTGAAAGTGCTATATAACGAGGGGTCGATTTTACAGAAGAGTGTAACGTGGGACAGCATTTCAGAAGGGCAACTGCAAACGCCGGGAACATTCACGGTCTATGGCACAATAGCCGGCATGCAGCAAAAGGCTAAAATCGAAGTTACGGTACTTGCTCAGGAAAACCGGGTGAAGAACGCTGGCTTTGAGAGTGGAGATCTGAGCAATTGGACGCTATCCGGAACGAGTGGAGCAGGTAAGGTTGAGGAAAATGCCGCTAATGCCCATTCGGGAAGCCATGCTCTAAATTACTGGTATGATGCGCCGTATGCCTATCGCTTGACGCAAGTAATCACAGGCCTGCCCAATGGAACCTATTCGCTGAAAACCTGGGCTTCTGGAGGCGGCGGAGAAACGGTGCTGCAATTGTTTACCGAAGATAGCGCGGGGAATATCCGCAGCGCGGATATGGTCAATAAGGGATGGAATCAATGGAAGCAATATGTCATTGAGGACATAGAAGTGAAGGATGGCGTGTTAACGGTCGGATTCGAGGTTCAAGCACCGGCGAACACTTGGGGATATTTCGACGATGTAGAGCTTGTTCTGACAGCGGAAGCACCAGTGACACCAACGGACCCAACAACTCCAGGGACCGGAAGCGGAACAACCCCATCTTCCAGCTCTGGAACAGGCAATTCGCAACCGGGACAAGTGACGATTAAGCCGGAGCAAATCACAACCAATGAATCAGGAGCTGGAATGGTTAAGGTAGCGCCGGATGTGAACAAAGTGATTTTGACGAAAGAGTCTGCAGCTTTTCTTGGAAATCGTCCGTTGGAGGTAACAAACGGCAGCTTGTCCCTGGTTATTCCGGCGGAAGTGCTGAAGCAGCTTATCGAGAGTGTGGGAGCGTCTTCGGGCTTTGAGATTGTTCTGCAGTTTAAGCCGGTAGAGCAAGAAGCACTGGAAGCCGCCTTGAAGCGGGGAGCCCTTCAAAATGAGTCTACAACGGTCAAACCCTTAGGGCAGGCCTACGACTTCAAGCTAAGCTTGGTGACTGGCGAAGGCATAGAGAAAGATCTAAAGAGCTTCCAGACTCCGATCACGATCCGGATTAAGCCGGATGCCGTTCATGATATCAAGCAAACGGGCCTTTTCTATATTTCCGACGAAGGCAAGCTGGAGTATGCAGGCGGAAATTGGGCGAATGGAGAAATCAGCGCCCCAGTCCACCATTTCAGCAAATATGCGGTGCTGGAGTTCACGAAGCGGTTCGCGGATGTTCCGGAAGCATACTGGGCTTATGACGCGATCTCCGGTCTTGCGTTGCGGCAAATCGTGGCGGGGACATCGAATGGTTCCTTTGAACCTGACCGCTCGGTCAGCCGTGCCGAATTCGTCGTCATGCTGGCGCACGCGTTGAAGCTTGAGCCGGGAACCATGGATGCGTTTGTGGATGTATCTCAAAACGCATGGTATTACCAGTCCTTGTCAGGAGCCTATAAGGCAGGCCTTGTACAGGGACGGGATAACCGGACTTTTGATCCGAATGCGCCGGTAACCAGACAAGAGATGGCAGTCATGTTGATGAAGGCCTATCTGTTCCGGGGGGGAGTCTTGAACACGCAGGAAGTTTCGGATAGCTTTTCAGATGCAGCTCAAATTGCGGATTGGGCGGCAGCTTCGGTAAACGCTGCTCATTCCCTAGGATTAATCCACGGAAGAGATCGCGGAGAGTTTGCTCCTGCGGCCTACTTAACCCGTGCCGAAGCAGCGCAAGTCATTTACACACTGCTAACGAAGTAGCATTTGGATTCGCTGCAAGACAAAACCTGCCCCCTGGCCTCCGTTCTTCAGGAACGTGCGCTACGGGGGCGGGTTTTTTTATGCAAACTCCTATGCAAGATGAAACTTGAATCGGTTACAAAGCGTATATAGGCATAGGAATAAACGGAAAATTTTGTAACTCCGGAGGCTTGTTATGAAGAAAGCGATTACCGTGCTTTTGGCGACTCTTGCGCTATTATTTACCTTTGGATGCAGTAAGGAAAGTCAGGATGAAAAAGAGAGCATCCGTTTGTTGAAGGAGTTCAAGACGGTTCAATTCGATGTCCTGCATGATAAGATCCCGACCTATTCGGAACAGGATGAACGAGTGAGAGGGTATGTCGTGGAAGATCTGATGAAAAAAATAAGCGCTAATCGCTACATTTATTTGTCCATGGCCATTGCGGACCACCAAAAGGCGGATGTCACCTCAGAGGTTATCGATGTGAAAGTGAAAAAAGAAGCCAAAAATGCTTTTCATATTGATTACTCGGTAAAAGTAACGATAAAAATGGAAGACGGCACAACGAAGGAAACCATCCTGCCCTGGGGTGAGGCATACATTGAAAAACGGGAAGGGAAGCTGACGATCGTCCGGGACCGATTTGATATGAGCAAGGATTTCCTCGATTTGACCGTTTGATGATGCTCCTCGGACATCTCCATACTGAATAACCAGCCGTTTTTCCTGGAACTGATTTCAGGAGAGACGGCTGCTGGTATATGATGGAGGTATGCCCCAAACGGATCATTGGGAATGCGTATGAATGCTAAAGGAGCAGAAGGATGAAAAAGCGGATTTTGTACATAGAGGATGACCGGGAGATCGGAACATGGCTTCGGGATCATTTATCGGAGCGGGACTATGATGTTGCCTGGCTGGAATCGGGAGAAGGCGCAGTGGAACAAGCGGAGAAATGCGACCTCGTCATCCTGGATATTATGCTACCGGGACTCGACGGGTTTACCGTCGGGCAGCGCCTGAAAAAGGCATTTCCTGCGACGCCGGTGCTTCTGCTCTCGGCACGCACTTCCATTGAGGACAAGCTGCAGGGGTTGGATTTTGCCGATGACTATTTGACGAAGCCCTTTCACCCGGACGAGCTTGCCGCACGGATCGAGGTTCTGCTCCGCAGGACCGGCAAGACGCCGGCTGTCATTGAATTGAAGCATCTTCTCGTCTACCCGGAGGAAAACCGGGTCGTGGATAGCCGTACGGGTGAGGAAATCCCGCTAACAGGCAAGCAGCATCAGATCTTCCAGTATCTGCTGCTTCATCCGAATCAAATTCTTACAAAGGAGCAGATTTTCGAGGCCGTCTGGCGGGAGCCTTATCTGGAAGGAGACAAGACGCTGATGGTGCACATCCGGTATTTGCGGGAGAAGCTGGAGCTTGATCCCGGCAATCCGGAAATCGTGGAGACGGTTCGCGGCATCGGCTACCGGGTGCGGATATGAAGACGAAATGGCGAAACTCCTTGCTGCTGCGCTACCTGCTGATCATTGTCATTGCGATCATGATCTTGCCTCTTCTTTTGTTAGCGAGCTTTAACTTGTCCAACATAGTGGATTGGGTTATTCACAGGGATGGACATGGAAATGAAGCGTACCGGTCCCGAAGCGCTTTGATTTCTTCGTGGCACGACACAGCTGGCGAGTTAAATAATGCCGATTCCGAAACCATAGACGAAAAGCTGCGGTCGCTTAAGGCCGAAATGCCAGAATCCACGATATTTTGGGTAAACGGTGATGGAAAAACGATGCTGGAGCTCCCCGTTCAGCCGGACTTGCCTGAATACTGGACGTCCAACGATGCTATCGTTTTCATGAAAAAAAGCTATGGCGCCGATCCCTTCACCGTTGTTGCCTTTATCGGGAATAAACCAGAGCAGGGTTTTATGGTCCTGCAGCTTCCCGCAGCACTTTTTGCCGTCAAAGCTTCAAATAACACTTACAATTATGTTATCCTACTCGTTCTTTTTGTTCTGTTTTTGGTGATGTCCTGGTCCTTCATCTACCGTTTGCGCAAGAGGCTGATTCGGCTGCAAAGAGCGATGGGAGAATTGGACGTAAAGGGCATCCCCATTCCGGTTGCCGTGAAAAAAGAGGATGAAATCGGCCAGTTGGAGATCGCCTTCAATGGAATGATCGGGGAGCTCAGCACCGCTCGACAACGGGAAGAGCAGGAAGAGGCACTGCGGAAGCAGCTTATCGCCAATCTCTCCCACGATTTGCGCACGCCCCTCACCATCATTCGCAGTCATGCCTATTCCCTTGCAAAAGAACCGTTATCGAAAAAGGGCCAGGAATCCGTCACGCTTATCGAAGTGAAATCCGACGATTTGAACCGGCTGATTGACAACCTGCTGTCGTATAACCTGGTTGCGGCGGGGAAATACCTCCTCGAGCGGAAGGAGACGGATATGGTTCGTTTCATCCGGACGACGGTTGCCGAATGGTTTCCCGCACTGGAAGCGGAGGGCTTCGAAGTGGAGGTGGATTTGCCGGAGCATGCCGTGTATTGGCAGGTCGATCCCCATTGGATGAGCCGGATTCTCGGCAACTTGCTGCAAAATGCTCTCCGCCACGCCAAATCCGGAAGATACGTTGGCGTCATTTTGGAAGAAACCGGGGAACGGCGGTCACGGATCGTCATCGAGGATAAAGGGCCCGGCATGGAAGAATCATCCGAGGAAAAAGGGGCCGGAATCGGTCTCGACATCGTTGCTCTCATGTCCCGCGAGCTGGGGCTTGAATATACCTTGAGCAGCCATGCCGGCGGTACCCGGGTTTGTTTGACATATGGGGAAGGTGTGGACATTCGGGAGTAGCGATAGGAATGTTTTAAACAAAATTTAAACAGAAGCCATCCCTCGTTCTAACCTTCGGCTGATAAGCTGGTTGACGAGGTGAAGGACATGAAGGAATGGATTATTGAAACGAGCGGCTTAGCCAAGCAATACGGCCGCAGAAAAGCGGTAGATCACATCAGTTTGCAAATCCGTAAAGGGGACATTTACGGTTTCCTCGGACCCAACGGTGCCGGTAAAACCACTACGATCCGCATGTTGCTGGGTTTGATTCGTCCTACGTCGGGGTCGGTACGCATCTTCGGCAAGGATCTGCGCAAGGAAAGGATGGGCATTCTAGCAAAAGTAGGTTCTTTGGTGGAGTCGCCCTCCTATTATGGCCATTTGACCGGTTACGAAAATCTGGAAGCCGCGCGGCGGATACTGGGAGTGGACAAATCGCGCATCGACGAAGTCCTTGCTGCCGTCCGGCTTACGAAGGATGCCCATCGTCCCGTAAAGGGATATTCGCTAGGCATGAGGCAGCGGCTCGGGATCGCCTCCGCCATGTTGGGCCAACCGGAGCTGCTTATCCTCGATGAACCGACCAACGGCCTGGACCCGGCAGGCATTATCGAAATCCGCGAGCTGATCAAAAGCATGCCGGCCGAATATGGCATGACCGTCCTGGTCTCAAGTCATCTCTTGAGCGAAATTGATCTGATGGCCAACCGGGTCGGCATTATCCGCGATGGGGCCTTGTTGTTTCAGGACGGGATTGACGTCCTGCGCAAGCAAGCCGCCGGAAGCATACGGCTTGTCGTCAGTGAACCGGAGCAGGCCGTTAAAGCCGTCGCTGCTACTGGTAACTTTGCGGTACGACAGGACGGAGGGTTGCTGCTGGAGCAATTGCCCGACGATAAGGTGGCGCAAATCGTGGCACAGCTTGTGTATGCGGGGCATTCCATTTACCGTATCGAGGAAATCAAGCGGTCCCTTGAGGATATTTTCCTGGACATGGTGGGAGGAGGCACAAGTTTATGATGGGACGGCTGCTTGCTGCCGATTTTCTCAAGCTGAAGCGGACGATGGTCGGGGTGCTGGTTCTTCTCGGGCCGTTTGGAGTCGTCGCCTTGACCGCTGTCAATTTCGGCTTGCGCTATGACTATTTGACTCATCTCTATAAAGACGATCTGTGGGGAGGACTCCTTTCAAATATTGCCGACTTGTGCGCGCTGGCTCTATTGTTGGGGAATACCCTTCTCACCTCGATGGTCGCCGGGATTGAGCACCGGGCGAACGCCTGGAAACAGCTCTTGTCGCTGCCCGTTACCCGCTTCCATGTGTTCCTTTCCAAGTTTGCGGTCTGCGTGCTGCTGCTCGTTATATCAAGCGCATTGCTAGCGGTCGGAACTTGGCTCCTAGGAGGTTTTCTCGGCTTCGGCTGGAGCGCGCCCATACAAGGGATTCTGAAAATCAGTTTTTATCCGATGCTGGCAAGCCTGGCGATTGCCGCCCTCCAACTGTGGCTGTCCGTCGTTTTCAAAAACCAGGCGATTCCGTTGACGGCAGGCATCGTGGGCACGATTGTCGGCTTGTATTCCTTTAAGCTTCCCGATTGGCTCTTATGGAAATGGCCGATTATGCTGAATGGGGTGGATAGTCCCAACTGGCCCGTTTATGCCGGAATAACGGTCGGATTGCTGCTGCTGCTCATCAGCATGGTGCATTTTGCCGGGAAGGATGTGGACTGACATGTTGGGTTTTCAAAGGCTTGTTAGTTCCGAGTGGATCAAGCTTCGCAAGTCAAGCATTTGGCTGTTGATCTTCATTAGTCCGCTCCTTGCGGCTATCATGGAGGTTGCGCTGATCCGGTCGGGGGAGACAGAGCGCAAGTGGGTTTCCATTATGAGCGACATGGTCTTGCTTCACGGCTTTCTTTTTCTACCGCTCTTGGCCGGCATATTTACCGCATTCATCTGCCGTTACGAGCATGAGCACGGCGGCTGGAAGCGGCTGCTCGCCCTTCCGGTATCCCGGGTGTCCGTGTATCTGGCTAAGTTCGCTATGGCTGCCGGACTGATTGCAGGAACGCAGCTGTTGTTTTTGGTGGCGATAGTCATCGTGGGTACGGTGAATGGAATGCCCGATATTCCCTGGAGCACGCTCTTGCAAAGCATGTGCGGGGGCCTCGTTGCTACATTGCCGCTAGTCGCGTTGCAACTCGCCGTTTCGGTCGGCTGGGCCAGCTTTGCCACCCCTCTGGCGATCAATGTAATAGCGACCATTCCGAATATATTGATCGTCAACTCCGCGACTTATGGGCCTTACTATCCGTGGGCTCAGCCCCTTCTTGCCATGATGCCTGTTACCCATAATAATCACGGTGCTCTTAACGTTTCCATGGAAACGCTGCTGCTGGTCATCGTCGGGGGCTTCGCGGTCTTTTTCCTGGCGGGGTTAACGTATTTTCATCGAAAAGAGGTTTGATATATGGAAGGATTGGAACAAAAAGCCTCCTCCGTGGATGCCTTTGTCGCGGATGCCCGGCATTTGGAGGATTTGGCGGCCGTGGATTTAGCCTGCATCGGCAACGGCTCGCGGCGCGAAATCATTGAGAATGGGATCGTGGAAGGCCGCTGCATTGTGGGCATAGCAGATGGGAAAGCCGCGGGCTTTGCTCTTTACGACACTCATTTTTTTGATAATGGCTTCATCTCCCTTGTCATGGTGGCACCGGATGGAAGAAGAAACGGTGTTGCTCGAAAGATGATCGGGCTCATCGAGCAGATCTGTCCGACGGACAAACTGTTTTCCTCTACGAACGAATCCAACTGGGCCATGCAGCGTGTGTTTGAACAATTGGGTTACGTCAGGAGCGGGATCATCGATAACCTGGATGAGGGCGATCCTGAGCTTGTTTTCTTTAAGCGGCTAAGATAGAAAAGTAACGGAAAGGAACTTGTCTTCTGTTTTTGCAATATAGTAAAACATGTATAGGAATCTTTAAAGCTAACGCCCCGTGAAGCCCTCAACGGGCTTCACGGGGCGTTTTTCTATATCCAGCCGCGAGAAATGGGGTAAAATGATCTGGAAAGCGATTGGTGAATTTTCTCCCTTTATTATCAAAATGTGAACCTGCCCGGTTTTTCGGGGCGAATTTATAATGAAGATGCAACGAAAACGTTGCCATATCGATTTGGGAGGGTCAAATAGGATGAAAAAGAGCCTCACACTGTTAGTTGCATCCGTTATGGTCTTGAGCACCGCTCTCGCCGGTTGCGGTAAGAGCGACAAGGCGTCAGAATCCAAGGCACCGAGTACTGCGCCTACCGCCACAACAGCAGCAGCGACAGCGACACCGGAACCGACGAAGGAAGCGAAACCCTTCAGTATCACATTGCGCCATATTCAAGTGGGTGAATCTACCAAGTTCCGCAAAGCGATTTTGGATGACGTCGTCAAGAAGACGGAAGCCGAAGTTCCCGGTCTGAAGATCGAACTGGACGGCATCGAAGATAACGTCAACCGCTTCACCAAGCTTCCAGCTGAAATGGCCGCCGGCAATCCTCCGCAAATCTTCGACATGTTTGGCGGTTCAGGCGATGCGCTGAAATACGCAAAGGCTGGTCGTCTCTTGGATCTCACCCCGATCGTAGAAGAACTGGGCATCAAGGACAAGTTCGTCAACCTGACCCAATTCACCTTGGACGGCAAAATTTACGGCTTGCCTGTAGGCGGCAGCTCTGAAGGCTTCTATTACAACAAACCACTCTTTGAAAAATACAACATCGCTGAGCCGAAATCATGGGACGACCTGGAAAAGGCAGCCGATACCTTGAAGAAAAACGGCGTAACGCCTTTCGCTATGGGTTCCAAAGCCGCATGGGTACCGATCATGTTGGTTAATACCCTGCTCGGACGTTATGCCGGACCGGACATCGTGAACGAAATTCCTGCTGGCACGAAGAAATGGACCGATCCCACCGTCGTAGCCGCTTTTGCTAAATACCAAGAGTGGGAAAAGAAAGGCTATTTCTCCAAAGGAGAGTTGGGCAAGGAATATGCTGACCAACTGAACGACTTCCTGACCGGCAAGGCCGGTATGCTGTTCGATGGTACTTGGCGCTCTTCCGTCTTCAAGGATGCAGCCCAAGCCAAGGATTTGACCGGCAAAGTCGGTTACTTTGCGGCTCCTGCCGTTCCTGGCGGCGTTGGCGACCAAACCGCCGTCAACGGCAACTACTCCAACGGCTACGGTTTCTCCGCTAATTTGAACGATAACGAAAAGGCAGCCGTGAAAGCATTCATCAAGAATTTGTATAATGAGGATCTACAACTGCGCGGCCTGTTGGAAGACAACGTCCTGCCGGCGATGAAGCTCTCGGATGATGCGATCGGCAAAGTAACCGACCCCATCGTCAAGATCGTTCTTCAAGGCTTCAATACAGCCGGTGGATTGTTCTCTCACTATGATTCCACGGTTGGATCGGTCATTTATAGCGAATCGGAAAAACAAATCCAAAAGCTGATTGCTGGCGATACGACACCTGAAAAAATGGGCGAAGCGCTTCAAAAAGTAACGGATGCCGAGCTTGCCAAAGCGAAATAATTCCGGTTGATCGCATCACGGTAGAAAGGGCGCCGCCCCTTAAAGGGTCGCGCCCTTTCTTGCTAACCGCCTTCCGTTTCAGGAGGGCTTGAGGAGGACCGAGTCATGAAGAGTACGTTACGAAATCCGTATTTTTATGCGATGTTCATTTTGCCCACCATCGCGCTATATTGTCTCTTTTTCATCTATCCAATGCTGTCATCAGTGTTCTACGGCTTTACCGACTGGAACGGGTTGGACAAAACCCATTACGTCGGCTTTTCCAACTTCGCCAAGGCGTTAAAAGATGAGGATTTTCTCAATGCCATTAAGAACAACATGATTTTTATTGTCTTTTGCGTCTTTATTCAAGTACCGCTCATTATTTTCTTCGCGCTCTTGATCGGCTCGGTCAAACGGTTCCAAGGGTTTTACAAAACGACGGTGTTCATGCCCTCTATTTTGTCCACATCCGTTATTGGTATTTTGTGGGGATTTATTTATGAGCCGGATATTGGTCTGATCAACAAATTCCTCAGCATCTTTGGCGTTGAACCCATTTATTGGCTGTCTGATCGTCATTGGGCACTAATCAGCATTCTTATTACCAACGCTTGGCAGTGGATGGGCTTTTACATCGTTCTGGTGCTGGCGGCGATTCTCGCCATTCCTAAGGAAATCGGCGAAGCGGCGGAAATCGACGGAGCCAGCGGCTTTCAGCGGGCTATCTACCTGACCGTTCCACTGATCCGCCCCATAATCTCAGTCATCATCATGCTTTCTATCGCCGGCGCCATGCGGGTCGTGGATATCGTACTCGTCATGACTGGCGGCGGTCCGGTAGGCAGTACGGAAGTCATGGCTTCCTACATGGTGCAGGAGGCAATCAAATCCGGACGTTATGGGTACGGCACGGCCATTGCCATTATCATTTTCGCTATCGCCATGCTGCTTACCGCGCTCTATCAAATTATTTTCAATCGCAAAGAGGAAGGGATTGAGTACTGATGCCGACTTCGATAAAAAAGGCGATCCCCCATGTCATCCTGGTGGTGTACGTCGCCATCATCCTGATTCCTTTTCTCTTTGTTATTCTGTCTTCGTTTAAAGCCGATAACCTGGAGATCGCCGGAAATCCTTTCGGACTTCCGGAAAAATGGATTTGGCACAACTACTATCAAGCCTGGGTAAAAGCGAAAATCAGCACGTATTTCTTCAACAGCCTCTATTTGGCTCTAAGCTCCTCGATAACGGGAGTACTGATGGCGGCCGGTACGGCTTTTGCTCTGACCCGGATGAAGTTCGCCACGGCCAACAAGTGGATTTACCAGTTCGTGCTCATCGGCATGCTGATTCCGGGGAACGTTCTGTTCATCGCCCAGTACATTCTCGTATCCGACATGCATATCGTGAACACCCATTGGTCGCTTTTCCTGCCGTATACCGCCGGAGCTCTGCCAATCAGTGTGCTGCTCATCTCGGCGTTCATGAAAGCCATACCCATGGAACTGGAGGAAGCGGCGATCATGGACGGATTGAGTTCGCCGGGCCTGTTTGTTAGAATTATATTGCCGATCACGGTGCCGGCGCTGGTTACGGTTTTTATCGTCAATTACCTCGGCAACTGGAACGAATATTTGCTCGCCGCTTTCTTCCTGAGCAAAGATTCCTTGCGCACCCTTCCCATCGGCATGGTTACCTTCCGGGACACGTTCCAAATCAACTACGCCCTGATCTGTACAGGGATTGTATACAGCGTCGTTCCCGTCCTGATCATGTATGCCTTCTTGCAGGAGAAAATCATTGAAGGGCTGACGGCGGGAAGCGTTAAAGGTTAACGGAAATGGGGAATGATGAAGTTGAGTTTGCGGTCCAGGCTGTTCACATCGTTTTTTGCCCTCATCGCCATCCCGCTGATACTCATCGGTATCATCGCCTATTACACCGTTACCGGCATCATCGAAGAAAAATATTCCCGACAGGCGGAACTGACACTTCGGGCCTTATCCCAAAGCGTTGATTTCGTCTTCCGGGAAATGGATAAAATGACGGACAGCACCATCGCCAGCACGGCTCTGCAGGACGTTCTTAGCAACCAGAATTTCGACTATCAAAACCTGTCCCAGGTGGAGTACCTTCGGCTCAACGGGATTCAGCGAAATTTTCGCGAGCTATTAGTGAACCATCCGTCTGTCAGCTATGCGTTTTTGTACACCTTTGCTGACAAGCAGACGATCCCCCTGTATATCAAAGAATTCGATGCCATGCCTTTTGACTTGTTCCAGCAGCAAGAATTGTACAAGCAAGTGTTGGATCGCGACGGTCTGCCCAAATGGGTAGGCCCTTACGAGTATCCGGAGCTAACAGGCTCCGATCCGGTCTTTACCCAGCTCCGCGTCGTCAAGGACATTCCCACCCTGACGAACAAGGGGCTGCTTTTCGTGCAGATCAAAAATTCCGGTTTGGAAGCGATTTTCCGCGAATTCAGCTACGACCGGGAAAAATATCACACCCGTTTTTTGATCACCAATGACAAAGGCTTGATTTTGTTCGACAGCAACGGTCAGATGAACGGCCATAAACTAGGAGACGAGGCCAAGGACGGCGTTCCGCTTCTGGAGGATTTCGCCAGCGGCCGGAAGGAGTTTGCCGGAGAAGATAGCGTCGTATCGAGCATTGGCATGGGGCAGGAGGATTGGCACTTGGTGTCGGTTACGTCCTGGCGTTCCTTGTCCGGGGAGATCATGCGCTATTCCCGCTGGGTCGCTGTGATCATGGGGCTGTTCTTGCTTTCGGCGCTCATTTTTCTGCTCTTCTTCGTGAATCGGGTGGCCAAAAGCATCATCCGCGTCGTCCGGTTTATGCGACGGGTGGAAAGCGGGCAGATGAACATCCGGCTGGAGGAGAAGGGCGATACGGAGCTGCAGCTCATGGCTAAAGGGCTGAACAGCCTGATCAGCCAGGTAAACGTGCTGCTCTCCCAGGTGCGGACGGAGCAGGACCAGAAGTACCGGGCGGAGATGCGGGCGCTGCAGGCGCAGATTAAGCCGCATTTTCTGTTCAATACGCTGGAGTCCATCAATGTGCTGGCGGTGCAAAACGAAGGCCGTAAAGTCAGCCAGATGGTACTGCGGTTGGCCAGTATTTTGCGGATCAGCATTCACGGCAAGGAGGAGATTCCTCTGCGTCAGGAGATCGAGCATCTCCAAAGCTATCTGGAAATTCAAAAATTCCGCTTTGTGGATACCTTCGAATATGAGATTGATGCGCCGGAGGAGTGGATGGACTGTCTTGTGCCGAAGCTGACCCTGCAGCCTTTGGTGGAAAACTGTATCCAGCACGGCTTCGACGGCCTCGAACGCGTCGGAAAAATCGTCATTCGTGCAAAAGGAGAACCGGAAGCGAAGCGTCTGATCCTAACCGTGGAGGACAACGGTGTCGGGATTCCGGGGGAGGTACTTGCCCGTTTCCAATACATGGCGGAGGATGAGGGTCAAGGCGACGAGGAGGGCACCCCGGCCCATCCCGAAAGGCGGGGCTTGGGCGTTCGCAGCGTGGCGGACCGCATCCGCATCCAGTACGGGCGGCATTACGGTCTGTTCATCAGCTCACTGGTCGGTTCCGGGACGGAGATCCGCTGTGTACTGCCGTTAAACGGCGTCATTTATCGGTTGGACGACGGCGGGGAGGAACAGAGTGCTTAAGTCTATTATTTTGGGTTACAGATGACCCATCTGAGCTGTACCGATGAAAGATATCGGTGCAGCCTTTTTCATTTTTCCGCGGATTATGTATACTTTAGGGTAACAAGCATGGCGGTTTTCCCGTGCATAAAAGGAGTGCCTCTTCGGTATGTCGCCTTTCCGCTCTTATCTCGCCTTTGTCAAACCGTATTGGAAGCTGGTGGCGGTTACGGTGTTGGTTGGAATGATCAAGTTCGGCATTCCCCTCACCCTGCCGCTGATTTTGAAATATGTGGTAGATCATCTGTTGACAGGAAATTTGACACCCGACGAGAAAACCCACGATCTTCTCAAGGTGCTGGGATGGTCGTTCCTGCTATTCGTCGTGATCCGCGCGCCGATCGAATATTACCGGCAATATTTTGCCCAGTTGACCACCAGCAAGATTTTGTACGACCTGCGGGCACATTTGTACGGCCATATCCAAAAGCTGAGCCTGCGCTATTACCATAACCATAAAACCGGTGAGATCATCTCCCGAATGATCAACGATGCAGAGCAGACCAAGAGCCTGGTGGAAACAGGGATGATGAACGTCTGGCTGGACATGTTCACCCTGACCATCGCCATGGCGTTCATGTTCGGCATGGATTGGAAGCTGACGCTGGTGGCCATCGCCATTTTTCCGTTCTACGGGGTATCGGTCAAAACGTTATATCGGAGGCTGCGGTTATTGACCAAAGCCCGCTCCCAAGCGCTGGCGGAGATGCAGGGGTACCTCTACGAGCGGGTCAACGGCATGCCGGTGATCAAAAGCTTCGCTTTGGAGCGCCATGAAAGCAAGCAATTCAGTCGCCGCAACGGTAAGTTTCTCGACAGAGCACTTGACCTGACCCGCTGGAACGCGCTGACTAACTCCATCATCAACACATTGACGGATATCGCTCCGCTTCTGGTCATCGGCTATGGGGGATACGAGGTTATCCATGGCAAGGTGACCCTCGGGGCATTTATCGCTTTTTATGCTTATCTGGATCGGTTATACAGCCCATTACGACGGTTGGTCAATTCTTCGACAGAGCTTACCCAAGCCAGCGCTTCTCTCGACCGGGTGATGGAGCTGATGCTCGAGCCGTATGATATTGCCGATGCGCCGGATGCGGTGCCGCTCCCCAAGATCAAGGGACAGATCGACTTCGAGCATGTGCATTTCCGCTATGAACGTTCGGAGGATTGGGTGTTGAAGGACGTCAGCCTTTCCATTAAGCCGGGGCAAACCATCGCCCTTGTAGGCATGAGTGGCGGCGGAAAATCGTCCATGATCAGCCTACTGCCCCGCTTCTTCGATATCCAGGAAGGCAGCATCCGCATCGACGGGATCGAGCTGAGGGAGGCCACCATCCAAAGCCTGCGAGAACAGATCGGCATGGTGCTGCAGGATAATACGCTGTTTAGCGGCAGCGTGAAAGATAATATTTTGCTGGGGAAGCCGGATGCCTCTGACGAGGAAGTATTCCGCGCAGCTCAGGCAGCCAACGCCCACGACTTCATTCTTTCTTTGCCGGACGGTTACGACACGGAGATTGGCGAGCGGGGAGTGAAGCTATCAGGCGGGCAGAAACAGCGGGTGGCTATCGCCCGGGTATTCCTGAAGAACCCGCGCATCCTCATTCTTGACGAGGCTACTTCCGCTTTGGACCTGGAATCGGAGCACCTGATCCAAGAATCGCTGATGACGCTGACTCAGGGCCGCACGACGGTGATCGTCGCCCACCGGCTGTCCACCATCACCCATGCGGATCAGATTGTGGTCATCGAGCATGGGGAGATTACGGAAACCGGAACCCATGACGAGTTGATGGGGAGAGACGGTTCCTACGCCCGGCTCTATAATGTACAGAACCTGGGGGACGCGCAGATTAGCAACGCGTAAGCTGAGGACACGAGGATTAGCGTCTCGAGAAGGCGGAGTTTTGCTCAACAATCAAAACCCGGCAGCCCATAAGCTGCCGGGTTTTCTTTTGGTGAATGCAGAGGCTCTACTTGATGACTTCATACTTCAACTGCACATAGGAATCTTCCAACTGGTTGCACTCTACTAATCTCATCGCTTTAAGTTTATGGAGTTCCTCAACAGTCGTAATCGATTCCCCGTCAATCAGCGTAGCCGTATCTTTTCCGCCTACCAACACAGGCGCGATTACGATATGGACATAGTCAATCAGATTCGCTCTTAAAAATTCGCCATTCAGAGTGCCCCCGGATTGAATGGTAATCCGCTCCGCACCGTAACGGTCCTTTAAATCCTTCATCATTTTTTCCAAATCGATATTGCCGTCGTATTCTAGAATTTCCAAATTATCATAGCTTTCTTGTAGCTTGTAAGCCGGATGGTTTTTATTGTTCGTGACCAAAATCAACGTTCCCACCCATTTGCACAAATACTCGACTCCGCTTTCCGTTAAATGCGGTTTCCTGTCGATGATGACGAACCGGATGTTTATTTTTCCCTTCGGTTCTTTCTTCCCGTTTACGCCGATTTTTGCCATTACTCTGCCGGTGTTTAAAGAGTACCAATCCGTATCTGCTTCGATTTCATAATATTGGTGAAGCCCTTCTTTTACACCGGCTAGCTCGGGCCAATCCCGGTCTACGTCCAACTCGTCGCTTGCGCCACTGCTGATTTTACCGTCCAATGACATCAGCATGAATAAAGTCGTTATCGGCTTGTCCTCCATGTTCGCCCCCCAAATTCATTTACCAAACGGAGCATATCAAGCCCTATTGGTATCATTATCCATACCCTAGCACATCTGGAGAGGTAGGTATTGAGCTTTTTTGCTTTGTTGAATAATTAATTCAAATCAGATGAAAATCAAATCATTTTTAAATGAGGATATATTTTCCAAAACGGTCGAGGTATAGTAAGGACAGATGAGAGGGGGAGCTTATGGACGATAGCATGAAGCAATTTGTGCGGATCTCGGTCAACCGGATGATGGAGCATTATGCGCCGAAATTGATTCAATCCTTGGAGCCGCTGAAGCTGGAGGAGCTGTGGCTTCATGAATACGTGCATATGAATGCCATTGGCGGCATCGTTTTGCACATTTGCGAGCATGTGAACCGGCACACGGTCCGGTATGCAAGATCAGGTGAGAACGGGACCGGAGATCAATTCCAAGCAGAAAACGGCTCTAATGCTGGTTTAGCTGAAACTCAAGCGATGTACTTCGAGCTGAAGCTGGCGACAGCAGGCGGCGGGATCGAGAATTATTTTCCGGATAAAATGCTTTCGGGTGTTGAACTGATCGAACAAGTAACGAAATCCTTTCGAATGTGGCAGGACGTGACGATGACCTATGTTAAGAAAGACCTGCCAAATCACACCCTTAATATGAACGATATCTATCATCTCGTTGAGCATACAGGCTATCATTTGGGACAGATCGTCGACCGAAGTCAGAGGATCAGCCAACGTTCTTTTCAGTTTATGCAGAACGGGATCAGCGAACAGGCGTTGAAGGAAATCCTCGACAAAAGCGGATAAGCATCACCAAGGGAGATGGAGAATGTGGAGAATGCGCAACCAATAGGAAACGTACATAAGCTAGGATTTTGGAGCACGAAGAAGATTCTGATCGGAACGCTGTTGGTCATTTTGGCTTTAGCTGTCTCGGCATGCCTATTTGCATACTACAAAATCCCCATATCCTTTAGTGTAGGGAATCCGCTAAACATCACCCAAGAGCCCAAGTCGGATGCCATCCTCACTGTGGAGCAGGTGAAGGAAGATGCGGCGCAGTTGACGGCATTTATCGAGGATGTACACCCGCTGTTTTTGAACAAGGAAACGGAAGAATACAAAGCGAACAAAGCGCATTTTCTCGAAGGGGCAAGCAAAAGCATGTCCGTCGCGGACTTTCGGGTTTTGGTCAGCCGGTATTTAAGCTGGTTTCAGGACGGGCATACCCGGGTTTCATGGAAGGGCGATCCCATGCTGGCTGTCGATTGGCGCTGGGATGGAAGCAAGCTGCTCATTTCCCAAGGAGGCGATCTGCCTGCCGGAGCGGAAGTAACGGAAATTGGTGGTGTGGCGGTAGGAAAGGTCGTTCAGCTAGTGAATACACTGTTGCCTGTTGAAAATAAATCGACAGAGATCGTGAATGTGTCCGGATATGCCCAGGATAAAAGTATGCTCGCTTTAGCCGGGGCAAAAGTGAACGATTCGGTTGAGCTCGCTTATACAAACGGTTCTGAAACCATTCGACAGCAGGTTCCGTTTCACACTACATCCAAGGAAGCTGCAGAGGATCAAAAACCGGATATCGAAAGCCGTTTGGAAGATGGCGTTTTCGTAATCACGATGCGGAGTTGCGAGATGAGCCGCAATCTGGATCAAGTTGCCGGCGATTTGCAGAAGGCCGTTGCAAGTGGGGTTAAATCGGTGGTGATCGACGTGAGGGACAATCCGGGAGGCAATTCCAGTGCGGTAAGCAAGCTGCTGCATGCCATGTCAATGAAAGAAGGGGAATACGGCAGCGTCATCCGGTTGTCCAAGGAAATATCCAAGCAGAAGGGGTACCTCCGTACCAGTGGTTCGATCACGTTCAAGCCCAGCAACAAGGCAAAAGGAAATCCTAATCTTTCGCTGTATGTGCTTGTGAATGAAGGCACATTCAGCTCCGCCAACATGCTGGCCGTATGGGTCCGGGACGGGCATTTGGGCAAATTAGTCGGCACGCCGCCGTCGAATTCCCCTTCCAGTTACGGCGATATTTTGTATTTTCAACTGGAGCACTCCAAGCTGTACGGCATCGTTTCCCACAAAAAATTTACCCGCCCCGACACAGCCAAGGATGCTGAGCGGGAGCTGGTTCCTGATATATTGGTTCCGGCAGGTGAGGATGCTTTGGAGGTTGCCATGGAGGCAATCCGGCAAGGTGGGCATTCCGATTGAAGATGCAAACTGGCTCCATGGTTACAGATTATTTATGCCCAACAACTATATCAATCTACAATATATGACAAAAAAATTGAAAATAGGATTCCTAGGATCGGAAGACACAGTTCTACTACCTACAAGCTCGTTACTATGACCCTCGTCCAGCTCGGTTTATCTCAGAGGATACGTATGAAGGGCAAGTTGATAATCCGCTGAGTTTGAATCAGTATGTATATGCGAAGAATAATCCGTTGAGTTATATTGATCCTACTGGACATAAAGTTGCTTGGTATCAAACGCAATATTTAGTAGCCGGTTTTGTTTCGGGAGCAGTATCGGAGCTACGCCACACCATGGGAGGAATAAAAGAGACTTGGAATAATCTTTATGCAATGAAAGATTTAATTAGTGGTATCAGCTCCGGGAAAATAAGTTGGGCTCAACTAAAACGAATGGGAATTGATACTATTAAAGGTGATATAAGATATGTTTATTATAATAGGAATATTATTTTCGATAATAAGACATATAGCCGAAGTGCCATAACCTCTTATGGAAAACGTTTAGCTGGGGCCTATGCAGAAGTCATGAATATTGGAGAAACGATTTTTGCAGGGGGAGAATCTGCTAAAAGTATTATTGGTCGATTGAAGGGGACACCAAAAGCTATTAATATTCCATCTGAGTTTGCTGACCAGAAGCTCCTTGATGAACATTTTTATAAGCATAAGGGAGAATTCAAAGGTGTTTATAAGAATTCGGATGATTATCTTCAGGGGGCTAGGAATGTAATAGCTGGTGGAACAAAGGTCCAATATGAGTACACATTGAAAAATGGGACTGTCGAAACACGGATAGGATATGTTAAATATATGGGGAATACAAAAAAGGGTGAACTTAAATTTGAGTTTGTAGGAACGAATAAAGATGGAAAAATCACTACTTATCATGTCAAACGTGGAGAAGACTTGTGGAAATTGCTAAATGGATAAACACGATAAAACTATTAATCCAGTACCATAAGACAGAGGGATGATGTTTATGAAATATAAAGCATTGATAAAAGCCACAGATCCCAATATTGAAGAAGAGGTTAAGATTGAAATAAACGGGGTAGAGCTTATAGGATTCGTAGATAGTTTTCCTTACGGAATTAATATAGGAGGTTATTATCCCGTTGAAATTGGCATAACTGTTCTAGATGATTTAGAATTGAAGGAGATTGATCGACCAGCTAAAGAGATAGAGCAGATAGAAGAGGGCTTTGGGTATTTTATTCGTGGAGAATTGGACGGGGATCGCTTGTACTCTGCCATAATATTTCAAGATGATGAGTGGTTTCAAGAATACTGTTATTTAACAGGTAAATACGTTGAAATTGTGATCGATAGAATAAGCATAGAGTTCCTAGAAGAAGATTAACAACAAAAAAAGTTTTTGCATTCTTTACAACCGCAACAGCAAGATAGTGCAATACAACTAACAAACCAAACATAAACCAATTCAAACATTTGAATAACTTTTAAAAGCTCTTTTCAACTTGCACTTCAGAGTAGGGATGAGCTTTTTTTGCATGCTCAAAATCAAAAGCGAATGATACAAATGGCAAAGCGTGATCAAGTAGTGGCAGGAGAGCTGAAGAAACAGCAACCAGTACAGGAAACAGAAAAGGAAGTGTGGTCTATAGCACAGGCACGAGCATCTAGAAATGAAAAGGAATCCTGGCTTGAAGATGATTATTGTAGACTCGGTTGACTTTTTAGATAATAGCAATGAACTAATGACCTTGATTGGCTTCATGCCTTTTAAGGTTTCTTTTTTGGAGGGGATGGTCGGCGAATGAACTTATCATTACGTTGGATTCGCATTCTTTTTGCGGAATTTGGAGCCCGTTTCGGTTGGATGTTTGCCGAATTGTGGGTATGATGGAGAATAGGAGTAGCGATATCGTGAAAGAGGATGTACCGTTGAGTGTCTATTCTTTTTCCATATAAACGATAAAAGGTGAGGACAAGCGTTTGAGGATGATATCGTGAAGACGCAAGGATGTCGCTAATAACGGAGGGATCTAATTGAGCAATATTCGTATTGAGCCTGCGAAAAAAGAAGATTACGAGCAATTAAGGACCATTTTCTTTCAATCAAGAAAGGAAAGTTTCCATTGGGTGGACAGCAGTACCCTGAAAATGGACGATTTTGACCATAGTGTTGAAGGCGAATTGATACTTGCAGCTTCTGTTGACAACCAGATTGCCGGTTTCATTTCCATTTGGGAAGAGGATAATTTTATTCACAATTTATTTGTTTCGCCAGAATTTAAACGCTTCGGAATAGGAAGAGCATTATTGGATGAAGCCGTTCGATTAAAAGGAAAACCGATGTCATTGAAATGTGTCATGGAAAATAAGAATGCCTTCCAGTTCTATCTATCCCAAGGATGGAGAATAGAAAAAGAAGTAACGGATTCGGAAGAACCTTATTATTTTATGGTATTAGCCGAATAGACCTGATGAAAAATCGATCCTCCAAAGCAACAGCCTCCCGACAGGGAGGTTTTTTGTTTTCTTCAGGATTCTTAAGGTTTTCCTGGAGAGGATCTTCACGTTTGCCTTTTACACTTGGGAGGAATTCATCTCAAGGAGGCGGCGGTTATGGAGTGGGTTTCGTTTATTAGGCAGTATGCGCATAGGCCAAGAATCGTGGGAGCGGTTGCCCCCAGTTCAAAGTATCTTGCCGGGAAAATGGTAGAAGATATCGATTTTGGCCATGCGGAGTACATCGTGGAGTATGGACCGGGGACAGGCGTTTTCACGGAAAAACTGTTGGCAAAGCGGAAGCCGCATACCGTTATAATACTAGTAGAATACAACAGCATATTTTACAGCATGCTGAAGGAGAAATACGGTCGGGAGCCGAACGTTCATATCATTCACGATTCCGCTGAGCATATCGATAAATATCTCGCTCAGTATGGGATTTCCCAGGTGGATTATTTCGTCTCCGGACTTCCTTTCGCCAGCTTGTCGGCAGCCGTTTCATCCGGCATTCTAGCAAAATCCCAGCAATACTTGAAAGAAGACGGCAAATTCATCACCTTTCAATACACCTTGTTGAAGAAGGGCTTGATCAGCCGTTATTTCGGTGAGATCCGAATCAAGCGGGAAATTCGTAACTTTCCTCCGGCGTATGTGTTCAACTGCAGCGCGGGAGTCGATAATACCGAAGCAAAGAGGGGCGGGAATGGTGAAGGAAACAGTTTTGATCGTGGATGATGATGAAAAGATCCGCAATTTAATCGCCATTTATTTGGAGAACGAGGGGTATGCTACCCGGAAGGCCAAAGACGCCTTGGAGGCGCTAAGCTTCTTACAAGAGAATCGCGTCGATTTGATTATCCTGGATGTCATGATGCCCGAGATGGACGGGTGGGAAGCCTGCCTTAAAATACGGGAGGAACAAAACATGCCCATCCTGATGCTTTCGGCGAAATCCGAGGAGATGGACAAAATCTACGGCCTTTCATCAGGCGCGGACGATTACATGACCAAGCCCTTCAACCCCATGGAATTGATCGCCCGGGTGAAGTCCCAGCTGCGCCGGTATAAAAAATATAATGTTGCGGCTAACGCGGACAGCAGCGTCATTGAAATCGGAGATTTAACGATAAACACCGATACCCGCCAGGTTTATGTGGGAAAAACGGAGGTGCGGCTTACGCCGAAGGAATTCGACATCCTGGAGCTGTTGGCACGAAATAAAGGAGTGGTGCTGAGCGTGAGCCGAATATATGAGTCCGTGTGGAAGGAAGATTTCTTGAAATCCGACAATAACGTGATGGTTCACATTACGAAAATACGGGAAAAAATCGAAAGCAATCCGAAGAGTCCGCTCTATATCAAAACGATATGGGGCGTCGGGTACAAGATATGAAAAAGAAGAGGTTCAGAACCCACACGGGCAATATCACCCTCCGGCTCTTGCTTTTGCTTTGCGTGCTCCTCTTGCTGCTGACCCGCACTCTGTTCAACTATTCGAGTATCCACTCCCAATACATCCAAGACACGCTCCCCGATTTTTTGACGGTGGTCGGCGTTATTATCGCGATTATTTGGTTAATCGTTCATCGGAAAATCCGCTATTTAAATTACTTAGCCAAGAGAGTCAAAAAGATCGCTCGCAATAATTTAGGTGCAACGGTTGAAATCCGCGGAAACGACGAGCTTGCCGAGCTGGCGGCCAGCATCAATTATATGTCGCAAGAGCTGAGGATCAGGCTGGACCGGGAAAAAGCCATCGAGAGCGCGAAGGATGAGCTCATCACCAACGTTTCCCATGATTTGCGTTCGCCCCTTACGTCGATTATCGGCTATGTGGATTTGCTCAGGAGAAAAGAATATTCGACAGAAGAGCAAATGAACGATTACGTGAATACCATTTACCATAAATCGCTGAGCCTTCAGGCGCTTATTCAAGAATTATTCGACTATACGAAGCTCTCAACCCCCGGCATCAAAATCAACCGGGCAAAAGTGAATCTGGGCTCTTTATTAGAGCAACTGGTCGGTGAGTATACCCCGGTCATTCACAAAGAGGAAATGACCGTAACCTTGAAGATACCCGAGGAGGATCTTTACGTAGAAGGGGATGCCGATCAAATCGTAAGGGCGTTTGAGAACATTTTGACGAATGCGATCAAATACAGCGTTAAACCTTCCGAGCTTCAAGTGAAACTGGAGCGGCAGGGGGACCTGACGGAAATAGTCTTTTCAAACGAAGCGGATCCGAAGACGGTGGGCCGGCTGGATCAGCTGTTTGAAAAGTTTTACCGGGCCGACAGCGCCAGAAAAGACACCGGAGGAGCAGGCCTTGGCCTTGCCATCGCCAAACGGATCGTAGAGCTGCATCGCGGCCGGATCCGGGCGGATTATGTGGGTAGACGGATCCGGTTTGCCGTTGAGCTGCCGGTAGTCGAATAATGCTCAGATGGACTGCATAACAAAAGGTCGTTCCTCATTTGGAACGGCTTGTTCGGCATGCAACAAAAGTGGCGTGGGTCGTGTCTAAAGGTTATAAGAGAGGGGGCGATCCGGTATGCCGCGTTTCATGGCGTTTTTGCTGGTTGCGATCTTGCTGATAAGCGGTTGCACGGTTTTGGGCAAAGAGAAGACCGTTAAGTTTGAGGATTTGACGGCAACGCCGCTGGATGAGATCCACAGCATCGAGGTTCGCTATGGGGACGGCAAGCTCTTGACGATATCCGACCCGGACACCGTCCAGACTGTCATTTCCAAGTTAACGGAGCTTCGGCTGCAGTACGTGGCGGATATGCCGGATGGGGTAGGCTACTGTTATTTTCTGAAATTCGGCAGCTCTCCGGAAGATACCTATTTGAGTACCCTATTTATTAACGGCAAGCAGTATAAAAGTATGAATGGCGTCCCGAAGGAGTTGGATGCCCTCATTCTCGCGGAAGGGCGAAAGAAGTATCCCGATTTGCTGCCCGAGATCGTCAGTCCCTGATTCACTCGTAATAGAGCAGCCGTTTGGAATAGGCGTTGCGGTATTCGGTAGGCGTCAAGCCGACGAACTTTTTGAACGATTTCATGAAATGGTGGCTGTCTTGATAGCCTAGGCGCATGGACACTTCATTGATGTTTTGATTGGTATCCGACAGGATGAACTTCGCCGCTTCCATCTTCTGCTGTAAAATGAACTGCTTCAGCGATACGCCAGACAGGGTGGTAAACAGGTGGGATAAATACTTTTCGTTATAGCCGAAGTAATCGGCCACATCGGAAACCTTCAGGTTCTCATAGCGAAACCATTTGATGTGATCGACGATGTCGTTGTACAACTGCATTTGCTTGGAGGTTTTATCGAAATCCTTCTTGGCCGGGAAAAGCTGGTTGTACAATTCGCACAAAATAACGGTGGACATGTAATCGTTCAGCGTTTTTTCGTTATAGCAGCGGATGGAATCCTGAAGCTGCTTCATGATGACGATGATTTTTTCCGGGCTGGTCAATGTGCCTTGTTGAGGAATGACGACTTTCCCTTCCACGCGCGGAGGAGAGTCGTCTTCTTCTATGTTTCGGGGGATCATCTCGTTCTTGGTGGTGAAGTGGAGCCAGTAAAAGCTGCAATCCGACGATTTGTACCCGTACTGATTGGTCAGTGGTGCCTGAAGCAAATAGTCCCCTTTGTTTAAAACAAAGTGATCTTTATCACCGGCGATATACAGGGTTCCGTGGGTCATGACGATCAGCTCGAAGTCCAGCAAAAATCGGTTCAAATGAATCCATTCCGGGGATGGGGCGACAAATTTTCCGGTCATCACCAGTTGAACCGGGTTTTCGACGGAAAGTTCATAGGCAATCATGTAAGAATCCACCACCATTTCTAACATTTTGACACCTAAAGTAACCGCATTCAAAAATAGGATAACACAATAAAGGCAGTTTGGCTTCTTGAAAATTCATGAAAACAACGAGTGAATATAGAAGAGTTCAGATATAAGCGGCATATACCCGGATTTATGGTTCGGGGAAAAGGAGGAAAGTTAACTAACCTTTTTACACTTATTCGAACGTTGATCTATTTACCCAAAAGGGCGAGGAGCGTAAGCTAAAACTAAGCCGAGGGTGATCGATAGCCGAACATAATGAACCTGGAGAGTGAAGATCACACGATGGAATTTGCTGCCCCCCCTTACCTTATACCGGACAAAAATCACTTGAAAAGCTTTCCTTTGGAGCAAGTGGATGTAACCGGAGGGTATCATGTTCATGCTTTTCAACAAGAGTTGCGGTATTTGAAAGAATTTGAGCCGGACCGGCTGCTTGCAGGTTTTCGCGAAACCGCTGGGCTGCAGGCGTTGCAAGAACGTTACCCCGGCTGGGAGAGCACCGAGATTCAAGGACACACATTGGGCCACTATTTGACAGCTTGCTCGCAAGCTTACAGCAGTACGAAGGATGAGTTCATCCGAAAAAGGCTCGATTACATCATCGGCGAATTGAAGCTTTACCAAAATGAAAGCGGATACATTTTTGCCTCGCGGGAAGATTTATTTGACCGGGTGGAAAATAGTCAGCCTGCTTGGGTTCCGTGGTATACGATGCACAAAATTTTATCCGGGCTGATTGCGGTTCATGCCGCTACCGGCAGTTCTGTGGCTTATGAAGTCGCCGCGAAATTGGGCGATTGGGTGTACCGGCGCGCATCAAGCTGGTCGGAAGAGGTTCATACTCGGGTATTGTCTGTCGAGTACGGCGGGATGAACGATTGCCTGTATGAGCTTTACAAGGTAACCCGTGATCCCAAGCACTTGGAAGCGGCGCACTTGTTTGATGAACTGACGCTATTCACTCCGATCCGGGAGGGCAAGGATGTTTTACGGGGAAAACACGCCAACACCACGATCCCGAAGTTCCTCGGCGCCCTGAACCGGTACCTCGTGCTGGGAGAGAGCGAAGCCTTTTACCTGGAAGCCTGTATGAAGTTTTGGGATATGGTCGTCGAGCATCACAGCTACATCACTGGCGGCAATAGCGAATGGGAGCATTTTGGCGAGCCTGATATTTTAAACCGGGACCGCTCCAACTTCACCTGCGAAACCTGCAACAGCTACAACATGCTTAAGCTGACCCGGGAATTATTCCGGATTACCAGGGACGCCAAATACGCGGACTTTTACGAAAGAAACTATATCAATGCCATCTTATCTTCACAGAATCCGGAAACAGGCATGACGATGTATTTTCAACCGATGGCTACGGGCTATTTCAAGGTGTACAGCTCACCCTTCGACCATTTCTGGTGCTGTACCGGAACCGGGATGGAAAGCTTCACGAAGCTGGGAGACAGCATTTATTTTCAGCAGGATGACCGGCTCTATGTCAATCAATATATCGGCTCCGAATTGAATTGGGAGGAACAGCAAATCAAGCTCATCCAACAGGCGGACATTCCCTTTGCGGAAATCGTGAGCTTCAAGCTGCAAATGGCGGAAGGCGCAGCGAAAAAACTGGCCCTTTATCTGCGGGTGCCGGACTGGATCGCGGGACTTCCTCGGATCGACTTGAATGGAGCTGAATTGAACTTCCAGGTGAGTGGCCGTTATGCGGTGTTGGAGCGGGAATGGCGAAATGGCGATGAAATCCGTCTGACCCTCCCGATGAAGGTTTCCTACTCCACCTTGCCGGATGCCCCGCATGTCATCGGCTTCCAATACGGCCCCGTCGTGCTGAGCGCTGCTTTGGGGCAAGAGGACATGAGCTTATCGGCAACGGGAGTCATGGTCAGCGTCCCTACTAAGAGCATGCTGGTCAAAGATTTCATCACCGTAAAAGGAATGACCGTGGAACAGTGGCTGGAGCGCTTTGTGGAGCACTTCGTGAAGGAGAAGGACAAGCCGGTCTTTCGTTTACGCCATACCGACGAAGACAACCGCCTGATCTTTACCCCTCATTACAAGCAGCATTCCGAACGTTACGGTATTTACTGGACCCTTGTGGAGCCGGATTCGGCGGAATTGCAGGCACATATCCGGAAAAACAAGGACAACCAGCGGATCAAGGATGCCACCATCGACAGCCTGCCCGTAGGCAATGACCAGTATGAGTTGAAGCATGAGGTGCAGGGGGAGAAGACTTATGTCGGTGTCTGGGACGGCTACACGTTCCGGGGGGCCAATCCGGGAGGCTGGTTCAGCTACCGGATGAAGGTGATCCCGCAAACCGATCAGTACCTGTCGGTGGTTTTCTTTACCGGCAACAATGGCATGACGCTGAATATCCGGGTAGACGGCGAGCTGCTTATTAGTGAAACCGTCGAGACCGATCTGAAACGCTCCTTCTTTGAGAAACGGTATCTGCTGCCGGCTAATCTGATCCAAGGGAAAACCTCCGTGGACATTCGCTTCGAAGCTGGAGAACAAAAAATCGCCGTCTACGATGTGATGCGAACCATGAAACCCTATGATGACAATGCCGACCTTCAACAAATCGACTTTTTCGCCGGAGCGTCGGATGATAATGTTCCCGCTGTCCCAACCGTTCCAAAAGGAGAGCCTGTTCCCTCTGGTTCTGCCGATTATACCTGCCTGATCCCCAAGGATTGCGCATCGGTACGGATGAAGGTGACGCCGGCACACAAAAACGCCTTGGTTTATCTGGATGGCATCTTAATCGATGAGGCGCTCCCGCGGGAGCTTCCTGTTCCCGGCAATGAAGCTGCATTTATGCTGAAGGTGGTTGCTGAGGATTTTGCAACCGAGACCTGTTATCCCCTTGTCATGCGAAAAAAATAACGTAAGGGGCGGCACCACGCGTGCCGCACCGAACGCATTCCACTGTAAGCGCAACCATGGGATAAGCGGACAAACGCGCACCAGCCGGGTTCACTCCGTTCTGCGCAGAACCGCTTTCTATATAGCAAACGAAATGGAGGAGAAGCAATTGAAAAAGAAACTGTTTCCTGCATTGATGGCTTTGTGTTTAGGTACGGCAGTTGTAGCGGGGTGCTCAAACGGCGGCGACAAAAATAAAGATGCTGCTGCAACGGTAAAGTCTTCGGGCAATTCGGGGGCGAAAGTCAAGCTGACGGCGATCATGACCAAGCATCCGCTGACTCAGGAATTATCCAAAATGAAATGGCTGCAAGAGGCGGAAGACCGGGCAGGGGTTAATATCGAGTGGCAGGAGGTTACGGCGGATTGGGATCAGAAGAAAGGTGCCCTCCTTGCTGGCGGCGACATTCCGGACTTGATCATCGGGCCGAACGCCATTACGGACCCTGAGTATGCCCAATTCAACGGCTTGTTCCAGGACATGACGGATCTCATTGATCAATATGCGCCTAACGTTAAGGCAATGTTCGAAGCCAAGCCGGAAACGAAAGCCATCTCCACTCAACTGGATGGAAAAATCTACGGCCTCTCCAAATACCAAAGATTCTGGCCGGCATCGGCAACGAGACAGTACATCAACAAGCAATGGCTGGATAAGCTCGGTTTGCAAATGCCGACCAACTGGGATGAGCTCTACAATGTGCTGCTGGCATTCAAGGATAAAGACCCGAACGGCAATGGAGCAAAAGATGAAATTCCGATGGATTTCGCACCGGCCGGCACAGGTGGTGTAGGTTACTTTATGCCAACGGTGCTCTTGGGAAGCTTAGGCATCACCTTGACGGACGGCAGCGGACAAGGCTACTTCCTGGAAGATGGCGTAGTCAAGAACTTCTTCGTTGACGAACGCTACAAGCAATTGATCGAGTTCCTGCATAAATGCTATGCCGCCGGTCTGATCAACAAGGAAGTCTTTACTCAAGACTACACCAAGTTCCAAGCCGTAGCCCGCGGCAACGGCGATAAAGCTACCGTCGGCTTTACCTGGGGCTGGGAAATCACAGACCGCGTAGGCAACACACTGGCTCCGCAATATGAATCCATGGCGCCTTTGAAAGTATCTGCCGACGCCAATTACAAGCTGTCCTGGGACTACGACTTCAACTCTTTGAACTACGGCGTCAACATGGTATCCATGTCGGAAAAAACCAAGAACAAAGAAGCCGCTATGAAGTTCATCAACGAGCTGTATGATCCGAAAGTCAGTATGCAGGTTCTGTTCGGTTCTCTCGGCACCAACATTTCCGATAACGGTGATGGCACGTACAGCGTGCTGCCTCCGACAGACGCAGCCATGGACCCGGGTACCTGGAAATGGACGTCCACTTGGGCGGACAACGGCCCGATGTATATCTCCGACGATTTGAAACTGAATCTCGGCACGGATATGGCTTCCAACATCAAACAAACGGAGCCGCTGAAAGCAACCTTTGATGCGATCGATAAAGAAAAAGATGTGTTCCCGGGCATGTTCATCAAGTACAGCACCGCCGACAACTCCACCTTGGGCCTCAACAATACCAACCTGATGGCTTTGGTCATGCCGAAATATTCCCAATGGATCACAAACGGCGGCATTGACAAAGAATGGGATGCTTATGTGAAGAACAGCGAAAAAGCCGGTCTCACAGACAACCTGAAGATCATGCAAAAATACTACGACGATTATAAGAAAAACAATAAATAATCAAGTTTATTGCAGGAGGATGCTGCGCGCCGTTTGGGGTGCAGCATCTTCCGCCAATGAAAGGGCGTGACGGCATGCTTTCCCAGACAAAAGTCGTGAATGGGGAAATGACGAAGAGCAAAGCGAAAAAGAAGCCCACCGTCTTGAACACGTTCAAGCGCGACCATCAACTTTGGCTCATGATTATTCCGGCGATCGCCGTTATCCTTATTTTCAATTATATCCCGATGTATGGCATTCAACTGGCGTTCCGCGACTACGACTTTTCCAAAGGCTTAACAGGCGGACAGTGGCGGGGCCTCTTCTATTTCAAACAGTTTTTTGACAGCTATCTGTTCTGGGATTTGATGCGAAATACGGTGACCATCAGTCTGGCGACGATTTTGCTCGGGTTTCCCGCTCCGATCATTCTGGCTCTCCTGATCAATCAGTTGGCTGGCAAGCGCATCAAAAAGATACTGCAAACCACCGTTTACATGCCGCACTTCATCTCTGTCGTCGTCATGGTCGGGATGTTGGTCGTGCTGCTTTCCCCGAACACCGGCGTCATCGGCCGGCTTATCACAGCTTCCGGCTTGCAGAACGTCAATCTGCTGGGCTCCACGAAATTTTTCGTTCCCACCTATGTCCTGTCGGATATTTGGCAGCATGTCGGCTGGAACAGCATCATTTATTTGGCGGCTCTGTCTACAGTTGACCCTCAATTATACGATTCCGCGAAAATCGACGGCGCTAACCGGTGGCAGACGATCCGCAATGTGGATATCCCGGCGATTATCCCGACGATCATCATTCTCTTCGTGCTTAGCATGGGCAGCGTATTAAGCACCGGATTTGAAAAAGTGTTCCTGATGCAAAACTCGCTCAATCTTCCCGTATCCGAGGTTATCGCTACCTACGTATACAAAATCGGGATCAAGAGCAACCAGTTCAGCTACTCGGCAGCCATCGGCTTGTTCAATACCTTGATCAACTTCATCTTCCTCTACGCGATGAACGCCATTTCGAGAAGGTCGACGAACAACAGCTTGTGGTAAGGGGAAGGACCCCTGGCAGGAACTGTACGTTAAGGAGGCAAAGGCATGACCTTTTTCAAAAACAAAACGGCTGGAGATATCGTATTCGATCTTGTCGTCTATCTTTTGCTGGCGCTGGTCTTCGTGATCATTGCGTACCCGCTCTATTTCATCATCATCGCATCCATAAGCGACTCCACCTTAGTATCGACGGGGAAAGTGACCCTGTTCCCGCGGAATATGAGCTTGTTCGGATATAAGCAAATCTTTCAGGATTCCCGCATATGGACCGGCTATACCAATACTATCATTTATACCTTTTTGGGAACGGCTGTGAACCTGCTGTTCACACTGCCGGCGGCTTATGTGCTGTCCCGGCCGGAATTCCGGGCAAGACGGGTGATCATGTTCCTGTTCGTATTCACTATGTTTTTCAGCGGCGGCTTGATCCCGACCTATTTGCTGATCAAGGATATTCACATGGTCAACAGCATGTGGGTGTTTATCCTTCCGTTTTGCGTCAACGTGTTTAACTTGATCATCGCTCGGACATTCTTTGAATCGTCCATTCCGAAGGATTTGTTCGAAGCGGCGTCCATGGACGGCTGCACCCACTTCCAGTTTTTTACGAAGGTGGCCCTGCCGTTGTCAAAAGCGGTGGTTTCCGTTATCGGTTTGTATTACCTTGTGGCTCACTGGAACGACTTCTTTACTGGCTTGATTTATATCCGCAGCAATAACCTGCAGCCGCTGCAGATCATTCTTCGGGACATTTTGCTGTCCAACCAAGTGTTCTCTCAAGGCGCGGGCGCCGGAGGAGCGGCAGGCGGTTACGCCCAGCAATACGCCGACCAAGTCAAGTACGCGGTCATTATTGTATCTACGGTGCCGATTTTGCTGGTGTATCCTTTCATCCAAAAATACTTTGATAAAGGCGTCATGATCGGTTCCGTCAAAGGGTAAGGAGGAGAGCGGAGATGAGCGCGGTGAAAAGTGCAAATCCCTTGAAAGCTTTTGAATACACCAACGTGGCATTGAAAAACAGCCATTGGAAGCGGCAGCTGGACGAAACCATTGAAGTGTATTTGGAGATTCCCAATTACGATTTGCTTCATATTTTCCGGCAACAGGCAGGTGTGCACTCCGATGCCAATGGGCTGGCTGGGTGGTATGGAAAAAACGCCAGCACCTTCGGGCAAAAGCTGGGAGCCTTCGCCAAGCTCTATCGGGTAACCGGAGATTATCGGCTGAAGGAGAAGGCGCTGTACCTGATCGAGGAATGGATACGCTGTGCGGACCGTTCTGATAATTTGTACGATCATGACACCTATGTCTACGACAAATTGATGGGCGGCTTTTTGGATCTGTACGAGTACTTGGGTTACGAAAAGCTTGCCAAATATATGTCCCGGTTGACGGATTTTGCGGCACGGCGGTTCAAGCGGGATATCAAGCGCGATGGGCTGCAGGATCACGAGCTTTGGACGAATCAGATGATCGAGTGGTATACCTTGCCTGAGAATCTCTACCGCGCCTATCAATTGACCGGGGATGAGAAGTATAAGGCTTTCGCCGAACTGTGGGATTACGATTATTTGTGGGATAAAATGAACAGCCGTGACTTTCACATTGGCCCTCGCCATGCGTATAGTCAGGTGAATAGCTTGTCCAGCGCTGCCCGGGCTTACGAGACGACGAAGGATGAGCGGTACTTGTCGGCCATGAAAATCGCCTATGATGAAATCACCACCCATCACATTTTTGCCACAGGCGGATATGGCCCGGCGGAATGCTTGTTCACGGAGGACGAGGGCTATCTGGGAGATTCCTTGAAATCCACTTGGGACATCACTTTGGCAAGTCCGTTCTATACCAATTTCGGCGGCTCGCAAGTCACCCGCAACGACACGTGGGGAAGCTGCGAAATCTCCTGCTGCGCTTGGGCGGTGTTCAAATTTTGCAACTATTTGCTGCAATACACCGGAGATGCCAAGTATGGCGACTGGGTGGAAAAACTGCTCTACAACGGAACCGGTGGACAGCTGCCCATCGATTCTCACGGCAGAGTCATGTATTATGCCAATTACTTTCTGGATGGCGCCATCAAATCCGTTGAGGACCGGAGAATGCAGGACGGCGGAGAGGCCTTCGAATGGCAGTGCTGCACCGGGACTTTTCCTCAGGACGTGGCGGAGTATGCCAACATGCTCTACTATCAGGACGAGACTAGCTTGTATATCAGCCAATACCTCCCCTCCAAAGTAAAATGGACCCATAACGGGGTTGCCGTCGGCGTTGAAAACTATTCGAGCTATCCGGAAGAAAGCCAAGTCAGGCTGCGGATTTCCGCCAGTGAGCCGGTAGAGTTTCAGTTGAAGCTGCGGGTTCCATCCTGGGCAGGCGGTGCAAACCGTTTGATAGTAAATGGCGAAGTGGTAGAATGCCGGATCGTTCCGGGCGAGTGGGCGAAGGTAAATCGGGTATGGCAGGATGGCGATCTGGTCGAGGTGGAGTTCCCTTATTCGCTGTACTTTAAGGCGGTAGACGCCCGGAATCCGGACATTGTAGCGCTGAATTACGGGCCGCTGGTTTTGGTGGCGGATAAAATGACCCAGTTCATCGGCGATGTGGATCATCCGGAGGATTGGATTCATCCCGTCGAAAGCGAGGCCTTTACGTTCATCACCGATAAAGGGCATGTGGCGGGTTATGATTTTTTGACGAGAAGATTTACCCCTTATTACACGGTTGGCGAGATGACCTGGTACTACATGTACAACCGGATTCACTCTTGATGAAGCTTTAAGCCGCTGTCTTTAAACCGCTGTATTGTGGCTTTGCGGCTTTTGACTTTAGAGATAAACAACATCGGAGGATGGCGGATGAAAACCGAATTGGATTCTACTCTTTTGCTGGAACAACGGGCTGATCCCTATGTATACCGGCATTCCGACGGCATGTATTACTTTACGGGCTCCGTCCCCGCATATGACGGTATCGAATTAAGGAGATCGGCTACGATCCGCGGCCTTGCGGAAGCCAGCCCGGTGATCATTTGGAAAAGACACGAAAGCGGCCCCATGAGCGAGCATATTTGGGCCCCGGAGCTGCATTATTTGGACGGCAAATGGTACGTCTATTTTGCGGCGGGAGAACGGGAGGACATTTGGAAGATTCGTCCCTATGTTCTGGAGTGCGCCGCCGATGACCCTTTGACTGGCGAGTGGATCGAGCGGGGCATGATGCAAAGAGCGGAGGGTGATCCGTATTCCTTTACGGATTTTTCCCTGGACGCCACCGTTTTCGAGAATCGCGGCAAGCGCTACTTTGTCTGGGCGCAGAAGGTTGGCGGGGAAAAAGGGATCTCCAATTTGTATATCGCGGAGATGGAGTCGCCCTTGAAGCTGAAAACTATTCAAGTGCTGTTGTCCACACCGGACTACGATTGGGAACGGGTGGATTTCTGGGTGAACGAAGGGCCGGCTGTGCTGATCCGTGGTGGCAAAGTATATATTGCATATTCCGCCAGCGGCACGGGCGCTTGCTATTGCATGGGATTGTTGACCGCATCTGCAGATGCCGATATGCTGGACCCCCGCTCCTGGAGCAAGTCCCGCTACCCTGTGATGGTTACAGACCCGGAATGCAAGCTGTACGGACCGGGGCATAACAGCTTTACTCTCTCGGAGGACGGGGAGGATGTAGTTGTTTTTCACGCCCGGCCTTACGAGAAGATCGAAGGCAATCCGCTGTACGACCCCAACCGCCATGCCATGATCATGAAGCTAAACTGGAACGGGGACGGTTCGCCCCGGTTTCAATAAGGAGAAAAACCTTGTCGGCGCTGAAGTGCACCCCTTATAGTAGACATTGGAAAAACACCCTGGTGTTAAACCGATGAAAACTATAGGGGGTGCTTTTCGTTATGGACAAAAAGGGACAAAAGCATGGTACGTACAGTTTTGAAACAAAGAAGAAAGCTATAGAGATGCGGCTTCAAGGAATGACAAAGCAGAAAGTGGCAGAAGCATTGGGGATTGAGGACATAAGCCGACTAAAGATATGGATGCGTCGGTTCAAGCAGATGGGCGACTATGGCCTCATGGATCATCGTGGAAAGCGAAAAAAGTACATTGATGAGAACCGATATGTCAAACGCTTGGAGTTAGAGAATGCCGTTCTAAAAAAGTGGTTGGCCATTACGAAGGCGGAGGTGTACCAGAGAAGTATCGGCTTGTCGACGAGCTCCGTGAAAGCTTTAACGTTACAGAGCTCTGTAAAGAAGTAGGCATCTCAAGAAGCGGATTTTATGCCTATGTAAGACGAAAGGATGAAGACAAAGACGCGACGTCTAGACAACAAGTTTCTGCTACTTATGAACGCTACAACGGCATCTACGGATATCGACAAGTTCAACTGTTCATGTATCAGGATCAGGGCGTGTGGATGAACCACAAAAAGGTTTTGCGGTTAATGCAAGAAATGGGGCTACGCTCTAGGGTTCGACGAAAATACCGCCACAATAGCCGCACTTGGAACATAGGTGATCGTGTCGTAAAGAATAGCTTGGATCGTCAATTTCAAGCCGATGCGCCGAACCAAAAGTGGGTGACAGATATTACGCAGTACCGAGTTGGAGACGTCTGGCTGTATC